>DCQY01000047.1 GCA_002323995.1 Akkermansiaceae bacterium UBA1506 | reverse complement strand
AGCAGATGAAATCATGAAGGCTGTTGCCCATGCATCTGCGACCAGACAGTCGTTTGCGATAATGCTGACGGAGACAATCGAATGTTTAGCAGGGTATCCTGTTTGTGGATCGATTGTGTGCGAGTAGCGGTTGCCTTGGGATTCAAAAAAGTTTCTGTAGTTTCCCGAAGTTGCGAGCGACCCGCCTACTAGAGGTAGGGTCTTAAGTATTTCGCCAGGGCTGACGGGAGACTCAATTGCGACTTGCCAGGGTTGATCTGCGGTTTTTGAGCCGCTCGCTCGAATTTCGCCTCCGATATCGACGAGGAAGTTCGTGATACCTTTAGCTTGGAGTTCTTTAAAGACTAGATCGACAGCAAAGCCCTTGGCGATGGCTGATAGATCAATTTCCAGCTCGGGAATGGCTTTTCGGATAGCGGGTGGTTCTAGTCGAACCTTGAGATTTTGAGAGCCTATTGATCGGAGTGCCTGTTCGATTTCTGCATGCGCAGGAGGTTTGTCGCGTTCTTTAATCTTTCCAAACCCCCATAGCTCAACCAAGGGGGAAACTGTGATGTCAAACCTTCCACCGGACGCCTCATGGATTTCGAGCGCCTTTGAAACAACGAAAGCTGTTTCTTTTGAAATATCAAACCATTCTTTTTTTTCAAAGCGATTGAAGCGCGATATTTCCGAATCATCACGATAGGTCGACATGAGACGGTTGATATGGGTCAGTTTTTCTTCTACAACGTTAGCGAGCTGGTCGAGCTTCCGTGGGGATAGATTTTCGGCGAAGGTAACTCGATAGTAGGTTCCCATGATTCGTCCGGTTAGAACTGACGGCGGATCGACTCTTCCTTCCGTTTGAACGCAACCATAAGAGAAAAAAACAAACCAGATGAGGTTGTGCAGTGATAACCGGCGAAACATAGGGAAATAATTAAGGATGGCCTTGAAAAAACAATGAGAGCGAGCTCCTTTTTTTGAGGTTTGGTTGTTTCCTGAAAATTTCAAAAACTCAAGTATGAGTCGGAGCTGGACTCAAATTTTGTGGAGTAGTCACCGTCAGAGAGTCTCAGCGAGAAATAACGTCGTCGTCACTTCATAATGTAGAATGGTAATCTGATTGGGACGGATTTAGTAGGGGGAGCTCACCCTACCTGCTTTGTCGAGAAAGGAATCACGAATGGCAAGCATTACAGTAAAATGACATGTTTGCGATTAGGTCTAAGGATGATTTTAGAGTGGCCAGAAAACGGGAGGAGTAGATTTTGCCTTACTGAGAATATCGCCTATGCTCGACTCACTTGTCATGTATAAAATTTTCGTTACTGTTCTGTTAGTATTCGTAGGAGGAGTCGCCGAAGTCAGGTCTGATCAAGCCCCGTTACTGACTGAGGAAGTCAATGAGTCTGTTGCAGATCTGATTGAGGGAGGGAAGCTTGCCGGGACCGTCGTGCTGGTGGCACAGGGCGGCAAATTGCTCCATCACAAAGCTTACGGGGAACGTGTTATCGCATCAGGAACGGGAATGACGACTGATACCGTTTTTCGGATTCACTCCATGACTAAGGCAGTCGTATCGGCGGCTGCTCTTCAGTTGTGGGAGCAGGGAAAGTATGAACTCGACGATCCTGTGGAGATATACTTGCCCGCTTTTGAATCCATGTCTGTTCTCAATGAAAATGGGGAGGTGATTGATGCCATCGAAAAAATGACGGTGACAGATCTCTTTCGGCATACTTCAGGGTTAGCATATAGTTTTACGGCGCCGAAAAGTTTGGTTGATGCTTATTCCGGACCGCGCCTTTGGGGAGGAACTTCGGAACAGTTCTGTGATCAGCTTGCCGAGATTCCCCTAACTCATGAGCCGGGACAATCGTGGGTTTACGGGGTCAATACTGACGTGCTCGGGCGATTGATTGAAGTCTGGTCAGGTCAAACGTTAGACGTTTATCTTGAGGATAATTTTTTCGGCCCACTAAAGATGAATGACACCGGATTCTGGCTAAAAAGTGACGACATGCTTGAGCGGTTCGCAGCAGTACACCAGAGTCGTCAAGGTGAGGTGGTAGCGGGGAAGGACCCTCTGAGT
This sequence comes from Akkermansiaceae bacterium UBA1506, assembly GCA_002323995.1. Classification (GTDB taxonomy): domain Bacteria; phylum Verrucomicrobiota; class Verrucomicrobiia; order Verrucomicrobiales; family DEV007; genus Arctic95D-9. The sequence continues at coordinate 56,061 of DCQY01000047.1, read as the reverse complement.
CAGGCCTACTTCAAAAAGCCAAAGATGATGTCAGGGGGAGGCGGATTGGTCTCGACTGCGAAGGATTACTATCAATTTCTTCAGATGATTGCAGACGGTGGTGTGAGATTTGAGCGAAGGTTTCTGAGGCCAGAGACGGTCAAGTTGATGACGACAAATCAGCTTCCTAAAACGGTGCCTCAGATCTTTTTCGGTAAAGAACAGCGAGTGGCAGTTGGGTTTGGTCTCGGTTTTTCAGTGGTAACCGGTCCAAGTGAGGGCTGGGACGAAGCTGCGCCGGTGAATGAGTATGGCTGGGGCGGAGCGGCGAGCTGTCACTACTGGGTGTCTCCGGAGCACGATAACCTAATCGTGATTACGCTAGAGCAAACCGTGCCCTACAACTGGAATATGGAGCGAGCTTTAAAGCAGGTGATCTATGATGCATTACACCAATAGTGGCGGAGGCTTAGGATGAGTGTTATTCCGGATGCTCCGATTTCGGACGGTAAGATAAAGGCGCCTTGTCTGTTGTTATGAATCGATTAACTCTCATCATATTCCTCGTTTGCTCCGTCTTATATGCGAGCGGGCAAGAGCGGTTTTTGAAGTGGGGCGACCAGGGTAATGGAACTTATGCCAACCCTATTTTGAACGGGGACTTTGCGGACTCGGATGTGGAGAAGTTCGGAGACAAATGGTATTTGATTAGCTCGACTAACCACCTTTCGCCCGGCATGACGATCATGGAGTCGGGAGACCTCGTGAACTGGAAGTACGTTTCTCACGCGATTCCGTCACTGACTTGGGAATCGAACTATCAGTGGGATAAAATGAACGGCTACCGCTTCGGAGTTTGGGCGGGCGATTTAGTCTATCACGAAGAACGTAAGGAATGGCTTTGCTATCAAATTGACTTTCAGTCGGGGCTTTACGTCACAAGGGCCAAAGATATACGCGGGCCTTGGTCGAAACCAGAGTGTCTTCTCAAGCGAAAGCACTGGACTGATCCGACGGTTTTTTTCGATTATAAAGAGAAGGAGGCCTGGCTGTTGGCTAATTGGGGCAAGGGGTCCCCACCTCGACCTGACACACCCCATGACCTCAAGCTATTTAAGTTGTCGTGGGACGGTGGAGGATTGCTTGATGAGGGAAAGGTAATTTGGACCGGGCAGGCCGTGGAAGCAGCCAAGATTCGACGGTTTTATGATCAGTGGTATGTCATGATGATTGAGTGGCAGGGCGAGGGAGAGGCGCGTGACCGCAAGCAGCTGTGCCTACGTTCGACCACGGAATCAATCTATGGCCCGTATGAAGGGAGAACAGTGATGGAACGCGAGAGTGACGGGGATCGATCGGCTTGTCAGGGCTCGTTAATTGAGGCTCCTGACGGGCGTTGGTGGTTTATGCATCAGTTGGTCCAGAACGGTGAACCGGTCTTTCACGGTAGGCCTCAGTGCCTGCAACCGGTAACCTGGCAGGATGGCTGGCCAATCATCGGAAAGGATATTGATGGGGACGGCATCGGAGAACCTGTGTGGCAACACGGCAAGCCGATCGAAAGTGATTCGTCGCTGCTGCTGCAGACTTCAGACGAATTTGAAGAAAGCTTCATTGGGCATCAATGGAACTGGAATCACAATCCCAGACGTGAGCGGTTTTCATTCGCCGAACGTGAGGGTTTTCTTCGCCTTACCGCTTCAAAGCCAGTGGCGGCCGCCCGCGGGAAGCTAAAGGGGCCTTTTTGGGGAGCTCCAAACACACTCTCTCAGCGTCAAATTGGAATTGGTCAAACCGAAGTGATATCGAAGATGGACTTGTCAGGACTGAAGCAGGGAACGAGAGCGGGGATTTGCCACTTTTCCGGTTCCTTTATGCAATACGGAGGTCAATACGCGGTGTTTGGGGTTCGAGGGGAAGCTAATGGAAAACGCATCTTGTTTTTCGTTGACCATCAAGGCAGTGATTCTGGTCAGATCATTGATAGTGATTTAATCTACTTGAAATCAAATACAGACTTCGATGAGGCGCGATTTTCTTGGAGCCTTTGTGGTAGAATTTGGAATGAAACTTCTTATCGCTACACCCTGAAATTTGGCAACTGGAGAGGTAACCGTGTTGGCTTAGCCTGTTGGAATCCAAGGACAGATGATTCATCGAAGGTCGGCTGGATTGATGTCGACTATTTCCGCTACGCTCCCTCCAGCCGTCAAAACAAGTAGCGAGGAAAAGGTGAAGGAAAAAGTCGAATGGAAATAGGTGAATGGAAAGACCGCTGCAACGTCACGCTTTAACCTCATCTAGTTTCGCAGGGTCATCAGATAGGCCATCACGTCCTCAAGTTCCTGTTCTTTCAGTAGGACGCCCATGGGTGGCATAGGAGAGACTTCGATTTGAAATCCCTCTGCAATATTAGCTTGGGGCTCCACGAGGCTCTCCCGGATGTAATCCTTACTTTTTCGTGAGGCAATACCGTCGAGAGCGGGCCCAATAGATCCCCCTTGCCCTCCGGCAGCATGACAGCGGCTACAGGCAGCCACAGAGTGTGTTTCAAAAATTTTCTTTCCGCGACTTGGATTCCCGCCGGTGACCTCGGGCTCGGCTTCGATTACGGCTTCGTATTCCACCTCGTGAAGCGCCACATCATCCCACCATGCTGTTCCTGTAGCCTTTCCCCAGCCGCCGAAGAGGCAGTTGATCGTGAGTTCGTCACGATTCAGCGAATTAAAAGTAGCCTCCACACGCCTCCACTCGGGGGTGGTCCGGTTGAGGGCATTAGTGCGAGAGCCTCTGGGTTGTTTCTGGACTTCATGCGCATTCATCTGGGCTCCACGTGCTCCAAGAAGTCTAGCGGTTTTTACCCATCCGGTGAGACGGTATTCGGTATTGGGTTTGACCTTCACTTCGGTAAAAAAGCTGGTGTCAGCGCCTCTGGTGGAGGTGATACAGAGGCTCCGTTTCCCAGTTCTTGATTCGTCGGCGACGACGATGTGTTCAGCAGTGCCGCTGTAGCTTCTAATCTCCCATTCTCTCGGGGTAGCTTGAGTGACTTCTTCGAAAGACGGGTTGGGAAGAAGGTTGGGACCCATAATTTTTAACGGACCTCTTTTGACATTTCCGGCGCCGCTGGCCCGCAGAGCCGTGGCCAGCCATTCATCGCTATTGTTCTCGCCATTGAGAATAAGGCGATTTGCGATTTGTTCGTTTCCCTCCTTATCCGAAAAGTGGGCGAGTTTGGCGAATGCGGTAAGGCGAACAAGAGGATCCTTTGCCTGAACAACAGCTGTATCAAAGAATAATTGTCTGCCGGCCTCATCAGTGGAGATGGCGCGAATCGCATTTCGCTTGAGAATGGGGTCACCAGCTTTGAGAAGAGCAAACTGATGGCTTTCTTTATCAAGGGTGCCGAGGCCGTTGAGTGTCCACAAGGCGTGTGACGCGGGAACGCCCGAAGAATTTTTTAGCAGTGCTTTGAGCGAAGGGGTAAGTCCAGTCAGCTTTCGAGCAACGATGAGACGTTGGGCTGTGAGCCGCCAGAATTGATTATGATGTGAAAGTGCGTTGAGGAGTTGCTTTTCTGATGCGCCCTCGAGAGATGAGATGCTTGAAGCTTGAGCCCCTTCCCAAACGACACGGTAGATGCGCCCATGCTGTTTGTCGCGAAGTGGGTTTTTGTGAGCATTACCGATGCCCCGAACTGCGGTGTATCCACCGCGCTCTCTTGTGGGGGTAGGATTATGTTGGATGATGAAGTTATACCAGTCGGCCACCCACAGGTTGCCGTCGGGGCCGACCTCTGCGGCAACAGGAGAAAACCATTCATCGGCACTGGCGAGGAGGTGAAAGCGATTAATTGCTTTGTAGCCCGCGCCCTCCCTGAGGTTTTCAAACATACCAAGTAAGTGACCGGTAGGTCCTCCAATGAACGCCATGCGGTCTCTCCATGAGGGGGGGAAATTGTTCGAAGTGGCAAGGGCGTATCCGGCACCTGCCGTGTATTGGCCAAATGCATCAACTTGTCGAACGTTCGGAGTGATGGGGTGGAAAACAATTTCATCGGCGATCATTTTCGCGCTCATTCCTTTCTCACCTTCAGGGTATCCAGTCTGGGGGAAGCCGCCAAAGAATGAAGGATTCCTGTTGGCGGTGGATCCGAAAACGTCGCCGGCAGCATTGAGTCCAAGGCCCCACGTATTATTATTGAACTGATGAATGAATTCCAGTTCCGAGCCATCGGGCTTCATCCGAAAAACACCGGAACCGAATTTATGATCCCGGCCCCCTACATTGCCGTTAAAAGAAGAGTATCCTACCGTTCCGTAGATCCAGTTGTCGATGCCATAGCGAAGATTGGACGGGCCTGCATGTGTGTCGTGAATTCCCCATCCAGTGAGAATGGTTTCTTTTACGTCAGCACGGTCATCTCCGTCGGTGTCTTTGAGAAATAGGAAATCAGGAGCCTGTGCGACGATGATGCCTCCGTCCCAAAACGTCAGAGAGGTGGGAATGTTGAGGCGATCAGCAAAGACTTTTACGGTGTCACAGCGCCCGTCTCCATTTGTGTCTTCCAATATTTTGATGGTGTCCTCTCCGGATCCGTCGCGGACATCATTGGGATAATCGACAGTTTCGGCAACCCAGAGGCGACCTCGTTCATCCCAAGCCATGGAGATTGGATTTACCAGATCGGGCTCGGAAGCAAAGAGTTCAACTTCCCAGCCTAACGGCATCCGTAGATAGTCCATGCTGTCTTCGGCCGAGAGTGGGAATTGAAATTTCAACGGCTCGGGACGGCCCTCGTAGTTAGCGATATTATCGCGTTCTTGGTAGCGGAGCGGGGTTCTCTTAGTGAGAAAGGTTTCGTAGTCAGAGCGACGTTTATCTCCACATGCCCAAAGGATTCCTGATTTGAGAAGTTGATGGAACTGAGGTAGCGACCAGACGCGCTCATCGTGCCCACTCGCGGTATAGAAGACGCGTCCGCTGCCCTCTTTCCGAACCCATGTCCACGGTTCGGGTCCTGACTGGGGATCGCCATCGGGGCCTTCGCGAACTTGTAACACGACGCGGTCAGTCGGGTTGTGATTGGTATGGTAGTATGTTTCATCCCAGGCTTCGAAGCTGGGAATGCCGGCGATAGCGGGATGATCTGGCTCAATCGTCTTAGCGGAAAAGGTTCCGGTAGCATGCGATTTAAATCGTCCCCCGACAAGTTGGTCAAATTCAAGGATGTTTTGGAAGCACCAACTGGCGCAGTGGACGGGAACGAAGCCACCTCCATTTCGCACGTATGTGGCAAGATTCTTCCAGAGTTTACGGTCTAGCGTCTTGTGATTAGCATAAAGCAGAACGGCATCATAACGTGACAGTTTAGCCGCGTCGCCGAAGGCTTCTTCGGGAGTCGTCACATAGTCAAAGTAGATGCCATCGCGTCCGAGAGCTTGCGCAAGCATCGGATAGTAGAGGTCGGAAGGATGGCTATCTGATTTGTGACCTAAAAAGAGAACGCGTATAGGACCCTCCGTGGAACCTTTGCCAGCGGGCTTGTTGGCTGCTTCTGAAGGCTTGTTTCGATTGTATGGTGATTTGGGGGCAGGTTTGGCCTGAGGGGCAGCATTGGAAGGGAGTTTGGAGGTAAGGTAAGCTCGAATCTCGGATAGAGATGGATCATTGATCCGGTTAGCAAACTCATTAGGGTCTTCCCTGAGGTCGTAGAGTTCCTCGAATCCGTTCCCATATCGGATGAGCCGGTATCGATCATCAGCAATAGCATGCGAGGGGGAATCTTCGCCGCGAAACTGAAATGAGGTCGTGGCAAATCGTTCTCCCGTAACGGTGGGATTCTTCAGTATGGATACCAGAGATGAGCCGTCGCATTGATCAGGGATGGGCAGACCAGCAAGCTCGCAGAGAGTAGGGTAGAGGTCGGTAAGGATGACAGGTTCGCGTGTCTTCTCCCCGTCTTTGCTGATGCCAGGGGCATGGATGAAGCACGGAACTCTTGTTGTTTGATCCCAAAGTGCAAATTTTTCCCAGTTATCCTTTTCTCCGATGTGAAATCCGTGGTCAGTCCATAAAACGACTATTGTGTCGTCTTTGAGCGGCGAGGCGTCCAGTCCATCAAGCAGCCTCCCAAGTTCGTTGTCGACATAGCTGATACTGGCGAGGTAGCCCTGCATCAGTTTTCTCCATTGGTTGTTGTTCGTCACCCATTTGTGCCAGTTAGTTCGGCCGTGGTTATGGGCATCCTTGAGGTCATCGATTCGATAGGGGGGGAGCTCGATCTTATCTTCTGGGTAGAGATCAAACCATTTCTGTGGGACTTCAAAAGGGATATGCGGCCGAAAGAGTCCGACCGCAAGGAAAAGAGGCTGATCATGCTTCTGCTGCATTTTATTGATAGCCCAATCGACGACTGCTCCGTCGCCCTGATCCTCGTTAAGTTCGACGGGTTCGGCCCCGAAATGAAAATCTCTTAGAGGTCGTTTTCCAACGAAGTGATCATTTTGATTGGTTGATTGGGTGATTGCCGGGCGGGGCCAGTCGCTCGAAATCGGGTCAAGTGGGTCACCACGGTAATCATCCCATGCTTCGGGATCATTCTGTGAGTCACCCGGCGTCCATTGCAATGTGTGAAATATTTTACCACCACCTGCCGCGTAGTAGCCGTGGTCTCTGAAGTGCTGGGAAAGAACAACTGCGTTCTTGAGCATCGGAGATTCGTGTCTCCAGCGTGGACCGTGTGCGCCGAATGCATTGCGATAAATGCCGGATCTTGAAGGATGAACACCTGTCATGACTGCGACACGGGATGGGTGGCAAGCAGGCGCCGCACAGTGTGCGTTGGTGAAGGTGACGGATCGCCTAGCAAGGCGCTCAAAGTTCGGGCTGTGAACGTTGGGGTGATTATCTAGAACAGAGATGTAGTCGTTCAAGTCATCGATCACGATGAAGAGGACGTTCGGTTTGGTGTCCTCACCTAAGACAGATGAAAAGAGAAGAGCTATTCCTAGGAGAGTGAGGAGATTTTTCATAGGAATATTGGAAATTTGCGGGTCTAAGCCTGCGACCTAAACCCGTTTAGTAATGAAGGGGTGCGGTGGCAACCCTTTCAGTTAGGTGCCGAAAAAAGCGTTAAGAGCTTAAGCTCCAGTCAGGCAGGCGGACCAGTTCGCCGCCTTTTTGAGCGCTTTCGTGGGCAAGAATGCCGCAGAGGGTAATGTTGGCCGACTGGACGGCGTTCGGGTAGCCTTCTCCTTCGCCGCGCAGCAGTTCGATGAACTGATGTACGAGATGCGGGTGAGAACCGCCGTGGCCGGCGCCCTGAGTAAAGCTAAGATGTTCTTCGCCTTCCTCACCACTGTAGACTCCTCCCTGAGTAAAGGGAGCAATCTCATCCGGCAATAAGTGCCCGTAGTCGGGGCACTCAACTTCTTCAGGGATCTCGGGCTCCGGCTTCTTTGCTGTGTGCACCACGAGGGGATTATTCTCAATGAGTGGCCATTCGACGGCTTTTTTGGAGCCGTAGACCTCGAAGCTCTCCCGATACTGACGCGCTACGTCAAAAAGTGAGCGATAAACCTGAGCACTGAGATCACTGTTGTGGAACTTGATGTGGGTAGTCTCGACCGCAAAAGGGGAGCCATAGCAGTCATGCATCTCTTCTCGGATAGTACCGCTCGGGAAACAGCTAACATATTCCGCTTCGTTTCTTCCAAGGCCAAGAACAGGTCCGACGCAGTGAGTGGCATAGTGCATGGGTGGGAGACCTGGCCAGTAGCCGGGCCATCCATCCATGTCCTGCTGATGACTTGCTTTGAGAAATTGAAGTTTGCCGAGCTCGCCGTTGTCGTAGAGTTCCTTCATGTAAAGAAACTCACGGGCGTAAACGACCGTTTCCATCATCATGTAATGGAGTCCTGTTTCGTTACACAGATCGACGATAGTTTTGCAGTCTTCTTCGGAGGTCGCCATGGGAACGGTGCAAGCGACGTGCTTTCCCGCTTTCAGGGCAGCGATGGTTTGCTCTGCGTGATTTGGAATCGGGGAGTTGATATGGACGGCATCAATATCTGGATCTTTGAGAACTTCGTTGTAGTCAGTGTAGCGTTTTTCGACACCGAACCTGTCACCTATTTCATTGAGGGAAGACTCAGTGCGCTGACAGATCGCCGCCATTTGCGCGTCGGCATGCCGTTGGTAAATAGGAATAAATTCGGCACCAAAGCCAAGACCGACAATGGCGATACGGGGAGATTTGATAGAACTACTCATGCTGCTTTCACGGATATTGAGGAATGAATCGAAATTGTAGATTGGACCCATCCGTCAATCTTGACAAACATAGACTAAATTTATGAAGTTTTAGCCATTGGTGTGGGCGCTTTCGGAGGGCCTACTCCAGTGTTTGGGCTGCCGAAATCTCTCAGCACCCCTTGCGCCGTAGGGGGGCGACCTGTTGATGGCAGAGGCGGTGGGATTATCTCAGTCACTTTGCTCCCGAGATCTCTCCGTTCGCTGGTGCTCACTGCGAGTCGAACTGCCGGCGCCGGCCGACCGGTTCGAACCCATTTTATAAACTTAAAGGCTCCATCCCCCGCAAGCAGAGGATGGAGCCTTTAAAGCAGAGGGGGTGGGATTCGAACCCACGAGACCTTGCGGCCTGCTGGTTTTCAAGACCAGTGCATTCAACCACTCTGCCACCCCTCCAGGTTTTTCGAGAATGGAATTTCGAAGAGCGGGACCATAGGGGAAGCTCGCGATTCTTTCAACCCGGTTTTGAGCCCTTCGACATCTTTGTGTCAGACCCGCGAATCAAGTTGGAAGACCTGTCCTGAAATGTTCTCGGTCGAACAGATGAAACTGACGAATCGAGCCGCCTCTTCCACGGTATTGAAGCGACCCAGTTGATGTCGTTTCAGCGCCGTCTCAACGGCTTCCGGGGCCATATTTGCTGTCATCTTGGTTTCGAGGAAACCAGGGAGTATGCAGTTGACACGGATATTTCGTTTTCCTAGCTCCTTGGCGTAGCTTTTGGTCAGGCCGATGAGACCGGCCTTGGCAGAAGCATATGCTGTTTGCCCCGTTTGTGGGTTCAGCGCTGAATAGGATCCGATGTTGATAATGTGTCCTGATCGTTTCCTCATCATCATTGTTGCCGCCTTTTGAGAGCAGAGGTGGGCTCCCTTGAGATTGGTATCGATCACGTCGTTACGTTCCGATGGAGCCTGTTTTGTCAGAATCGCATCACCTGTGATACCGGCATTATTCACCAGTAGGTCCAAATGACCTATCCCCGAAAAATAGGAATCCACAGAGGCTGGGTCGAGAACGTCTAGCTCTGAACGTCCGGGCGAAAGGACTTCAAAACCTGTTCCGATTAACTGAACGCGCAAAGCTTCAGCAAGGTCACCCTGACCTCCGGTAATTAAGGCAAAATTCTCACTCAAACCTTAGGAGAAACTTGACTGCTGTAATGACGGGGTGGAAGGCCAGAGAGAAAGAACTCAGTCGAAAAGAGGTGTGCCAGTCGAGCCGGAATTAGCTGTTTGCTCTCCTTGGCTTGAAGCCTCTCCCAGATCAGGCTCTGCTTTAACGCCATAGTTTGGGTCTGCCACAATGGCGTGCTCCTCATATTTAATATAGGTCCCGCTCAACTGGCTCACATAGCGAATAGCTTCTGTCATTGGGACGTTGCGGAGGGAGAGAGTCACGCGTGTGTTGCGACGCTGGTCAGCGGAACCCTTATAGATGAAGTTTGGTCTCACTTTACCACCAGACAGTTCTTCTGCGCGGATGGTGAAGTAATCGAGAATATCTCCGATGGGAGCATCTTTGAAATTCAACTCGGGGATTATGATTTGAGCGATGTGCGCTTTAATGCCACTGGAAAGAGCGCGATTGCCGGCCAGTGCCGCTCTGCATTTAGTCAGGTAACTGCGGGCATGGACGATTCTTGGATCCTCTTTCAGGATCGCTGTGAATTTTACCATGGCATCTGCATATTTGCCCTCATTGTAGAGAGTCACTCCTTCGTTGTAGACTGTTTGAATGTCACTTTGGGCTTTTAGTGAAGTCAGGCAGAAACCGAAAAGCAGTATGGGAAGAGACAAGAGGACGGTGATTTTCATTCTGGAGGTCTCGGATGGTGAAAACGCGAATTTTGTGCTTGGAGGCTACCAAACCGGCTGAAGTGTGTAAATGGATTTGAATGGGCTAACTTTCGCGAGCGGAACCGCCACTCTTATGCTTTATCGGATAAGAAGGAGGAAGAGTTTAGATAACGATTGGCACAAAAGTTTGCCGGAGGAGTGGACGAGCCAGTTAACTCAGGTTATTCTTTTGAGAATTTTCATGTTCGGTTCTCATGGTTAATAGATACCGCATAACTAAGATCGCGCCTCTTCCTTCTCGTTGGATCTTTCCTCGGTTATTAGCAACGGGTTTTATTGGACTGTCTTCATTGGTTTGTCAGCTCGCGGCCCAAACACCACCTTTGGCAGCTTACCCGGCCACTCCAACGGCCTCTGCAGGTATGACCAGTGGCATCCCCGGAGCGTCTGATTACGAGCAGGGCCAGATGGCTAAAATTCGAACGGCGGCACAGAATGCGCAAAGTCAGGCAGCAGCCGCTTCGATAGCACGCTCAGCGAATCAGGCGCTTGAAAAGCAGCGCACACAGAGGTTATTACAGTCGGCTCGCGAGATCAAATTTTTGAAGAGGAACATAGCCGAACGTTCAAAGTGGGAGCGCAGTAATCAGGCGCAAATCAATAAAGTATCTTCAAACGACATGTCATCGTGGGAGACCACAAATGGCAGCGTGAAAGTCAAGCGAGACGTCCCTGATCCCTTTCTCAAGGCGATGATTGAGTTAGAAGGTCGTGAGAAACCGCCCAGAAAAGAACGTAAGGGTTTCAGTGGGTTGAACCCTTTCAAGAAAGCCGAACCCGATCCAGTAGCTGCCATCCAAGTCATCAACGATCCTCTTCCTGGCCTCACCACTCCAGCACTCCAGTCATCACCAATTGGTTCTTCATCTCGGAGCGCAGGCAGTAACGCTGATCCGGCGGGGAGGAGTAGCCGTTTCTTGGGAGGCTTAAAGTTACCTAAGATTGGAAATAAAACTCCTGAACCCGAAAAAGTAGCCTTCAGTGGGGAGCCCCAGTTTGTCGGGAGCTCATCTTCAGGTCTTGCGAACACGATGGTGCCATCAAGATCGGGACAGTCCCTTATCGACGGGTCTGATGAGGATGATGCGGTTTCTATCGGTGACCAAACCCCAACCGAGAAAAAGGGATTATTTTCCGGTTTCAAGAAGTCCGAGCCACTGCTTACGGGTGCTTTGAGTAACTCGAGAGCTTCGGTAACGGCACCCTCAAGTAGCAGCGGTGGCGGTTTTTTTGGCTTTAGCAAGAACAAGTCTGACAATACGATTGACGCGGGACTTTTCCCGGATGGCGCTGTCGACCGTGCCCCAAACGGAAGAAATCTTAGTGACGGTCACGCAGCCGATCTTAGCGTTCAGGATGCATCTTTTGCCTCCTCCTCAACTGGTGAGATTGTGATGCCGAGTGCATCTCCCAAAAAGCGGAATAGATTCAATTTCTCGATGCCGGAGATTTCATTTCCTTCCGGTTCATTGGCAAATACCAAGCAGGTTACCGATGGAAGTATTGGTTCAGTGCCTACCCTGACGACGATCAACAGTGAGGGGACTGAGTATTACATCGTAACCTCGACGGCGCAGTTTATGGTATACGGGAATGACCAGATGAGTTCGGAGGTGCGGGCGCTGGGATCTGGCACTTTAGTGAGGATGACCAAGCCGGGAGAGCAGTGGGCTTCGATCCAGTTGCCGGACGGATCTGAGGGTGTCGTTCAAAATAAGTTTTTGCGGGCAGCATCAGCAGCTGAATCTGGCGGGCAACTTGTCACTCCTGCGGGGATGTAGAACTGGATCGAAGTCGGTAAGAACTTTGATCTCTTTAGCTGCAGCGGATCACTTCGGTTGGGGCAAGGACAGCCGTTTATCAGATTTGTTTTCGTTAACGCTTGGAGTCATTCTGTGCTAGGCTGAGTGTCGGTAGAAATCTGTAAAAATCCTCCCTGTAAGACCATGCCAAGAAGAGCCAGTTCCGGAGCTAACATAGGACAAATTGCCGGTATCGCGGCTGCGATTATAGGGTTTCTTCTAATCGCCGCACTACTCTTTAAGCTCATCGCCGGGGATATGGTCGGTGGTGGTTCGGGCGGAGGATCAGGAAAGAATTCATCGAATGCAGCGACGCTCAATCTGATGACTTACCGCGACAATGGAAATAGTCTGCGTGGTAATGTCTACAGAATCGACGGTAAAGTCGAAGAAACTCTTCGCTGGACGGTTGATCGAGGTCGCTTAATCAGCTTTGAAGCCAGTGACAGCACTATGACTATTCCCGTGCCGGTTCTCGTTCCGGAGGAGTTTAGTAATATCAATATAGAACGTGGATCCCAACTTGTAATGGTAGTCCGCGTCGATCGTGACGGTACACTGGTGGCTGAGGCGATCGATGAATGATACCAGTTTTTCTTTAGAACCAAAATCTGCCTGCTCAAACCCTCCCCAAAATGAATATGTTGAAGCTCTTCACCTGGATCGGAATAGTCGTTTCTCCGAGTTTCATTCTTCAAGCTCAAGTTTACACGCCCCCGGCCGGCGGTGGTGGTGGAGGAGGTGATCAATCATCTAACAATACGACTATTGTTAATCAGAATAGGGGGCAGAAAGGTAACCAACAGGTAGTTGGGAATGACGTTCCGTATTTTGATCCGACGACAGATGTTTTCTCTTTCGACGGCAAAAATTTTAACGTAAATGACAACCGTGTCTTCCGTGCCCGTTTTGAAAAGTATTTGAACTCACAGGAAGCCAGTTTAGCAGAGGATCTTGCATACAGGGCTGCGATCCGGGGAATCCTTGATACACTCTCGCCTCATAATCGGGATTCTTCCAAGTTTCCTAAAGCTGTAGCTCAGCTGCAACATGCTTCAAACTTCAAGCAGGACGCCCGACTCTGCGAATCCCTCGCCAATGCTGTTTACCGGGTCTACCTCGCGCAGAAGTCCCGAGGTCAACTCGATAATTTGAATCGCGAACTCGACAGGCAGCGGCGCCAGCTCGATTGGAATTTTGATCAGTGGAGCTCGAATAATACAGAGGATCGCGAACGTAAACTCAGTGAGAGTCCTAAGCAGAAGAGCTCCAAAGCGACTGATCCCACCAAGGCTGGACACGTGCAGCGCTACGTGCAGCGTATTGCAGAACTGGAGGCAGAGCGAGTCACTAACAGTGCCAAGATGGAGCTCTCAGAAGTCGAAGCCAAGCTGGAGTTTCAAGCTCTTGTGGTTCAGTTCTTTCTCCAGCGCCGATTTGAGCATGTTGTTATGGCAACTCGGTTTTACACTGAGTTTTTTAAAGATGGAGCAGGCCGTCTCGAGTTCCAAGAGGGATCGGAAGTGGAGCAGTCATTCGGCAAGACGATCGGCTTCAATCCTACGATCACGACGCTGGATGCTTTTGCAAACGAAGCGATCCGGGACGTGGATCAATCGGTTGAGTCATTTGGCTTTCTCCTTGAGCAGGGCGAGATCGATGCAGCGATGAGGCAGCTGCAGCAAGCTTTTTTGACTGGTGAATACCTTCCTTCCGTCCAGAGTGTCCCGCGCGAGGATAAGCGAGAGGTGTTGGGGTATACCCAGAATGCCTTCCAACTGGTGAACGCCATCGAAGTTCGCGATTACACTCTCGCCGAAGAGCTTGTCACTGAAATGAAATCTCAGGCGGACGATTTTGACTATTCTAAGCCTACCGCAGCTATCGAAGCGGCCCGACTCAGTAGTAATATGCGCATTCGCAGTGCCAAGAATGCGGCATTGAAAGGAGATGAGGCCGATTATGAGGAAAACATCAAGGCCGCGGCCGAGATTTGGCCGACCAACCCTCTTCTGAAAGAACAATTCGATATTTTAGCCGATTCGGCGGATGTGCAACAGCAGGCGAAACTTGAATTTGATCGACTGCTCGCGACGCAGAGTTATCGGCAGATCTACAACAACAAGGCACGTTTTATTGCTGCAACCGTTGATGACTCAGATCGTCAGGATGCTTTGAACCAAATTGTTGGTAATATCCTCGAAATTGAAACAGTGATGAAGCAGGCTGCTACGCTGAATAAGGCGGGTAATGCCCATGCGGCTTGGGAGATAGTGGAAAAGACCTTCAAGCAGTTCCCAGACGACGTGGCGCTCTCAGCGAAACGTTCTGATCTTTCCACTAATGTGGCTCCTTTTGTGAAAGCCCTCAAGACAGCGGAGAATCTTGAGGAACGGAAACAATATGGCTCAAGCCTTGCCTGGTTCCTTTCGGCTCGCCAGATTTATCCTCAAAGTGAATATGCCGGGGATGGGATTCAACGTCTATCCGAGGAAATCCTTCCAGATGAAATCGTTGAAGGGGATTTTGGAGTCGAGGAGGAAGTGGTTGGAAAGCCGTTCTATTCGAACGACTGAATAGCACTCAGAGTTGAAAAGACTTCACGTGTTCTGAGCAAGTAAAGACCAACCCAGCCATACTAACGTTTGTGCGCTAGGTCTCCCTGTAAAAAGAATCACATTCACGTTGACTCGAACTAAAAAGTGAAGATTTTCTTGCTGCTGTTTCTGTTCCAATGAGCCACCCCATGTTTCGCCGCCTTTTCTCGGGTTTCTTGTTCATTGCCGCGACCATCGCTTTTTCCGCCTGCACTGTCGATGAGGGCTCGTCTTCGAACAGATACAGTGCATCGGCAAGCCGGACCAAGGTGAGATCCACATCGGTAAAGACGGGCAGTGCGCCAAGCTGGTCTGAGCAAATGGCTCAGGCGAGGGCCGAACGGGAAAAACGTGCCGCTGAGTTGAAGAAAGCGCGTGATGAGAAACTTGCGGCTAAGAAAAAGGAAGATGAAGCGAGGGCTCGCAAGTTGGCGGTCGAGAGAAGAGCAGAGGAGGCTCGCAAGAAGGCTAGAGCAGAAGAACTTGCCAGAGAAAAGCTCGAGGAAGAGAAGCAGCGGCAGGCAAGAATTGCTGCACGAAAGAGAGCGGCGGAAGCACGCGCACGTGAAGCAGAGTTAGCCGCCGCTGCGGATTCAGCGAGCCGTTCTAGTGGAAGTTTCTTTGCAGTTTTTGGCAGCACGAGCAGTCAGTATAAAAGCAAGGGGCATGACGTGTATGTGAATCGGCTGGGTTTATCCAGTTTGGCACCTTCCAACGCAAAAATTGAAATCGACTTAAGTGATCAAAAGTTGCGGGTTTACAAGGCATTAGGGTCCAAAAAACAGCTCGTGATCGAAACGCAGGTTTCTACAGGAAAATCGGGATATTCTACCCCCACAGGAACTTACAGAATACAGGAAAAGAGAAGGGAAAAACGGTCTACTCTCTACGGTAGTTGGGTCAATTCGTCCGGCTCGATTGTTCGCAGCAGCGGTGAGGCTTGGAACCGTCCTGCTGGAGGAGCTAGGTTTATTGGCGCTGAAATGCCCTATTGGATGCGTGTGAACGGGAGTATTGGAATGCACGTCGGAGATGTTCCGAATTTTCCTGCTAGTCACGGCTGCATTCGGGTTCCCGTTTCGGTTCAACCTTTGATCTTTTCGAAGGTCGGATTGGGCACCGAGGTTAAGATCATGCGCTGACCAGTTCTCCTTTTCTGAATGCTCCGAGCTGTCTTTTGAAAGGTGGTCATTACTGATAAGTCGCCGCCAAAGCCCAACCAAGGTTATGAGTGAATCTTTAGATCGCGTTTTAAAGCTCGGTGTTAACATCGATCACGTCGCAACTCTGCGGCAGGCGCGGTATGCATTGCTGCCCGATGCACACAATTCCGAACCTTCTCTCGTCGCTGCTGCCAACGAGGTGGAAGCTGCAGGGGCAGATTCCATTACGATCCACTTGCGGCAGGATCGTCGCCACATTCAGGATCGAGACGTCTATGAGTTGCGCGATCAAATTCATACCAAGCTTAATCTCGAAATGGGTAATACACGGGAGATTCTCGATATTGCTCTGGAGGTAAAACCCCATTTTGCCTGCCTTGTTCCGGAGAACCGTCAGGAGATTACTACGGAGGGAGGGCTTAACGTTGCTGCGGCAGATGCCTCTCTTGGGGAGACCATACAGGCGCTTCAGGAAAATGGGACAAAGGTCAGCCTCTTTGTAGACCCAGAGCCTGAGCAGATTGCGGCGTCTGCTTCGCTAGGTTGTGACATGGTGGAACTTCATACTGGCGCATTTGCCAACGCGGCTTTGGAAGGGGGAGAGGAAGAGTTCAAGATGCTGCGCGCCGCCGGTATTCAGGCGAATGAGGCGGGGCTCCAAGTCAATGCTGGTCACGGGATTACCCTAAGCAATCTTCCGATGCTGATGCAGATGCCTTACTTGGCTGAGCTAAACGTGGGGCACTCTCTTGTGGCGCGGGGCCTTTTTCGTGGGCTCTCCGGTTCGGTGAAAGATATGCTTGATCTGATGTCTTCTTACTGCCCGGATTTAGTCAGCTGAAAGTTGAGGAATTTTCGTGATCTAGTCTAACGGGAGGCTTGACCGGATTTGGTTAAAATGTGTTCACTGTTAGCGGCGTGAAACCGGCTTTTGATAATTATATTTGTATTGCCGAAAGGGGCTTTGGAATGTCGAGTCTCTGGTTTGGTGATGAGCATCTGGTCTATGTCCGAGGGACTGGGGTGCTGATGCCGTTCAGCGAAGAGTACAAAAGGTATCGCTACCGGGATATCCAAGCTATCTCGGTAGCGAAAACATCGCGTGTTGCAGGTTTTGTGATTTATTCGTTGGGATTGATGTTCTGTGCTGGACCTATTGCCGTTATTTTAGGCCTGACGGGATACGAGAATTCCAGCATCACCAAGATAGTTTTCCTTTCCTTACTTGGCTTGGCTACCGGGGTATTTGCTGTCGGACTTATCCGACATTTAATCCTTGGGCCGACATGCGTTTGCGATATTCAGACCCGACTAAGCCGGGATCGTTTAAAACCTCTGGATCGCTATCCCAAAGCCGAGCGTGTAGTAAACCAACTCGAGGGCCTCGTCCGTGAGATGCAGGAAGACCTGACCGTCAGCATGAACTGGGAAGGCAGTGAGCAAACAAAGAGACCTGTTAAGACCAGAGTCGTGGAATTTTTTCAGTTGCCGCGATCTGTCGTGATCAGTTTTGGGTTCTCTGCCGTTATCGGAGTGATCCTCCTGCTGGCTCTTCACCTTGAGAGTCTCGTTTTAACTGGAACAGTGCTTGCACTGCTAGTGGGGCTGAGTTTGGCCCTGACTCTTGCATTGATTTTGGCCATTAAGAAAGCGACTCCAGAGGGCATCCGTTCGATCCTTTGGGTCCAGTTGGGATTTCTTTTCCTGTTAACAGCGAGCGGAACGATTTATTACCTGCTGGTTGCAACCCAAAAACCTGAATATACGATCGGTATTTCTGGCCCACTAGAAGCATTTACTGCGGTGGCTTCTGAGGGGGGGCTTGCTGGTTACTTAACCATGCTAGGTTTGTCCCTCGGAATTTTGGCATCTGGAATCGTGGGGTTGGTATGTGCCTCAAGGTGGAAAAAAACGATAGCCAAAGTCGAGTCAAGCATGGGTGTCGAAGCCTTGGATCAGTAAAATGGCTAGTCTTCTGGGCGATACTACGTGTGTGATTCATCCGGACCGTCAGTCGGTGGCGTGCTGCCCTAGTTGCCGTCAGTTCTTTTGTGAGGAATGCATTACGGAGCATGGGGGGAAGCTAACCTGTGCCAAGTGCCTTAGAGAGAGTGTCCATGAATCGGTCGTGGCGCCACCGCGAAAGAGAACAATTCACCTAATACCATTCCTTCAGTTAGGCTTCGCTCTCATGATAGGATGGCTCCTCTTCTATCTCGTCGCCGGAACGCTGGCGGATATTCCCGACGACTTTCACGACGGTACGATTTGGGAGTAGAAAATGATGAGGGTTCCCAACCGCAGAGAAAGCCAACGGCAAAAGGGAAGGTCTTCTCTCCAGATACTAGAGGAGGCGTTTCATCTGCTTCGAAGCATCGATGTTAAATACTTTCTTATACTTTTTCTGGGGACGACGACATTTGCTGGAGGGCTACTCTTCTTCATTGCTGATATGAGTCGAAGCGGTCTGGCCCGCGAGACGGTAATCCCATTATCGATTGGTGTGACGATGCTCTATTTTTGGATGCGTTTCTGTCAGGTAAAATTCTGTGAAGGACTCTGGAGAACGATCAATCATGGCAGTGCAGTATCAATTTCAGGCACTTTGAAGTTTAGAAATCTAAGTGCTGTCTTGCTGATGCAGGCTTTCCATATGCCTCTTATGCTTGCCGGTTTATTGTTCGTCATACCGCTAGGGTGGATTATCGCGACGTTCCAGAATTTTACGGTCTTAGCATTCACAAAGGACTTTGGTCGGCGGTCCTTTCGGGGGCTCCTTAAATCAAGTTTGAGAAATTCACACTACGAATGGGGCCAGAATCATGGAATTCTGGTTGTCCTTCTTATTGTGAGTTTGTTCGTCTGGTTGAATATCGTCGGGACTTGCTTAGGTCTCGCGACTTTTGGGAAAGCCTTCTTCGGGATTGAGTCCGCCTTTACCCTGAGTCCGCTAGCAGCTTTGCTTAACTCAACCTTTTTTATTGGGACACTCTTACTCGCGTACCTTTTGATTTCTCCAGTGATGAAAGCGGTATACGTGCTGAGGTGTTTTTATGCTGAGTCAAGAGTTACAGGGGAAGATCTTTTAAGCCGTTTGGCTTCCTGCCGAGCGATTAGGAAAAGTAGCTCCCGTGAAAATTCCATGCGTGATAAAGCCAGTCAGGTATTCATTATTGCAGTAATTTTTTGTTTTCTTCCCGGTTGGGTCGGGGCGCTTTCTGCTGACGAAAATCCCTCATCCCATGCGTTCGAGAGCGAACTTTCGGAAATTTTTAAGCAAAAGAAGTATCAGTGGCAGCTTTCGAGGAGAGTTGGCACTGAATTGGCAGATAGCGAGGAGGGGTGGTTGGCGCGCCGAATGAGAGAGCTTGCCGAGTCGACACAGGAATTACTAAGATCGATCGATCAGTGGTTTGATCAGATGATGGAGAAAGCCACACGAGACGCCGCGGGTGCGAGTGGAGGAAGTTCATCGGATAGTCTGAAAGGCTTTGAAGGCTTAAAATCGACCTTTTCACTTGGCCTCATAGCAGTGGTGGTGGGCTTGATTCTATGGTTGGCCTTTCTTCTTTATCGAAAATATAGAGATACTTCCGGGAATCAGAAACTTGAGAATATTCCAGCCGAAGTGGTTGATCTTCAAAGTGAGGATATTGTTGCCTCGCAACTGCCGGAGGGAGAATGGATGAGGCTGGCAAGGGAGCAAATATCCAAGGGAGATCGTCGTTTGGCGATTCGGGCTCTTTTTCTTGCCACGCTTGCGAACCTTGGCGAAAAAGGTGTCATCATGATCGCGCGATTCAAATCGAACCGTGATTATCGACGCGAACTTGAACTGAAGCTTCGGAAAAAATCCGAGCTGCGGACTGCCTTTGATGAGAACACCACGCTGTTTGAAGAGTCATGGTATGGTTGGCATCCGGTTGAGGAGGAAACTGTGGAGGATTTTCTCAAGAATCATGAAATCATTGCGAAGGAGTCGGGATCCGAGGTGGCCCCGCTGACCGCTTTACCGGAGGGAGCAGTCTCATGAATTCGCGGCGTCGGGCAATAAGCTGGGCTGCCTTGATCACCCTCGGGATGGTGTTGCTTGTGGTATTCATGGAGGTGATGGAACGCCGGTTCGTGGAAGGTGATGTCTATCCGTATTATGCGAGTTTCAGGAGCGATCCGCTCGGCACCAGCGCGCTTTACGAAACCTTGAGCGGGCTTCCTCAATATGAGGTATCGCGCAACGTGACTAATCTTAACTCGCTGTCGACCCTCGATGCTAATAGCACACTGTTGCTCCTTGGTTATCCGCGGGACGATTTGAGTGAACTGAGAGCACCGGAGAATTCGCCAGTGATGGAAGCTGTAAAAGAAGGAGCGAGGCTGGTTCTCACCATCAATCCAGAGCTGGTTCCCGAGAAGTTTAGACCACTTAAATCAGAAGAGGAGGAGGATTGGCTTGAGCGAAGACGTCAGCTTCGGGAAGAGCGATTGAGAGGTGAGGAAGGCTCAAGAAGAGAAGCCCTGAACGACAATAGGGAAAGCAGCGACGAAGAAACCGGTGAAACTGCCGAGGGTGCTGAAGATAAATCAGATAGCGGAGAGGACGAAGAGGACGCTTTTGAAGTTCGGATGGCTTCCATGTTTGGGCCCCGCCTGACGGAGTACCTCGATTTTGAAGTAAACGGATTAGAGGAGTTCGAGAGACCTGAAGGTGGTTGGGAAACCAAGAAGGGAAAATCATTTACGGCGAAACGTTCCGACTTAGTAATGCCATCCTGGTATTCCCAGTACCGTTTAGAGACCAAATCCGCTGCTTGGTATCCGGTAGTAAAGGTTGAAGGTAAGCCCGTGGTGATGGAACGGCGTTGGGGCAGGGGTTCCGTGGTGATTGCCACCGACAGCTTTTTTGTCAGCAACGAAGCTCTCCATCGTGAAGCAGTCCCGGAGTTTCTGATTTGGATGGTCGGTGATAAGAAGAATGTCGTCTTCGATGAGACGATTCACGGCACCCTAGAGAGTGGGGGAACGATGAAGTTGATTCGTCATTACCGCCTCCATGGCTTATTTCTTGGGATGGTCGTTTTTGTTGCGCTTTGGGCGTGGCGAAGTGGCTCGACACTTGCGCCGGGAAACTCAGCCATCGAGCACGGCTTCGTTTCTTCGAGAGAATCTGTTGGAGGGCAGGAAACCGGAAAAGGGCTGATCCATCTTTTGAAAAAAAGTATTCCCAGAAACAAACTCCTTGACCACTGTTTCGAAATATGGCGTCTCTCATATCAACGAGACCTTAGGCAAGTGCAGGAAAAGGAAGTGTCTAAAATCCTCGAGAGGCATCAGTCGAATCCAAAGCATTTTGGAGCCGCGGAAGCATTTCGAGAGATAACAGATGCCCTCCGAAAGCGTTGACAAGTGTGACGCCATCCACGAAAGAGGAGAATGATTCGGAAGTTTATCCTTCTTATTGTCTTGGCAGCCTTCGCGATTTCGTTCTCGGGCTGCGGTCTTTTGGCCCATCAAGTGAATCGTACGGTGAATCTTTTGACAGCTCCATTGCGTTAGGGTTTGTCTAGCGAGGGTATTTAGATTTTTGCTATTTCGGACTAAGATGAACTTCTGGTATTTCGTCGGTCACAGTCTTTCCAAGCTGGTGGCTAAATTTACTTGTTCTTTCCGCGTGCAAAATGGAGAGAAGCTTAACGACTATGAAGGCGGACTCGTCATTGCTTCGAATCACGTTAGTTTCCTTGACCCGCCGTTTATTGGATCAGCGTTCAAGGCTCCGATTTTCTATTTCGCACGGAGTACATTATTTGAGCACCCTCTAGCTAATTTTATCCTGACTCGGGTAAATGCTCTTCCTGTTAATCAGGGGAAACCTGAACTCTCAGTCCTGAAGAAGATTATCGCCTTACTTAAGGAGGAAGAAAAAGTTTTGATCTTTCCGGAGGGGGAACGCTCTTACGATGGGCAGATCAAAGCAGAAGGCCAGCCGGGGATCGGCATGATTGTGACCAAGGCCGGGGTCCCGGTGCTGCCTGTGCGGTTGTTTGGTCCCGAAAAGGCACTTCCTCGAGGTGGGAAGAAGTTGAAGAAGCACCCGGTAACTCTGGTCGTGGGAGAACCTGTGGATCTTTCCGATATTTTCTCTAACACGGAGATTACTACGAAGGAGCGCTACGAAAAAATCTCTCTGCGAATCATGGAAGAGATTACTAAACTCGAGCTCGTCGACAGTCGAGGCGAGTGATGACAAGAAAATCAGCGCAGCGCATATTGGTGGCTAGCAATGGTTTAGTTGAGTAGCCCCGAATTAATCGAGGATCAGTTGATTCCCACCAGTTGAAGGCTTCTTTGTTGGTGGCGGCTTTTTGTTGGGATCAGGCTTGGGCTTTGGTGCTGCGGGGAGGTTAGCTGGCTGAAAAACTCGAATGTGCGGGATCTCTGGTGGTCGGATTTCTAGGCGAACTTCCTCATCACCACGGACCTTTGAGACAGCCAGCGCAGTGTTAAATGGAGCTATGGCGTATCCTTGAGCGCTTCGCGTGATGAACTCGAGGCGTTCCTCTCTTAATCTTTTTAGGAAATCGGCTTTTTGGCCTTCGGGAAGATCTTCCGGCACTGACTCAATTAGCTGGTTCTCAAAATTACTGGTCAGCTTATTCACTTCCGCAACGAGGAAAGGACCAGCCAAATCAGCCAATTTGCGATACTCGGAAGCAGGCAGCGTCTCAAGATCGTAGCGGATTGTTTCACGGGCCGGGATGGCTTTGGGCTCGAATTTTTCTCCGGCCCATATCGTCCAGCCCGCCGGAATCCTAAAGGACTCGGACTTGGCCCGGGCCTGCAAGTAGGCGTCGAAACTGTCAGGGGCGACATAATAGTAAAAGAGAGTGCCGCGATTGATGGCAGCCGACTTGCAGAACGTTTCAAACTCGGATCCCGGCGCCAGAAACTGTTCCGGTGTCCAGCCGCCCTCTTCCCTCGGTCCAAGCGAAAACTTTACTCTATCACCCCCGCCTTTGGATATGAAGTATTTAAAGTCTTTGGGCCCGAACTTACCATCGCCAAAAAACGTGGTGAGCTTCTTCATATCGAAGCGGAATTTGTGGACCTGGAATTCTTTCCGGTTGTCGTTCCCAAACATTCTTTTGAGCACTGAGCGATCATCCTGCATCTCCCCGGCCTGAGTCATGAATTTCGTGTTAATCCCCGACCACGCGGTCAGTTCTTTTTCTGCCGTTCGAGTCAGGTTGAAATCCTCTGTGAGTGCTGCGTAGCTGCCCCAATCTGTCTTTTTCATGCCCTTAAGGGAATAGGTGTAAGAGCCCAATGCTTTCCCATTGTAGGCGAGATCGCTAAAATTCTGATCGATCACATCACGAATCTTTAGAGCGTGTTCGTAGGGGTCACCCACAAAGTAGAGTTTGTTGCTTTTGAGGACGATGTAGAGCGCTCGTGCATTGTCATCGGCGAGGCGGGGATTAGGCATCAGTACTTCCTTGGCGACCTTGACCTCGACCTTCGGCGTCTGCGCCAAGATGGCAGACAATTCCTGATTTCGGAGGTCAGCGACTTTGACATTTTCGTCGTTCTCAATCTTCTTTTCTTCTTCTTCGTCTACTTTGCGTTTCCACTCTTCGATATCAGCAGTCTTGTCAGCGAGGTCCTTGTTATTCTTCTCGATTTCGTCGATTTCAGCTGTGATAACCGCTTTTTCTTCTTCGGTGGGCAGATTGTCTTCGGTGTTCTGCTTCGTGATCTGGAGTTCTTGAAGGTTTTTAAGGGTCTTATCCCGACTAACCTTCATTGCCTCCAATTCTTCCTCGGTCACCTCAGGAAGATTCTCCACCACCTTCTTCACGGCGGCACTGATACCCAGGCTACTGACGATAAGAATGAGAAGCAGGATACCGACGACGTTCGTCAATGCATCCATCAGGGAGTCCATCCCGCGATCATCATCAGCTCTTCGTCTGCGTGCCATGGATACTTACCAGAAATAAAAAGGTCAGGGTTCGAGGAATTGGGCAAACATGTTAAGGTCAACCTTACCTTCCCCTGGGAGAGGAAGGCGACCGGGTATAATATTCGATCCCGTTGATTGGTTGAAAGCTCTCACCACTGATCTCGCTCGATTGAGCGTGCTAACTGCGCCATCGGTGCCACGAACCAGAAAAATCAGTCTGTTATTGTTGGCTGACGCGATCTCTTTGAGCAGTTTAATGAAGCCTTCATCCTGATTTAGAGAAGCTACCGGAATGACGACAGGGTCGGCTGTGAGGCTCTGGTGGAGATATACGCTGGTGTCTGAAACCTCAGCGAAGAATGGCTTGGTGCTGGAACTTGAACCGCTAGGGCGAACTCGAAGCGCAGCGGGTTCGGGTGGGAGCTTCCGTTTTTCGATCTCTTCTTCTTTCTTCTTAATTTCTTCCTGAAGGCGAGTTTCGTCTGCGACAAGTTGTTTGTTAGTTGAAGAGAGAAGATTGAATTTCGCAATCAGCTCTTCACGGCTCTTGTCGATCTCTTCCTGATTCTCCAGCATATTCTTCAACATCACCAGCTTGTCTCGATCTTGGATGATATTTTTGTTTTCTTGGATCAGATTTTCGATGTCAATGCGGAGCTTATCGAGGTCGGTTTGTTTATCTTCCTTATCCTTCTTTACGAGAATGTATTCCCGCGCACGTTCTACCTCTTCGGGTGTCTTGCCCTCGCCCTTGCTCATCGCGATCAGGTTGATCACCACAATAATGAGCGTCAGACACCCAATGATACAAATCAGGATACTGAGGAAAGGAAAGAGGTTCACTGAACCCCCGCTGTCCTGTCCGCGCCTAGCCATTCGAATTTACCCCGCTGCTTGTTGGTGAAAAGGGTATCAACCGCGGCTGAAGAGGCCTTTCTTTTTCACGACGACTTGTTTGCCGTTGAGTTCCTTTAGAACGGTATTGAGATTTTGAATGCCTTCCGCAAGGGGTGCCACCTGGCTTTCGATTACCTGGGTCGAGTCTCTGCGGAGACGTTCGAGGCTACCGAAGAATTCATCGTCGAGTCTCTTCTCGTAGTTCTCAGCGCGATCACCGATGGCGTCGAGTTGCTTTTCGACGGCCGTGGCGACTTTTTCGTATTGGCTTGACTGATTTTCAAGACTTTCCGACATGCCTTTCTGAACGCCTTCGAAACGGGACATGATATCTTTTTGGTTATTAGCCATCGCCTCGCCAACGGCCTGAAGGAGGCCGGCATCGGTATCGAAATCCTTGCTCGGTCCGCCGTCGTTGAGACGCTTTAGAAGGTTATCGATGCAGTATTCGTCGACATCGGTGACCAAATCATCCTCAGAGTTTTGAAACGCAGCAGCAGGGAAGCTCAGGAGGATACTAAACACTAGGGCAAGAAGGGTAGTGTCGAATGCCACGCCCATGGAACTTAGAACGGTCAGGAGTGGTTCTTTGATCTGACTCATGTCGCCACCGTCACCGGCACTGAACACGGCTCCAAAGCCACCGATCGCCGCACCGATACCAAGAACGGTGCCGATGAAACCCATGATCGGAATGGCCCAAAGGAAGACTTTTACCATGGAGTAACTGCCGCCGACTTTCGCGGCATCGACTTCCGATTGGGAGGTGATCATCTGGGCCACGTCCTGGTTGTTCTGCCGCACGTAGAAAAACTCCAGTGCTTTTCGGATGCGGTTCACGATATAGGTATTTCGCAACGCCAACGGGAAATTGATGATATGTTCATGGAATTCCTTGAGATTTGATTTGTTGATCTCCTCGGAAATATCACTCGGAAGCGCTTGGATCAGCATGGCGCGACGCTGCTTCTGGATGTTGAGAAACTTAAGAATGAGAATTCCCAGGCACCAGAACGTGAGAAGAGTGGTGACATACTGAGGCCATCCTCGCTGAGTGAATAGTTCTTTCAGGTAGGCAGCGATGCTCATCTTGGCTTCCGGTTCAGTTGGAGGGTCAGGAAGCATAAACATCACCACGAACCAGAGGAACGTAGCGCCGACGCCGATACCTCCGGCGATCCAGATATTTACGGCCGACGGGTGTGGACCGTGAGGGGTGGAGGAGACATCCAATTCATCTTGGTGCATCGTCTCTTCGGTCGCAGCATCATCTGGAATGCTCTCATTTCCTTCAGTAGACGGGGGAGGGCCAAAATCTTCCGGAATCTGGATCCGAGTTGAGCAACCCGGGCATTTGACTGTTTTACCTGCCAAGTCGGCTTCGGCTTGGAGTGTGATATTACAAGAGGGGCAAACAAAATTCATAGATATCGATGAACTGGGTGGCTTTCAGGAGTTTTGGCTCACTTGAAATTGCCGTGGGGTGAGGATGATAGGCGAGAAATCATAGGATTTTCGAGAAAAATATACAAAAATCAGTGGTGGGAGTGATAGCTTTCAGGTGTCCTAAGGGTAGAAATGCTCATGAGAGAATCCGTAAATCAGCAATTTGTGAGGCTGGCGCTCCTCGGGGTGCTCTGCTTCAACTTTGGCTGCGCGTTACGGGTTAAAGTAAGAGAGAACTGGAATGCGGCACAAAGAACGGAGATTTCTCTCCAGGAAGCGACGATCACTTGGCAGCAGATTAAGAGAGGAGAGTTGCCTTCTCCAAGGCAGTTGCGGGATTATAATACCGCGGTTCTCGATTCTGTAGTGCAGATCGGAGTCAACTGGGCTGAAGAACGGCCGCTTTCAGTGGTGACGACCACAGATGGGGAAGTCGAGTTTGATGTGCAGGTAGATGAGGTGCTGTCCCACGAGTCCATCGATCAGATCATTCCGGCCGATTTTGTTCGGGTGAAACGAGGATTTGATTCTGACGTGATTATCGAGGGCGTGGGAGCACCACTGATCGCAAGGCAGCCTAAGACGAGGCAGAACCAAATGATCCCGGAGTCGGGCCTCTGGTTTCCAGTGACTGCTTTGTTGAATCTGGATCAGCCGTCACGCCCAGTGCTCGAATTAATTGACCCCACACGACAACGTTCGCTTTCGACTGGTCACGCGAGATTTCCTATCGCGGCGAACTATACGGCTTCATTTGCTCGTGATTTTTTCGAACGGCAGCGCTTGATCCCTGATCTTGGTGCCCTTTTAAAGTTCGAAAAGTATGCAGATCGTATGGGCCTTCATCGCGTCTCTTCTTTCGACCCGGATAAACAAGTCTGCGTTCTAATCCACGGTATTTATTCAAGCCCGTCGACGTGGGAAGATACGATCAATAAATTTTATGAGGATCCAGAGGTCCGCGAGCGTTATGAATTCTGGACTTTCGGATACCCCACTGGAGCCTTGATCCCGTACTTATCAGCCGAACTCCGTGACGGAATCCGAGAAATGAGGGCTTTCCGTGCGAGGGAAGGAGCAAGGGATCAATCTGTGGTCCTCGTCGGTCACAGCATGGGCGGGCTCCTCGCCAAATCGATGACCCAAAGTGGAGGGGACAAGGATTGGAACAAATTGTTTAAGGTATCTATCGACGATCTTGAAGTGTCGTCCGAGTACAGGGGAACTTTACGAAGAATCATTTATTACGAACCCGTTCCTAATATCGAAAAGGTCATTCTATGCTCAACTCCTCATCGGGGTAGTAGGATTGCTTCAAAGCCGGGAGGTAAGTTCGCGGCGATGCTTGTACAGGTGCCCGTAAAGCTTGCCCAGGGAGGAAGTGAGATCCTGAATGATGCGGAGCACTCTTTAACTCACCTGGGCTGGCAGATCGCCAAAGGGAAGGTTACATCGATTAATCAGCTGCAGCCAGGATCTTCCCTGATGCAGGCATACTTGAGAAAACCATTAAATCCTTCCGTTCGCTATTTCTCGATCATTGGTAGCAAATTCGGGGAAAAAGATGGGGTGCCTTTGGAAAAAGTAACGGACGGTGTGGTCGACTACTTGAGTGCTCACATCGCTGAAGTGGAAGAAGAGGTTCTGATCTACAAGATGCCTCATGGTTTGCACCGTGAGCCCGAAGGGATTGCAGAGATCTCACGAATTTTGAAGCTCCCCTGACAGTTAGTTCAGATGATTCAATCAGCGCTCTTTGGAATTTGCGCGTCTTTACTATTCGCGGTGGTATCTTTTCAAAGCTCTCATCTTCCCGAAGAAAGGACTCTAACCCGAATGGGAAAGCCGGATCCTCGTCTACAACGAGAACGCTGATAGGATTGGCGCTGGGGGCAGATTGACCTGGCCCGGTGTGATAATTAGATTTCAGGATCTGCCCTGTTGAAGGAAGGGCGATATTCATGTTAAACGGGAGATAAATAACTTATTTTCGTTATGGTAAGGATGGAGGTCTAGCTTGGAATCTGTGAAGGTATTGGATCCTTTGCCTTGCAGGTAGAGTGGCTTTGCGCTTCCCTTTTCTCCTGATGCGTTTGAAGCACGAGATTGACTTGGGTTACTGCACCAACATCCACCGCGGAGAAACCTGGGAGGAGACCTTTGGCGGGCTGCAGCTCTATACGGAAGAAGTGCGAAAGCGGGTTAGTCCGACTCAGCCGTATGGGATTGGGCTTCGTCTGGGGAATGATGCGTGTCAACAACTGGTCGGAAATCGTGCCGCTAAAGATGAGTTTAGACGTTGGCTCGATGAGCGGAACGCATACGTATTTACGATCAATGGATTTCCATACGGGACCTTTCATGGCAGTCGGGTGAAGGAGCAAGTCTATGCTCCCGACTGGACCACTCCTGAACGTCTGAACTACACCAAACGACTGTTCGACCTCATGGTAGACCTATCGCCTGAAGGGCAGTCCATCAGTGTGAGTACGGTGCCAGGATCCTTTAAAGGATTTATTAAGCCGGAGACCCGAAGCGAACAACTGGAGGCGATTTATCGCAATTTATCGGACTGCTCCGATTATATCGAAGTGCTGAAGGACAAGACAGGCCGCGACATTCATCTCGGACTCGAACCAGAGCCACTGTGCCTTTTTGAGACGAGTGAAGAGACGATCGATTTTTTTGATAATTTTCTGTCAGGAAAAAAGGGTGCGGAGCGATCGCGGGTTCTTTCCAATATTGGAGTCAATTATGACACCTGTCACCTCGCCATTGAGTATGAAGAGCCAGGTCAATCGGTTCGCGGGTTGTTGAATGCGGGCATCAGGATTAGTAAGATCCACTTAAGTTCAGCTTTAAAGCTCAAACCCACTGTGGAGTCGATCAGGCGATTGGGAGCATTTGAGGATGACGTCTATCTTCACCAGGTCGTCGTTCGTTCTGGAGACGATGTAACGCATCG
Source organism: Akkermansiaceae bacterium UBA1506 (assembly GCA_002323995.1). Classification (GTDB taxonomy): domain Bacteria; phylum Verrucomicrobiota; class Verrucomicrobiia; order Verrucomicrobiales; family DEV007; genus Arctic95D-9. The sequence continues at coordinate 27,080 of DCQY01000047.1, read as the reverse complement.
GTTTGTGGATCTTCCAGAAGCCTTCGATTGGTTCAGCAAAAATCAGTCTACCGCAGGAGATGAATGGAGGGTGCATTTCCACGTTCCACTTCACGCTCGGGCGATTGAATATTTTGAAGATACGCGCGACCAGATTTCCGGGGTGTTTCAACTGTTGCAGGCAACTGCATCTGAAAAAGGAGAAGTGTTCTGTCAGCACTTTGAGATGGAGACCTACACGTGGGAAGTATTGCCTGAGGAATTCCGCTCACGAGATGTCGTAGACCAACTCGAAGCCGAGTATAAGTGGACTCTGAGCGAATTTCGTCGCTATTGTCTGGCTTGAATTTTTTGGGGCAGATTCTTTTGAGCTCACCAGTCCCGTTTTCCGGGACAACTGGGGAATGAAATATTAGTCGCGAGAAGAGTTGCTGAGGCGAAGCAGCGCCAGATGATCTGATTCGTTCAGTCCGAGGAAGTTCGTTCCTACGGAAATTCTGGTTATGGAGAAAGCATGAGGGGCAATCATTTGATTCACTGTAGCCTCAAAGTGCTGTAAAAGCGGGTCTCAATAGAAATAAATAAAAAACCCCACCCGAATTGGCTTCTGCCATTCAGGTGGGGTCTTGGGAAGATAAAAAAGGGGACTACTCGACTTTCATGACTCCGTTCATGATGGCCCAGTGGCCGGGATAGGTGCATAGGAAGGGGTAGTCGCCCGGCTCGTCTGGGGCGGTAAACTCCAGAACCTCTTCGCCCCCAGGTTGCACAAGTTTTGAGGAAAAGAGCACATCATCTGAATCTGGGACTGCTTGTTTGGTGGTAAGAAATTCGGGATCAGTTAACCCTGCATTCGCGGCCATACCAACAGTGTCCTTCGTTCCAGGCTTCACGAAAAGGATGTTGTGAGGCTGTCGGGTCACGCTGTCTTCGGGATTTACTAACGTGATTTTCACTTGCTGTCCGGCGTTTACGGTAAATTCTTTCACGTCAAAAATGAACTGAACTTTATCGGCGGTGATTTTAACTTCAGCAACTTCATCGGCGACGGCAGTCAGTGAGGTCAGGGCGAGGATTGTAACAACAAGGACAGAGAGGAACTTTTTCATAAGGTTAGAGAGAGAGGGGCTGAGTCGATCAGGGAATTTCCGCCTGAACGGTAGCCCTCCTTAATGGTAGAATACGAATCGAGTCGTGCAATGGGGTTCACCAGACCATCTTCACTTTAAAAAATTATAGAAATTTTTAAAAATTAGTTGGAAAAAAATCAATAAACTGTAAATTTATGGAAATTCGATTATTTACTGTTAATTCAGTGCAATTTTGTAATATTTCAGATGAGCCGGGTTTTGATTGTAGCCGTTGAGCGAACGACGGGAGAGCGATTTCAAGAGGCATTGGGCCAACGTGGGTATCAGACCGCCGTTGTTTGGAACCCCCTGCAGATGGTCGAGTTCTGTCGTCAGCACGCACCCGACATTATTGTCATTGATCTTGATCTCGCAGAGCATGGTCTATGGAGCGCGGTTCAGGCCGTAAAAGGAATCGGTACCCTCGCCAACATTCCCTTCTTTGGGCTTTCATCAACGAGGCATGCGCCGGTGCTTGAAAAGGCCAATGCTGCTGGCTTTTGCTCGGTTTTTCCCACTCATGAAGGGACCCAATCGGTTCTCTCAGCGCTGGAATGCCGTGTGGAAGAGGAGAATGGTCTTGAGGAAGAACGCGAAGCTATCGAGGTTGGTCGTGATCCTTCGCTCAATCGTCTTCGCGAACTCGCTCGCGAAATCATCAACATGACAGTTAGCCTAAAAACCTACCTTGAAGAGTATGGAGAAGACGGCCCCGAACTGTTTGGCTACATAGAGAGTGCTGGAATCGCCATCCGTAAGAGGTTGGATCGGGTTGAGGAGTTTTGCCTGCACGACCATGAACTCCGTCACGATTTTCGGAACCTGATCGGTTCTGTAACTGGATTTGCTGAGTTAATTCTGATGGAGCCGGGAGTTTCTCCCATTCCAGTGCAAGGCATGACCCGGCTACGCGAATGGTCGAGGGAGTTTGTCAACATTCTCGACGAGCAAAAGGCCGACGCAAAGGCGTGATTAACGGCTCGAGTCAACCGGTTAGGTTTCCATCGCTCTGTGCGATAACGTTTGGCAGGGGCTTCTTCCGGCCCTAACTTCCCATTTTACACGATATGGAGGCGCGTATTGAATGAAAATTGGCATCACAGGGGCGCGCGGATTCCTCGGAACGGCTGTCATTGCGGAAGCGAAGTCCCGTCACTGGAAAGTCATAGCCTACAGTCGATCTAAGAATGCCGTCATCGACGGGGCTGATGAGGTTCGATCGTTTGCGGATACTGAGTCACTCGACGTATCCGGCCTCGATGCCATCATTCATCTCGCCGGAGAGCCGATTGTGGGCTTGTGGACAAAAGATAAGTTGCGGCGGGTTCGCGATAGCCGTGTTGATTTAACGACTGATCTTGTTGAAGCGCTGGCTCGAACGCCTGAGGAGGAGCGTCCCAAGGTGCTGGTTTCGGCTTCAGGGATTGGGTTTTATGGTAACCGAGCGGATGAAGTGCTCGACGAAAAAGCAGAGGTCGGTTTTGGATTTATTTCTGAACTCTGCCGCGCCTGGGAAGCCGCTGCTTACGAAGCGAAGCGTCACGGGGTTCGAGTGGTTGTTCCGCGCATTGGACTGGTCCTCGGTGATCAGGGCTTACTCCAAAAAATTCGCCCTGTTTTCAAACTCGGCATCGGGGGAAGGCTTGGGCCGGGGTCTCAGTGGATGTCCTGGATACATATCGATGACATCGCGGGAATTTTCATGGAGTGTATCCAGCAATGTGGACTCCACGGAGTAGTTAACGCAGCGGCACCTAATCCGGTTCGAAATTCCGAGTTCACAACAACCTACGCACGCGTTTTAAGGCGACTGGCCGTCATTCCTGTTCCTCAACTTTTCCTCAAGCATTTACCAGGCGGTATGGGGTGTCTTTTTCTCGACAGCCAGCGCGTGGAGCCGGCGGTGATGAATACCTTAAGCTACCGGTGGCGCTTTCCCGATCTCGAACGAGCTCTCAGGGATATTGAAGGCAAGAAGCCTCCTGAAGGCAGATCTGGTTGCGATGAGGTTTCAGATTCGTGACCTCCCAACTCGATCCGAGGCTGCAACAGGCCCGCTTTTGTGTTAGGGTTCGAACTATCGAAGACTATGGCTTCACCGCAGAACACTATTGGAATCGTTTACGACTACGATCAAACTCTCAGTCCGACATACATGCAGGACGAGGTTCTCTTCCCTCATTTTGGGATTAATCCTTCCGAATTTTGGAAGCGTTGCAAGAATCTGGTCGATAATGACGGTTATGAAAATGAGCTCGCCTACCTGAAGGCGATGATTGACTACCTCGAAATGGATGGGCCAAGTAACGCTGATCTCGAGGAACTGGGAAAAGGGCTAAGGTTTTTCCCGGGTCTGCCTGAAATGTTTGAGGAATTGGAAGCTCTCCTCACCCACGAACATCGAGCCATGGGAGTATCCATCGAGCACTACATTGTATCTAGTGGACTTAAGGCATTGATCGATGGAAGCCAGCTCAGGTCACATTTTAAGGAAATCTTTGGATGTGAGTTTGCCGAGAACAGCTCAGGTCGAATTTCGTTCCCCCGCCGTGTTATCTCTCATACGGCGAAAACCCAGTACCTTTTTAGGATAAATAAAGGAATGCTGGACCCGTCGGAGGATGTGAACGACCACATGCCCGACGAGCTGCGACCGATCCCATTCCCTAATATGATATACCTCGGGGATGGGCCGACTGATGTGCCGTGTTTCACGGTGATGAACCGATTTGGTGGACACAGCATAGCGGTCTACAATCCAGGTGATGAATCGCGAACCAGTTTCCGTAAGGCCTTCCAATTGTCTGGTGTCTCCGGTCGCATTAAATATATTGCCCCGGCAGATTACCGCGCCGGCAGCCATCTGCGACTGATTCTTGAGGAGACTGTTCTTGAGATTGCTTCACGTATTGTCGAGACGCGACGCCGCGAGCTAGTGGATGCAACCGTTGCAGCGCCGAGTCACTGAGGGAGTATCTCTTGGCTCACAGATCTGAGATCAGGCGAGTGAGGTCTTCAGCAGACCATTGGCCCGGCGCATTGGGGGTCTTGAGATAGCCATAGTTAAGACAGGAGCCAGCTTTCGCGAGAACAAGGCGGGATAGCTTTCCAAGAGGGCCCATCCCCATGGCAGAAATGAGGCGGCCTTCGCTGCGGTGATAGCTCACTAGTTCCGCGAGATCGAAAAGATCTGACATCTGTTCAATCACGATGGCTATCTTTGCTATTTCAGCATTTAATTCATAGGCGCGATCTACCTTGGCCCGGATGACGTCCATCCCAGGCCAACTGTTGAAGTCATGGTAGGAAGCAGCAAGGATTGACGTGTTGTCTTCTACTCTGGTGGCGAAGCCGGCAAATGCCTCGGATTCCAGTGAAGCGATCTCGGTATCGACAATTTCGGTTCCACTCATGTGTTCCGAATAAAGTGCCACGCGCGCTTCATCATCTAGGTCGTTGGCGCCTCCTTCGTCCGGTCGTCGAACCGTCAGCAGAGTTGGGCGCTCAACAGTGCGCATCACTTTGGTCGATTGTTCGGCCAGTTCGCCAAGGTTATCGAGGCGGAATTCGAGAATATTTGATGGAACTGCGTATCCAGCAGCAAGGAATTCGAGGTCCTCGGGCTGCGTGATCGTAGAGACGCTAAGTGGCTTTTCTGTCAGTGAAAGATTCAAGCGAGGTTAGGAAACGCTGAAATTGTTAGGAAATCAAATCTCTTCTCTGTTTGGAAAAAAGAGCCCGGTGACGAAAGATAATACGACGAAATTAGACGTTGGCAAAGACGGTATCCTGAGTTTCTGAGAGTCCGGGTATTCGCATGGGACGAATCTCGAGTGGAGCCGTCATGCTGATGTTGTTCGGCACCAGTTTTTGATCGGCATCCCACATGTTATCCCAAGTGATTCGTTTGCCGGAGTAACAAGCGGTCCGACCAAGAATAGCCATGACTGTAGAATGACCGATCCACTCGGCATCATCTTTGCGTTCTCCGGAACGAATTGCGGCAAAGAACTCCTCGTGCTCGATATCATACATACTCTTTGGCATGCGGGGCTTCCGATAGGTCCATGGGTTCTCACCTTCAATGCTGGCTTTGCCTGGAGCGAAATTTGCAACACCCTTAGTTCCGATGATGGTGTCACTGACATTGTTATATGACTTCACATACTGGCGCCAACCTACGTGTGCTTTAACGTTGTTGTCGTATTCGTAAGTAATGTTGAAGTGGTCGTAGATATTTCCCTCGTTGTTGGGTCGCACTCGGCCACCGCTGCCGAACGCGGCCACTGGGTTGGTATCGTTGAAAAGCCACCCGACCCGATCAACATTATGGCAACCTTGCTCAACGATCCCGTCGCCGGAAAGCCAAGTGAAGTTATACCAATTTTTGATTTGCCACTCGGTATCGCTCATGCCGTCAGGACGACTTGAAGGCTCTGGCATCGGCTTGACTGGGCCTGCGTAGTAGTAGGAATGAACGCTCCTGATGTCCCCGATCGCTCCATCGTGAATGCGATCGAAAAGAGCGCGACCTAACTGGCTGTATCGATAACAAAACCCACAGAGGACCGAGAGGTTTTTTTCTGCTGCGAGTTTAGAAGTAGCGAGAAAGTCTTTTACCCCCTCCATGTCTGTGGCGCATGGCTTCTCTACGAATGCGTGGACGCCGGCATCAACTGCGGCGCGGAAGTGCTGGGGGCGAAATCCCGGAGGTGTTGTTAGCAGGGCAACATCAATGCCTGCATCGAGGACCTTTTTGTAGCTGTCGATTCCACCGAAGATACGGCTGTCAATTCCATCGGAAACTTTCTCTTTTGCATCGGGCTGATTGCGAATGGCCCCAAGTTTTTTCTCCGCCATTTCGTAGTAGAGATCACCCATGGCCCAGAGTTCAACGTTGTCGTCGGCTTTAAGAGCATTAAGAATGGCGCCTCCTCCGCGACCTCCCGTTCCAATCACTCCAATTTTTAGTTTTTGGTTATTCGGGGCACTCTTTGCGACGGCTGGGAAGCCGATAGCAGTTCCGGCAGCGGCTACTGCGCCTGTGGTTTTAAAGAAAGCCCGACGGGAACTTTCGGCGGAAGACGGGGGATTTGTTTTACTCATAACGATTCTGATTACACCAAAAGGGGGATGCGACCTGTGGATGAAAAAAGCTGTTGTAAAGTGGGACTCTTGTCAAAATGGGGAACATCGCGAAGGCATATCCCATTATGGAACAGGTTAGGCTATTTCAAAGGTATTTGGTGACCTCGGCAAGAAAAGACTCATGATCATCGAGATCATATTGAATCGAGATGAGACCAGCCTCCTTGCCGGCCTCACAGTTTTCAAGTTTGTCATCGATGTAAATCGTTTTCTCTGGCTCCAGTTTCAGTTTCGCGATCGTGTGTTCAAAGATTGCCGGATCTGGTTTCATGAGCTTCGCTTCGTGGGAATAGACGCGTCCCTCAAAAAGGTCGAAAACGGGGTAGTTGGCCTCAAAGAAAGGGACGTGAATTTCGTTGGTATTCGACAGTAAATGAAGAGTGGCGCCTGACTTCTTTTGCTCTTCGATGAAATGAACAATCGGCACATTCAATTCAAAGATATCTGCAATAGAGTTGCGAAAGAAATCCGGACTGCCTTTAAAGCCAATTCGGTCTGAGGCCAACTCAATAAATTCATCCGTCGAGATTTCGCCTACTTCGAGCGGTACCGATAGTTGAGTTACCTCCTCTAGAGCTTCGTCTGCGGGAATTTCAATGTGGGGAGCGAGACGACGTGCGGCAATGCCAAAGTCAAACGCGATAATGACGTTACCGATATCAAAAAGAAAAGTATGGGACATGGCAGAAACTGCGAGGGGGAGTGAACCAGAATCGGGTGGTGAAGTCAATCCACCCATCAAAAGTGCCATAGTGACACACTAAATTGGCGCGATCGGTTTTTAATGTGAGTCATAATGGCGCTTTCGGTTGACTATTCAATCTTCCTAATAAGTTCACAAACAGTTGAACCACATATAGTTAAAAACGATCTATTTTAGAATGGCATGAGAACTGCGGGTAAAAAGACGGACAATTAAGATTCAATCTAAAATATCACAACCTATGAAAATAATCCGATACTCTGATTCTAATTCACCAATCATTGACTTGAATTACCTGCTGGCAGGACGGCGGGTTTTCTCGCCCCTGCTTCGCTCGGCCACACATTCCTCCCAATTGGCTCCCAATCGGGGTGTTGAGTGGTATGAGAGCAAGGAGAGCTATGTCGCCCGCATCGACCTTCCGGGCGTGAAAAAAAATGATCTTAAAATTGAGGTCAATGAGGGTCTCCTCCAACTCAGCGCAGAGAAAAGTTGCGTTCGGGGCGAGTCGCAGAACGTGGAGAAATTCAAAAGAGCCCTTCGTCTGCCCAAAGGAGTGGATCCGGAAGCGATCTCCGCGCGACTCGAAGATGGGATTCTCGAGCTAACCCTCGGAAAAGTGGAAGAACTCAAGCCCTATCGGATTGAAATTCAGTAAACCTCAAACCAAACGAAAGGAACATTACGATGAATAAAGAAAACGATTTTTATTGCCGCAGTATTGACCATACCGACAAAACTAGGAGTGTCTCCACCCGGAAACGTGGCGCTGTGACGATTCGTCCAAATTACACATCGCATTATGACGATGAGGCCTGGGAGGTCGCAGTAACTCTGGCTGGCGTGAAGAAAGACCAAGTTAGGGTGTCGATTGAAAATGAGATTCTCAATATTGAAGCTTCTCGGGGTCTTTCTGTTCCAAGAGAGTGGGAACCACTTGGTCATTACCCAGAGGAAATCTTTTACCAGCTCAAGCTGGACGTCGGGCCTGAAGTTGCTCCAGAAAAAATTTCCGCGGTCCAGAAAGATGGAATCCTAATCCTGCGCCTCCCACTTCGGGAAACTTCTAAGCCGAAGGTCATCCTAGTGAGATAGTTGATTTCATTATCGAAACAGCAAAGCCGTGGTCGGGGAGTTTCAGATAAGGCGCGGTTTTGCGTTTAGAGAGAGAGACTCTGAGGGCGGTTGCGTGAGCGTTTTCGTTTTGGTATGCTAGCGGGTGATGCGGGGACTCTCCTTCCTCAACAAGGCTGTTAAAATCATGGCTATTGTCGCCATGGGGTTCAACTGTGCCCATCTGGTTGTAGCTCAGGAATCTTCGAGTAAAAAAGGAACCGCAGAGGGAGAGCAGACAGCTCGATCTTCGGTTGATGAAGTCTCTTACGCCGCAGAGTGGGGCGAGTCCTATCAGATCCGTGCTTTTGGGCAGGATCCTTTGGCGAAAGTGATGTTCAGCACTTTCGCGGACGAAATTCGTGATTCATTTCGATCCTCAGTCTATCGTATCCGCCCTAATGGTCCCATCACCAGAGGGAAGTGGACCGTTCCCATCGCAATTGAACTTTGGGGTGAAGCCAGTGATGTCTTCATTGGAAAAGATGTCATCAATTCTCTTGAACTTCGGGATGATAACCGAGTCGTCGCTAAAATTTCGGTGCATCTGCATGATGAGTTCAAAGAGCGCCCATACCGGCTCGCTGTGATTCGTGCCCTGCTCGGTGACCTGATGCTGGCGCCTTATGGAAACGATCCTTCAATACTTGAAGGGCGTGACTTGTCTGCTCCAGAATGGCTCGTTTATGGATTCGACCTTTTTATGGAGCATCGGGAGGAAGGGCTGCCCAGTGCCTATTTCAAGGGAATTCTTCAGAGTGGCCAGATGCTGAAACCGAAGGAACTGTTTCAGTTAAAGGATCCGGAATCACTTGATCCAGTCAGCTTCATGGTCTTCCACAGTTCTGCGGGGGCGATGGTGGCGGCCCTGCTTGATCAGCCAGAGGGAGACCACGCCCTGCGCAGCTTACTTGGCGATCTGCCGTTGTCCGGCGCTCAGCCCATGTCCGCGCTCTTGCGTCAGCACTTTCCGGCCTTTCGCGAAATGGATCAAGGAATCGATAAGTGGTGGGCGTTGCAGGTGGCGAGTTTTGGCCAACAGCAGAGTTTTGAGTTCATGGATTGGGACGAAACCGAGCATTGGCTCAGTCAGGCATTGATGGTTAGGTGGGAGGATGAAGAAGTAACTCCAGTGCCTGAGACAAAGTCTGGTTTTCTCAATCGATTCAAAAAGATTCCAAAAGCAACGTCTGAGGGTGGTCCGGGCTATGAAGGCTCCATTGAGCAGTTTCCTGAATTTATCAAGCGGGATGGAGCGTTGCAGAAGATGGACCATTGTTTCATGCAACTTCAGGCGCTGAAGCGAACTGGGTTTCCGCTTTATCGTCAGGTCATTGACCGCTATTGCGTCGCGATTGAAAAACTTGCAAACGAGAAAACAGAAGGGTTATCCGCGGAGTTTAAGAGTCTACTTGAGCTAAGAGCCACGATACGAAATACAATGACTCAAACGTCGGATTATCTGAACTTCTTTGAGGCAACGCGGGCACCGAAGCGCAGCGAAGCGTTTGATGACTATTCCAAAATGCGTCGTGCACTGGAGGAGAAACCATTACCGCGACGGAATGATCGCATTACCCGCTACCTTGATTATCTGGAGCTGGAGTTTCGTTAGGACGCTGATTGATCTTTACTGGCTTCGAACTGCGTTCGCCAGTGGTCAAGCCGTTCCGCTACCCTCTTTTCCATTCCATGATTAGAGGGTTCGTAGTAGACGCGCCCCTCGGGAAGGTAAGCTTGGGGAATGTAACCGTCCTCTGAGTCGTGCCCATAGAGATAGGCGGTATCTTTGCTTTCAACTGCTCCGCCCTCGACTCCCAGCTTTTTACGGGTTTTCGTACGGAGGTGGGGTGGCACTTCGAGGGTGCGGCCTTCGGCAACGTCTTTTATCGCTGCATTGATTCCAGTGTAAGCGCGATTGCTTTTTGGCGCGGTGGCGAGGTAGACCGCTGCATGGGCTAGGGGAATACGAGCCTCTGGCATGCCAATGAATTCGACGGCCTGCTGTGCCGCGACAGCGACACGAAGAGCGTTGCTGTCTGCCATGCCGACATCTTCGCTGGCAGCGATGACGATACGGCGTGCAATGAAACGAATGTCCTCGCCTGCGTGGAGCATCTTGGCTAGCCAGTAGAGCGCGGCGTCCGGGTCGCAGCCGCGAATGGATTTGATGAAGGCAGAGACTGTATCGTAGTGTCCGTCTCCGTCCGTGTCATAGACGACCGTTTTTTTCTGAATGGAATCTTCCGAAACTGAGAGGTCGATTGTAATTTCGCCGCTCTCCTCATCTGCTTCTGTGGTCAAGACTGCCAGCTCGAAGGATGTCAATAACTTGCGGGCATCACCGTCGCACATTCGGACGAGATGTCTGGCAGCGTCTTCGTGGAGGTGAATGGCCTTCTTTCCAAATCCGCGCTCAGGGTCTTCTACCGCCGAGTGCAGCAGTTTGGAAAGGTCTTCTTCGGAAAGTGGCTCTAGCTGGAAGACTTGGCTGCGGGAGGTGAGCGGACTGTTGACGTAGAAGCACGGATTGTGCGTTGTCGCCCCAATAAAGCGAACCGTACCACGTTCGATATGGGGTAGCAGGACATCCTGTTGAGACTTGTTGAAGCGGTGAATTTCATCGACGAAAAGAGTTGTGATTTCACCGCGAGTTCGCTGAAACTGGCGAGCTGTTTCGACCGCCTTACGAATTTCTGCGACGTTACTCTCAACTCCTGAGAGATTGATGAAGCGGGATTCAGTGCGATGGGCGATCAACTCCGCCAGGCTGGTTTTACCGACCCCTGGGGGGCCGTAGAAGATGAGTGAGGTAAAACGATCAGCTTCAACGGCCCGTCGCAGAAGTTTTCCTTCCCCGAGTATATGGCTCTGTCCCACATATTCGTTGAGATCACGCGGCCGCATTCTGGCGGCCAGTGGCATTGTGGGAGTAAGTCTGGGCACTTCAGAATTGCCCTTTGAGTCTGATCCTGAAGCTTCGTCTATGAAGAGATCATCCATCTGTGGAGTTGCGGGGGCAGGGTAGACAGTATTGACATTTTGTAACGCGAATTCCCCTGAATGACACGTTTTTCGTCTGCTTAAGTCGCATTACCTGCCTCCGAAGTTTTAGCCTGCCCTAAAATAAATATTTTCAATAATTATTATAATTTAATTGATTTACCGTAAAATAAGGTCGTATATTTTAAAATAGTTAAGAATCGCTAATTGCCCGCCTGGATAAGTGTGTTTTGGCAGCCTCCCATTTTCATTAATGTCGCATATCATGAATACCCCGATCCCCGCTCTTGAGCAATTCCAGTTAGAAGAACTGGGTCAGACTCCAGCAGTCAATAATCAGAATGCAGAGGTTAGTTTTAAAGTCGATATCGAGCCATCTCGCGTCACTCGTCGCGTTGTTGTCGGCATGTTAGACGAGAGCAAGAAGCGCGGCATTACCGCAGCAATCTATCCCGCTACGGGTGAAGTCTGTGATGTAACCAATGGTGGTGGGGTGATTGGATATCTCTCTGCCACACCGCTAAATCCTGGTGTCCCCCTATCTTGTGATCTTAGGTTACACCGTTTCGGGATGAACTTTGTCTGCTCGGTGTGGGTGCGTGGTGAGATTTTTCTATACCCAGCGTTCTCGATGGACAGTAACACACGCCTAACCGCATTTGTGGGACAAGAAAGTGATGGTGGGTTAGCCAAATTGAATTGGTCTGGCCTTCAACTCAATGTGATGGGCCAAACGGCGGCTGCCTAGTCAGGGGTAAATTACCTGAGCGAGACCAAAAAAGCCGGGCGTTTCCGCCCGGCCTTCTTCGAAGATGATGCTCGAAGTGACTATTTGTCTTCGTTTGCCTTGGCGATAATCTCTTCGGATACGTTCTTGGGGCAGGGAGCGTAGTGTGAGAACTCCATGGAGAACTGACCGCGACCAGAAGTCATTGTACGAAGGTCTCCGATGTAACCGAACATCTCACTCAGGGGAGCGTCAGCTTTGACGCGAACGCCTGTGGGAGTAGAGTCCTGAGTTTTAATAATTCCCCGGCGGCGGTTAAGGTCACCAATGACGTCACCGACGTGGTCTTCCGGAGTGAAGACGTCGATCTTCATGATTGGCTCAAGCAATTGAGGACCAGCTTTAGGAATAGACTGGCGGTAGGCAGATTTAGCAGCGATTTCGAAAGCAACCGCAGAGGAGTCAACGGCGTGGTAACCGCCGTCGAGGAGGGTCACCTTGAAGTCGAGCATAGGGAATCCGGCAAGCACACCCTTGTCCTTGGAAAGTTTAAAGCCTTTCTCAATCGCGGGCCAGTATTCCTTCGGCACATTACCGCCGACTACCTTGGACTCAAATTCGAAGCCATCGCCACCAGCTTCGAGGGGCTCGATGACATAGTCGATCTTACCGAACTGACCAGAACCACCGGACTGCTTCTTATGTGTATAGGAGTCCTCAACAGTCTGTGTGATTGTCTCCCGGTAGGCTACCTGCGGAGCACCTACGTCGACCTCGACGTTATGTGTTCGCTTGAGAATGTCGACCTTAATGTCGAGGTGAAGTTCACCCATCCCTTTAAGAATTGTCTCACCAGAATCAGGATCAGTCTCAACGTGGAAAGAGGGATCTTCGCGCACCATCTTGGCGATTGCTTCGCCGAGTTTCTCGGAGGCGCTTTTATCCTTCGGAGATACGGCCACGGAAATGACTGGATCAGGGAAGACCATTGGTTCGAGAGTCGCAGGGTTCTTGGGGTCACAGAGGGTGTGGCCGGTTTGAACGTTCTTTAAGCCCACCAAAGCGACGATGTCACCTGCCTGCGCGCTGTCGAGGTCCTCGCGCGAGTCTGCGTGCATTTCCACGATCCGGCCGACGCGTTCGGTCTTGCCCGTGAAAGAGTTGAGAATAGTATCACCTTTCTGGAGCGTGCCAGAGTAAACGCGGGTAAAGGTCAGAGCCCCATACTGGTCATCCATGATTTTGAATGCGAGAGCACGGAGATTTTTGGAAGGATCGACCGTGGCAAAATCGCCAGTCTCATTACCTTCCATGTCCACTTCTGGCTGTGCTGGAACCTCAGTCGGGGAGGGGAGGAAATCGACAACAGCGTTAAGCACGAGTTGAACACCCTTATTCTTGAAGGCTGAACCACAGTAAGTGGGGAAGAAGTCGAGATTGATGGTTCCCTTACGAATGAGCTTTTTGATCGTGTCGATGTCGGGCTCGTTACCCTCAAGGTAAGCTTCCATGACCTCATCGTCCTGTTCCACGATTGTTTCGATGAGCTGCTCGCGGTATTCTTCAACCTTGTCAGCCATATCGGCTGGAATTTCCTGAAGCTCATAGTTTTCGGGCTCGCCAGAGTCATCCCAGACCCAAGCCTTGCGGCTGAGCAGGTCGACCATGCCGGTGAAGTTGTCTTCAATACCGATCGGCAGCACCATGACTAGCGGTTTAGCACCGAGCACGTTCTTGATCTGCTCGACGACACGGTAGAAGTCAGCTCCAATGCGATCGAGCTTGTTCACGAAAATGACGCGGGAAACTCCGGAATCGTTGGCATAACGCCAGTTGGTCTCGGATTGGGGCTCAACTCCGCCGGATCCGCAGAAAACCCCAACACCGCCATCGAGCACTTTCAGGGAGCGATAGACCTCAATTGTAAAGTCAACGTGTCCGGGAGTATCAATGATATTGAACCGGTGATCGTCCCAGAAGCAGGTCGTAGCGGCGGACTGGATTGTGATTCCGCGCTCCTGTTCCTGATCCATAAAGTCGGTCGTGGCGGCACCGTCGTGCACCTCTCCGGTCTTGTGGATCTTACCGGTGAGCTTGAGAATGCGCTCAGTGGTAGTGGTTTTGCCGGCATCAACGTGGGCGAAGATTCCGATATTTCTGTATTTGGAGAGGTCTTTCATCTGCCTTTTAAATTTGGATTGGAACCGAATTTTCGAAGCGTATTGTTGTTCAAAGCAGCTTGAAGGCAACCGCGAATTCCTGATTTATGATAATTATTCACGTGGATTCCATTGGGAACAATTGGAAGAGCTTACCCTTGATTGGCCTAAAAGGCCTCTTTTGGCCCCAAAAAACGGGTCTAAAAGAGGCCACAGAAGGGTTTTTTAAGCCCGAGATGCCTCGCTTTGATTCTGCGTCCCTTACTTCAACCGCCTAGCGATCGATCCGATCACGAATGCGTTCGTTGATCGTAGCAATAAGTTCGTCGGCCGAACGTTGGTCTTTCTTCAGAACTGCTGTGACCCGCTCTCGGAGAAATCTCTGTTCTTTCTCCGAAGGATCTTTACCGGATAAGACGATGACGGGGATGGCACTGAGTTGATCATTAGCCTGGAGCTTCTCGAGAAACTCAAATCCATCCATTACCGGCATGAGTAGGTCGAGAACGATAGCGGCGGGTCGATTTTTCTCCAACACTTCGAGAGCCTCGGCACCGTCGCTCGCCTGTGAGGTTTTCCACCCTGCTTCCTCGAGAATACGGCTCATCGACTCGAGACTGGCACTGTCATCGTCAACGAGGAGCAAACTTTGGCTGTTGGATTGGCCGGTGGCGCGTTCGATGACGCGACTGAGCCGATTCATGTCGATGGGTTTGACAAGGTAATCTTCCACGTCGAGTGCGCTGCCGTTTTCCTGCTCAGCCATCACCGAAACCATCACTACCGGAATCGATTGGGTTGCCTCATAGTCTTTGAGACGATTAAGCACTTCCCATCCATCAAGCCCACCAGGCATCACGACATCAAGAGTGATGGCATCGGGTTGATGTTTTTTTGCCATATCAAAACCAAGGTTGCCGTCGGCGGCAGTAAGCACCCGATATCCCTGCGCCTCGAGCATGCGAGTGAGCATTTCGCGGACTTTCTCGTCATCATCGATCACGAGGATGGTGGCATGGCGCGAGGTGGATTGATCACCACTGGTGGGGATTTTTGTCACGGGGAGGTTATCTGTGCTGGATGCAGCTTTTAACTCGTAATGTTCGGACACCGGTTCACAGGGAAGGAATACACTGAAGTGGGTTCCTTTGGCCAACTCACTGACAAAACCAATACGTCCTCCCAATTGTGATACCAATTCCTTGCAGATCGAAAGTCCCAGTCCGCTGCCGCCTGCATTGTCCTTCTTATTGGAAACAAAGGGGACAAAAGCGTTGTCTTGTTCTACGGAGCTCATACCTCGCCCGGTGTCAGAAACGGTGAACTCGACCCAGTCAGCTTCACTGATTTTTCGAAGCCTTGCATCGAGAGTGACGTTGCCTTTGCTGGTAAACTTGATCGAGTTGCCTATGAGGTTACCAAGGACTTGGCGGACGCGACGGTCATCGGCGACTAAAAGGGGAATCTCGGCGGTGTTACTCTTGATGAAAGAGAGTTCTTTCGCTTTCGCTTCTGGAGCAAAAGTTTCCTCGAGCTCTTTGAGCAGCAGAGGCACATCTATATCGTCTTTATTGAGCGTTTCTGCCCCCATGATGATTTTCTGGTATTCGAGAATATCGTTCACCAGATTGAGCTCCCGCGCCGCATGAGCATGAATGCGATCCACGTCTTGGCGCTGTTCCTCATTTAGATCGGAAAGTCGAAGCGCTTCCACTTGAAGAAAAATTGCGTTAAGCGGTTGTCGCAGATCGTGGCTGACTTTGGCGACGAAAGCATCTTTTTCGTGGCTGAGAGTCATAAGCTTCTCGTATGCCTTTTCCAGTTTGCTGTTGGTCCGCCGCAGTTCGCGGGTGCGATCGCTGACACGCGTTTCGAGTTCCTCTTGGAAAGAGATCAATTCTTCAAAGAGGCGCTTGGAGGCTCTGGCAATATCTCCGACTTCGTCTTTCCGTTTGATGTCAAGGTCACGAGCTAGGCCGGCGACGTGCTGGTGAAAAGTCTCGCGATTAGAGGCAGTAACCATCTGTGCCGTTCCGGTCATGCGCTTAAGCGGGCGGATGAAGTGCATTGCGATAAGGAATCCGATGAGGCCAAATCCTGCGGCGACGAAAATCGCGATCGTTTGCAGCGAAAGCATTTCGTAGGCGATTGATGAAGCAAGTTCATCTTCAAGAACGGCATAATGGAGCAGATATTCCTCGGGCGACCGGTATTGACCGACGAGGGCTCGTACGGTCCAAACGCTAATCTGGTCGCACTCGACCTGACCACGCCAGTCGAGTCCATCGAACGCATCCCCAAAGCGTTCTTTAAGAGCTGTCGTGACTTCGCTCCTCAGTGTCTCCAAGTTTTCGCGAGAGGGAGCGAGAAACCTTAGCTCCCCTGCCGTATTTGAAAGGCCGCCAACGGTTCCAAATCCGTGGAGTTGGTGCTGGAGCTCTCTTGAGAAATCAGCAAGCTCTTTTGGGTCTTCCTCGCCGAGTGCTGCGCCAAAACTCTCCCTAGGTAGGGCTTCCTGGAAGAAGTAGGGTTTCTTTAGATTGATCTTTTCCTGGCGTTGGAGGCGCTCAACTTTTGGCTTTGGTTCGTCGGTTTCCGGGCTGGCGGATTTCTCTCGGGCACGCTCGAGTGACTCATGAAGTTTTTGGTCTTCTTGGAGCGATAGAAAAATTTGATCGTTTTCGGGAGATTCGTTCTTCTCATCGTAGCGAATGATCTGGTTGCCATCAGCATCCTCAAGGACAAGAAAGTGTCGCGGCGAATTAACCGGGGGAAGTTCGGTCATGATGCGTATGAAGGTGGAGACTCCGTCCTTTTCACCAAGATGGGTCATGGCCCAGACAACCGGGACCCAGCGGATTGCCGGTTCGCCGCCGGGCAGGTCGAATCGTTTCAGCTGTGTTCGCAGGATTGGAGATACTCTGATACGCGGGCCGGCTTCCGGCCCTGGCAGCCAGGCTTCGCTGCTTGTGAGCTTAGCTTTTTCGCTCAAGAATAGAGAATCGGATTCCCCTTCATAGAAACTAATGACCTCAACGCGGAGGTGATTCTTCCAATAACGTTTGCCTAGCCCACGAGCAATGTTGAGGAGTTCTTCGCCTGTTTTTCCTTCCGCAAAACTTTTCTGAAATATTTCGCTGTTAGCGATGCTGTTCAGATCATCCCGAAGCCCGTCAATCTGATCGATCATTTCCCAGGCCCGGAGTTCGGATTCGTCGCCGAGGTCAACCAGTTCATGATCGCGAAGGACAGCCTGGGCCTTGGTGGACAATACCTTTGCTACGAGCAGGGCAGAGGCAGCCGTTGCCAGCATGACCAGCAGGGCGACTTTCCCTCGAATTCCAAAATACATCAGGCGACAGTGTAGGACGATGCAAGTGTCCCATCGATTCAAGCAAATCGAAAGCGCAAAACTCCGATCCTGAGTGCAAAGCTATCGCGCTTGAACTTATTCCAACAGAAGCGCGTATCTCAACTAATTACAGGCGTGTGAATTCTGAAGCCCCTTAATTCCAAAGAAGTCCTTAAAGACTCTTCGGAAGACCTTACGTTTGAATTTTGGAACGCCTCCAAGATCGAATTTTTCCGGCTTAATCCACTTAAAATTGACGAATTCCTGAACGTGCGCCTTGAGGTCAATGTCATGCTTGGTGCCGTGGTAGTCGCATAGAAAGTAAGTTTGGGTTTGTCCACAGAAAAGCCCTTTCTTGAGATGCCCATTAGGAAACTTGTAGCGGTAATCAGTTCGGCAAGCGACGATACGATAAAGGTCCGGACTGACTCCAATTTCTTCTGCTACTTCCCGATAAAGAGCTCCGATCAGGTCTTCGCCTTTATCGACGCCCCCTTGGGGGAATTGCCAACAGCCGCGATGGTCTTTTCTTTCAGCGATAAGAATTTTGCCGTTCTTCGGTTTACGCAGAATCACAGCGACGTTGGGGCGGTAGGTTGCCATGCGGTGGAAACAAAAGCCAATCAGTATGCTAACGGTTATTTACAAGGTAGTGCTACCTGTTAAAGATAACAGCAGTGAAGATTACGAAACGCAACGCTTATTTTGGAGGGCTGCGCCTGAATTTTGCTGTGATCCTCGCGGGGTTGATTTTAATCGTCGGATTCGTCGTTTGGGAAACGCGCCCTACGAGGATGATAACAAAGAAACAAGCCGACCTTATCTCAGGGATCGAGAGCCGAAATGGAGCCAGAATCCGCCGCCTTGTCTCTGACTATTACAATGATAAGTGGGAGTTTGACGGTGACGATGTGGTCGAGGCAGTGGTTGACATTGGGAGTCAATTCATGACGCTCGTTTTGACGCCGGATGAACAGCAGATTGATATTTTGGACGGGGAGGCCACCGTTGCTTTCCGCCTGACTATCAGCGGGAATGCTGTAGGCCCGGCTGGTGGCGAAGTGACTCGTCGTATCAATCGACTCGAAGAACCCTTTTTGTTCACGTGGAAGAAAGAAACCTTTCTACCGACGAGTTGGCGCCTTGTCCAAATCCATCAGGCCGAGTTGCCCGAAGAACTCTACGGGTATGAGCCTGGTGATATCCGGCGGTCTATGAGCGGCGAGTAAAATCGCCATGTTAGAAGACAAGACCAGGAGTTTTTTGATGATTTGCCCTTCCTCGATACCGGTGAGTCAGGAATTGAGCCCTTGGTGCTTCACGCTGAAGCGTTCGTGGTCAATGCCAAGGTTGTTAAGCACGGTAGTGTTGAGGTCATTGATGTGAACCGGATCTCGTGTGGTGGTATAGGCTTAGTCGTCAGACTCACCATAATGGAGGCCCCACTTGACCCCAGGGGATAAACACCAAAACTTGAGTAGCTGCGACGTTAAAATCACGGAAAGGTTGGGACTCGAGTAACATGAGAAAACGCGGGATTTGCGACTGATCAATTTGAGCATGAGAAAAGGTCATACAGTAGCCTATCTAAGACCGATCGCGCATGGACATTAGCAACGCTTTACGATACGGTCGAAAGACATGAAAACGCCCTCACTCCTTATTTTTCTTTTTATCCTGACGCTTGGTCGCCTTTTTGCCCAGAACCAGAACCAGAATCAGCCTCAGGGTCAACAAGATGGAAACTACGCAGGCATTGCCGGGTTTTGGGAGGTGGTCACCTCTGATGGTCGTTTCGTGGCGCGGTTGGATCAGATTGCCTCCGTGAGTCAGCATCAATATCTTATTGATGGCGGTATTCGCGTGTATGAGGTGACGGTCGATACTGATGGTGCTCAAACTGCTCGTTTCTATTACATCGAGTCGGTTAATGAATCCTCCTCAGTGACCACAGGGAGCGCCACTTTTAATCGGATAAAGGATCTTGCTAACCAGGCGACAGAGAAAGCGGGTATGGGAAATCTTGACTCCATTGTGACAAAGCATTACCCGGATACTACCCATGCCAAGACTTCGGAGTATCGTATGAGTAATAAAGCGACAATTGATCAGATTTACAATCATGTGCATCGCGTCTGGGCCGTTGAAAAGGGACGCGGAAAGCAAAACAGGCTTGTGATTCGAAACGGCTAGGAGTCTTTTTTGCTTTTGATTCGAAGTTTGCTTGATGGAATATCGGGAAATCCCTCACTCCGACCTCAAAGTCAGCCTGATTGGTTTGGGCACGATGACTTGGGGTGAGCAAAATACCGAGGCTGAGGGCCACGAGCAGATGGACTATGCTCTAGAGGAGGGGGTCAACCTGTTCGACGCGGCTGAGATGTATCCCGTTCCTCCATTGGCAGAAACGTGCCATGAAACCGAGCGGATCATTGGGACATGGTTCGCCGACCGCGGGTCCCGGGATGAGGTGATTCTCGCGTCCAAGGTCGTGGGTCCTGGAAGCCATATGAATCACATCCGCGACCGTCCTCGTCTTGATCGCGACAATATTATGGAAGCGGTGGAGGGGAGCTTGACTCGCTTGAAGACCGATTACATCGACCTTTATCAACTTCATTGGCCGGATCGTCCAGTCCCGTTATTTGGCGGAAGGGACTATTCACCCCCGCGAAAGGATGATTCCATTCCAATTGAAGAGACGCTCAAGGTTCTTGGCGAGCTCGTCGACCAGGGGAAGGTTCGTTACATCGGCCTCTCCAATGAGACCCCATGGGGCGCGATGAAATTCTTGCAGATCGCCGATTCGCTTTGTCTTCCACGAATCATCACCATTCAGAACTCATATAACCTGCTCAACCGAACCTTCGATGGCGGTTTGTCTGAAGTTTGCCATGAAGAGGGCGTCAGATCGTTACCCTATTCTCCACTCGCTTTTGGAAAGCTCTCGGGGAAATATCGAGCGGGAGCAATGCCGAAAGGGGCTCGCCTGTCCCTTTGGGAGCGCTTTGCCCGATACAATGGCCCAACTAGCGACGCTGCTGTTGAAGCATACGCATCGATTGCCGAGGAATCGGGCCTGAGCTTGGCCCAAATGAGTCTGGCGTGGATTAATCAACGCCACCATGTGGCGAGTAATTTGATCGGAGCAACGACGATGGATCAGTTACGCGAGAATATTGGCTCCGTCGACGTGACGCTTCCCGGGGAGGTCAGAAAAGCGATCGATACCGTCCATCATCGATATCCGAACCCGTGTCCGTAGGGCACTAAAAGGACCGCGAGTAGCTGGCGCATTTTTGAACGGCGTAATTTCTCAATTAGGGTATACTTCTAGCTATGTTCCGTTTGATATTGCTACTTCTCAATTTTGGCCTTGCTGCTTCTCAGTTGGCACAAGCGCAGGAGTATCATCAGTTTACGAGTAAGGATGGTAGACAGATCTCCGCCGAACTTCTGGGTATCTCTCCCGATAATCGAAAGGCCACGATCCGTCGCGAGGACAACGGCGAGGAATTTCAATACGAAATCGTGGGTCTCAGCTTGGATGACCAGCAATACATCAAGAATTGGCTTAAGACTCGCGTCATCGAGGTGAAGACGGATTATCGACTGGAGATAGATCTCGAAGATACGCTGGATTTGAGGCGACATCGCCGCGATTCCTATTACACCTTCGAGCAGCGATTTATAAGCTACAAAATAGCCGCTCGTAATCTATCTCGCGAGACACTTCCAGCAGCAAACGTTGAATATATTATCGTTTGGAGGGAGCACGTCCGCGTTTACGAGGATGCCGAGAAGGGTTGGGCATGTTGGCACACGGGTCATCCGACTAATGACACAAGGGTAAAGTTGACGGGTTCGGAGGCGCTAGGGGAATTGGTCTTCAACCGAGACGTAAACGTAGTCGCGTCAGCGGTCGAGATCAACCGCGCTCTATACGATGGAAAGACGCATTTAGAGGATGATCTGGTTGGAATCAAGATTCGAATCAAAGACTCCCTCGGTAATGTTCTGCTGGAGCAAGATTCTGCCGGTAGCGAAATTGAGCAGATTAGCTGGGAGGATGCCATGGCACTTCGTGATGCAGTGAAGGACACCTGACCGCTTTTTGCGCTTGCGGCATCACCGATGTGGTCTTTGGTCTCCGCCATGAGCAAAGTTTACAAGATTGCAATCCTTCCCGGCGACGGAATTGGTCCGGAGGTGATGAGTGAGGCACGGAAGGTGCTCGACCGTGTGTCCGAAAAAGAAGGGTTGAGCTTTGCCCTCGATGAGAAACTGGTCGGTGGTGCCGCCATTGACGAGACTGGAGGCCCGTTACCTGAGGATACCATTGCAGCGTGCGAATTGGCTGATGCGATTCTGTTTGGCTCTGTCGGCGGGCCTAAGTGGGAGAATCTTCCGCCTGATATCCAACCGGAGCGCGGTGCACTACTTCCTTTGCGAAAGCATTTCGGTCTCTTTGCGAACCTTCGTCCTGCGATTTGCTTTCCTGCCTTAACCCATGCATCTCCAGTCAAAGAAGAACGAATTGCCGGCGGTTTTGATGTTCTCTGTGTTCGCGAACTCACTGGAGGAATCTATTTTGGCCAGCCTAAGGGTGTCGAAGAGCGTGATGGTGAGCGCGTCGCGATCGACACGATGGTTTACTCGAAAAGCGAGATTTCCCGCATCGCCCACGTCGCGTTTACAGCGGCTCAGAAACGGGACAAGCGCATCACCTCTATCGATAAGGCCAATGTGCTGCAAAACGGCATCCTTTGGCGTGAGACGGTGGAAGAGGTGGCCAAAGACTACCCGGATGTGACGCTGGACCATCTCTACGTCGACAATGCGGCGATGCAGTTAATCGCTCGTCCCCGTGATTTTGACGTGGTGCTCGCACCGAATCTTTTCGGCGATATTCTGAGCGATGAGATGGCTATGATCGCGGGTTCTCTTGGCATGCTTTCTTCTGCGAGCCTTGGCGAAAGCAAAGGAGAGGGGCTTTATTTTGGAATGTATGAGCCGAGTGGAGGTTCTGCTCCAGATATCGCCGGTCAGGGCGTCGCCAACCCGATTGCCCAGATTCTTTCTGCCGCGATGATGCTGAAATTTTCATTTGGTCTTGGTGAAGCCGCTGAAGCGATTGAGAGCGCCGTGAAGGCTGTGATCAGTGACGGATTGCGCACTGGCGACATCTACACCGGTGCTGAGGATCAAAAGAAAGTGGCTACCGCGGAAATGGGAGATGCCATTGTTGCCAAACTTTGAATAGGGTTGCCAGAACTGAACGGGGTTGACTCGGTCATTTAACCCTGTTGAAATTCTGAAAGCGCATGACTTACGCCGAAACGCTCCGCCAACGAATCTCCGAAACGGGGAGTGCCTTGTGCGTTGGCCTCGATCCTCGGCCGGACCGGCACGAGTCTATCGAAGCGATTGAATCCTTCTGCGAGCAGGTTATCGCTGAGACAGCCGAATTTGCGGCGGTTTTTAAACCTAATATCGCTTACTTTGAAGCGTTGGGAGTGAATGGCTATGCCATGATCGAGCGGCTTATAGGAAAAATGAAAGCCGCTGAGGTCCCTATCGTGCTCGATGCTAAACGTGGTGACATCGGGACGACGCAGGACCACTATGCCAAAGGCTACTTCGAGAACTGGGACGTCGATGCCGTTACGCTGAGTCCCTACATGGGGTTTGATTCCGTGGAACCATTTCTCAAGTATCCGGGCAAAGGAGTTTACCTGCTCGGGGTGACTTCCAATGCCGGTGCCGCCGATCTCGAGACTCACGATCTTGCCAGTGGGCGCAAAGTATTTGAGCTCGTCGGCGATATGACGAAGCGGGCGGCTGATACGGCTGCAGGCTTGGGAAGCATTGGATTGGTTCTGGGACTGACCAATGCCTCAGATGAAGTGATGGCCCGAATGCCAGACGTCCCGCTCTTGATTCCGGGACTGGGAGCACAAGGTGGAGACCTTGAAGCGCTCCGCGGTGCCGACCGATCAGCACCCTTTGTGATCAATGTTTCTCGTGGCATTCTTTATGCCGAATCAGACCAATCCTTCAGTCAACTAGCCAAAGATTATGCGGACAGAATTGCCAGCGTCACCCGATGAAACCATTGAACTCCTCAAGGACTATGGAGCCGTTGAGGAAGGTCACTTCATTCTTGCGAGTGGAAATCACTCCAACTATTACGTAAAAAAAGGCAAGCTAGTGCAGCATCCATTTGAGCTGCAGCAGATGATAGAGCAACGCGCCAGCGAAATGAGAGCGCTGGGCCAGATCGATGTCGTTCTCAGCCCGGCCATGGGAGGGGTTCCAGTGGGTCAGCAGGTCGGACTAGCGGTTCATGCTCGGACCATTTATGCAGAGCGGAATGCGGACACCAATGAACTCGAGTTAAAGCGTGGGTTCGAGATCAAACCCGGCGAGCGCCTCTTACTCGTTGAGGATGTCATCACAACGGGCGGCACCTTACTCGAGTTGACGGATTTCATCGCTTCGCAGGGTGGAGAAGTGGCCGGTGTGTTCGTTGTTGTTAATCGGTCCGGCAAGGATAAGGTCGGCGATTATCCGGTGGTTTCTTGTATGGAAATCCAATTTCCGGTCTATGCCCCAGATGATGTGCCGGATTGGCTCAGTGAGATTCCAGCGCTACGGCCTGGGACGAAGAGGGTAGAGTAGTCACCTCTGTGGGGTGGCGCGCAAAGATTCTCGTTGGCTAAATGTTCCAGAATCAAAACTTTCGCTTGATCATCACCGCGTCTCTCCTAAACATTATCTATGGGTGATCTTCCTCTTGGTCTCAGTTTCGACGACGTTCTTCTGGTCCCGCAACGCAGCGGGGTCCTTCCCGCCGGGGTCGATATCTCGACTCGGCTCACCAAAGACATCCCCCTGAATATCCCGATTATTTCCTCGGCCATGGATACGGTGACCGAGGATGAGCTAGCGATCGCGCTCGCTCGTGAGGGGGGTATCGGGGTGATTCACCGCAACATGCCGATCGAGCATCAGGCGGAGATGGTTGCCAAGGTGAAACGCTCGGAAAACACTGTCATTACCGACCCGTTTACGATGTCGGCAGATGGGAATTTAGCTGAGCTCCAGAGAATTATGCTCGAAAAGGGTGTCAATGGATTTCCCGTCGTCGACGGCGAAAACGTTCTCATCGGTATCGTGACGAGTCGTGATATTTGGCACATCGAAGATGAATCGGCTCCCGTTTCCGAAGTGATGACTCCGAAAGACCGGCTGGTTTGTGCTCCTGAAACCACAGGCTTAGAGGAGGCTCGAAGGATTCTTCAGAAGAATCGTATCGAAAAGCTCCCGCTCGTGGATCCTAATGGGAAGTTGGCCGGATTGATCACTGCTCAGGACATCGAGAAGCGGGATATGTATTTGAACTCTGCCAAGGATGGTCATGGCCAACTTCGCGTCGGCGCGGCCATTGGGGTCGGAGAGGACTACTTTGAGCGGGCTCAGGGAGTAATCGAAGCAGGTGCAGATGCTGTTTTTATCGATGCCGCTACGGGCCATACAGAGCGGGTGCTATCCGTTATTGATCGTCTCAATAGTGAGTTTGGTAAACCGGTCGTTGCTGGAAATGTTGTCACTGCAGACGGAGCGGCCGATTTGATCGCCGCTGGCGCTGCAGCGGTAAAGGTTGGCGTTGGCCCGGGATCGATCTGCACTACTCGAGTCATAGCCGGAGTTGGAACGCCTCAGTTTAGCGCGATCAAGAACGCAGCTAAGGTTTGTCACGATGCCGGTGTTCCTCTGATTGCTGACGGTGGAATTCGTTATTCTGGCGACGTGGTTAAAGCCATGGCCGCCGGAGCTGATCTTGTCATGCTTGGGTCACTGCTCGCTGGCTGCCGTGAGAGTCCCGGCGAAATGGTCAACCATCAGGGCCGAGCTTGGAAGGAGTATCGCGGTATGGGATCACTTAAGGCCATGCGCAAAGGATCTGGCGATCGTTACGGTCAGAATTCATCGGGCAAGTTAGTGGCGGAGGGTGTTGAAGCCCGTGTTCCTTACCGTGGTCCGCTAGCTGACACTGTTTTCCAGCTCCTCGGTGGTCTGCGCAGCGGTATGGGCTATGTGGGCGCTGAGAATCTTCAGTATCTTCGCGAGCGGGCCAGGTTTGTTCGTATCACTCCGGGTGGACTCAAAGAAAGCCACGCCCACGACATCACCATTACTGAAGAACCGGTCAACTATCAGGTCGGCTAGTTCAATTGCGCGGCTCGACCAACGAGACGTCGCCCCTTTTACTTTTCTTTTCTTTCATGGAACATCCAATTGCCGTCATCGATTACGGATCGCAATACACACAGCTTATCGTGCGTCGCATTCGCGAACTGGGTTATTTTTCTCGCCTCTACCAGCCAAGTGAGCTCAGTGAAACAGGGAATCCTGCGGCGGTCATTCTTTCTGGCGGACCGCGTTCTACCCTGGAAGAAAACGCACCTGACATTGACTTCGAACTCCTGCGGGAGATGGGCGTTCCTGTCCTCGGGGTCTGCTATGGCATGCAGCTTCTCAATACCAAGTTTGGTGGCACCGTGGCGCCGGGAAATACCCGTGAGTATGGTCCTGCAACCCTCACGATCGAGGAAGGTGTTGATGGTATTTTTGCCGGGCTCAAGGGGAACTCACAGATCTGGATGAGTCACTCGGACACCGTCAGTGAATTGCCTGATGGATGTGAAGTCATGGGCCGTAATCTTGACGGCGTACCGGTAGCGTTGCGCTGGAATGAGCGGTTCTTTGGGATCCAGTTTCATCCGGAGGTGTCACACACCGACGAAGGAACAGATATCCTCAAGAATTTCCTCAGCAGGGCCACGGATCTACCTTCCTTCCAGATTGATTCCTTTAAAGACGAACTCGCTGCTAAAGTTCGCGAGGAGGTGGCTGGTCGTAAGGTAGTCTGCGGCGTCTCAGGTGGTGTCGATTCCTCGGTTTTGGCTGCACTCCTGCATGAGTCGCAGGTTGATACTCGAAATATTTTTGTGGACACTGGGCTGCTAAGAAAAGGAGAGGCAGAGGAGGTGAAGCGCCTCTTCGGCGGGATCGGTATCGAGATCGAAACGATCGACGCCTCCGAAAGGTTTCTCTCCGCACTTTCAGGGGTTGCAGATCCGGAAGAGAAGCGCCGTATTATCGGTCGGCTCTTCGTCGACGTGTTTTTTGATGCCGTGGGCGATGATGCCGAACTCTTGGCGCAGGGTACTCTCTACCCTGATGTGATTGAGAGTGCTACCAGTGGTTCGATTGCCTCCACGATCAAGACTCACCACAATCGTGTGGATCGAATCATGGAATTGAAAGAGCAGGGGCGAGTGATCGAACCGCTCGATGAGTTGTTCAAAGACGAGGTCCGTCAACTTGGCCGAGTTCTAGGTTTGCCCGAACGCGTTGTTGGACGCCATCCGTTTCCGGGGCCCGGACTCGCGGTGCGTTGCCCGGGAGAGGTGACCGAAGAAAAACTCAAGATCATTCGTGAGGCTGACGACATTTTTATCGGACTGCTTCGTGAACGGAATTGGTATGACTCTGTTTGGCAGGCCTACGCTGCTCTCATCCCGACAAAGACCGTTGGGGTCAAGGGTGACGAACGAAGCTACGAGTATGCGCTCAGCCTGCGTGCGGTGACCAGTGAAGATGCGATGACCGCAGAGTGGGTGCACCTGCCTTATGAACTCCTTGGCGAAATCTCTAATCGGATTCTCAATGAGGTGCCGGGAGTGAACCGGGTGCTATA
>DCQY01000027.1:92990-129872 GCA_002323995.1 Akkermansiaceae bacterium UBA1506 | reverse complement strand
CGCAAAAACCGCTGAGAGAATAATCGCAACTGTCGCGATTCCGAGAGTAGTCCACAGAGCTTCCAAACCTCCCGCATGAAGAAGTTCGCCTGCCCAGGGACCCGCTTCACCCCACTGACCGCTTTTTCGGACGGGTGACGGAACCAATTCTCCAGCAAAGTTTTGAAAATTCAGCCATCTCCTCTCAGCCGAGAGCCTGCCCAGGAGAGGGCGACTAGTCAGCCATGCCCAAAGTATACCCAGCAAGACGAGAATCGCGCTAACGCGAAGAAACCAACTCTTCTCGCGTGAACGTCTTAATTCATCAATACGGTCACTCATGCCTCGCACGCCCCCTTGTGAGAATTAAGTCGAGCTCGCACACCGGCACCCCAAAAATCGACGAGCACAATTAAAGCGAGGAGAAGGTAAAAATAGGTCCAGACTTCGTTGTAATAAAACTCCTCGTGAGAAAGCTCGATGTAGAGCCCAATCGTCTCGATACCAACGAACCCGAGAACGGCAGAAGAACGCAAGGCACACTCGAAACGATAGAGACTATAAGTGATTAGATTCGGCAGAGCCGCGGGCAGCGTTCCCACGAAAAATGTCTGGAGCGGTCGGTGGCCGATCGCTTTCAAAGCCGCTGCGGCGTCGCGGGATTCTTCATCAATTAATTCGGAAAAAACCTTGCCTAGCGTTCCTGAAAACGGGAGGGCAAGAGCGATCATCCCTGCCAGTGGAGAAAGCCCAAAAGCTGATAAAATCAGAAGCGCCCAAATCAATTCATGGATCGACCGCAGAAGGCTCATCAGAAACCGGAATGCAAAGTAAATCCCACGAAGAAACAGATCAAGAAACCAACCCCTCGGTTCCGGCCACCATGAGGAGGAACCAAAGAAACCCATAATAAGCGCCAACGGCACGGCAAGACTCATTCCCCCAAAAGCAAACTTCAGCGTCAGCAAAAGCCCGTATAACCCTTTAAACCAAATCGGTGGCGCATCCTCAGGAACATTCTCATCCTGGTAGTCCATCGCCGGACTTAAGGCAGCCTTAAAAAAGGCGCCGGCTCGCTCCCATCGGGTTTCGTCAGGAGGAACTAAACCAGCGGGCGTCAGCCCGAGACTCTTCGCACATAGGAGGAAGAGAATCACGATTCCAAGGACAATCCAACGTCGACGTCCCCATTTTCCGATCGTGGAATTCATCGCCATTACCAGCAAGAAGAAGCTTCCCGTCCTCTATTTTCTCGAGAAAACAGGATCTTTTTCTCAAAGCAAAAAAGAAAGTGCTCACGCATCAGCCATCATTTCGTCCGCCGTGAGTTCGTAAAGCGATTCCAACTCCCGGTCCTTTAGCGAGTCGGGCGCTCCATCAAAAACAACGCGTCCTTGACGGAGGCCGATAAGCCGGGGAAAAAACTCCTTCGCCAATTCGAGGTGATGCAGACTGACGCACAATGTAAAACCAAGTTCTCCCGAAAGCTCAGTCAGCAGTCGGACACTGTCCCGTGCGCGAGCAGGGTCTACCGCCGAAACCGGTTCATCAGCCAACAAGATCTCAGGCTCTTGAAACAAAGCGCGGGCGATTGCGACGCGTTGCTTCTGCCCACCTGAAAGCTTCGATACCATCGTGAAAAGCTTTTCCTCTATTCCAACCCGTCTGAGCAATTGATGGATCTTTTCGGTATCACTTCGTGAGGGAATAATAAGATCACGAATTGACCGCAGAGTAGTGCGTTGTCCACCGCGCCCTAAAATGACGTTTTGAATAGCGGTCAGATTTTCAACGAGTCCAAGGTGTTGAGGCATCGTCCCAACTCGTGAACGCAGGACTCGCAACGACTCAACGCTTTGGTCTGCTATGATGTACCCGAGAACGGATAAGGAACCATCACTGGGAACTGCCGTCGTGTTGAGGAGTCGGATCAGGGTCGTTTTCCCACTGCCACTGGGCCCAATGAATGCGACTTGTTCTCCCTCCGCGATAGACAAAGAGACCTTGTCAATTGCGACGAGGTCTCCAAATCGACACGTCACTCCGTTGAGTTCAAAAGCGGAGGACATAATAAATCTTCGTATTATTCTTCGATCAGGCCCATCTGAATGGCCGTGTCCTTGATTCCATCGAAGTCCTCATTCTTAGCGAGGATGATAGACTCACGGTTTATCGCCTTAAGAGCATCTGATCCCGCGGGTGCGGCAATAAGTGCGTCCTGCGCCCTTTTAATAAATCCTTCACCGAACGCACTCTCGACCTCAGGGTGGATCGTAAAATTGTAGTCGGCGTAGAAAGGCGTCGTCCAGATTTTTACGGTATTCTCTGCGATCTTAGGATCACTCTCAACCAAACTGTCGTACGTCTTGTAGTTGATGCCTCCGGTTTGGTAGGTGCCGTCGGCAACTGCGTTAGCTGTCGCAACGTGTCCCCCGCTCATCTGAAAGCCGGGCTTCTCTGCAAACCATTCGTCGGGATGAACCCCTCCATTGTTCTGCATAATGAAGTAAGTCGGCATAAGGCGACCAGAAGTCGAACCAGGAGAGCCAAACGTAAACGTCATGTCCTTAATCGCCTGCGGAAATTCATCTGCTGGCGCCAGACCAGTGGATTTGTTCGCAATGATGTAGGACTTGTATTTCGGATCAGCTTTACCCTGGGCAATCGCCTGAGATCCCGGAACTGCCATCCGAGCCTGCACTCCGGAGAGACCTCCGAACCAGACAAGGTGGACTTCACCGTTCTTGAACTTTGTCACAGAGTCAGCGTAATCCTTGGAGAAGACGAACTCTGTTTTGACTCCCAAGGAATCAGTCAGGTAGGAGGCGAGCTTGTCAAACTTCACTTTCTGATCAGTGATTTTCTCGTCCGGGATCGCCGAAAGGTAGAAAACCCCCGCATTTGCTCCTGCCGATCCTTCGGAGGAAGCGTTGTCATTAGGGTCGGCCGTGGACGGATCGCCACCACAGCCGACGAGGGCCAGAGTAGTTACCGCTGCCAGACCGACGCGGAAAAAGTATCTTTTCAGCATCGTTTATAGGTTTGGTTGTGTAGGTAATATCTGATCATTTGAGATCGAACGTTAAGAACATGGCAGGGGGTTTCAAAATCCTGCAATGGACTTGAACTGCTTACCATTCAGAGCTTTTCGAAAATTGCCAGAAGATTTTCTACTACTATTTGATCCTGCTCAGGGAAAACCGTCCTCAAATCGATACGAAATCGGTCTTCTGCCACATATCCTATCACGGGCATGTTCTGTTCTCGAAGCAGTCGCGCCATTTTCGGCAACCCCATCGATTTCGGCATCAAATCGAGCGCTAACGAAGGGATTTCAGCCTTTGGCATCGTCCCTCCTCCACAACGGGCAATTGTATTGACCACACTTGAGTCCAGCTCCTCAATTCCTGAAATCAAATCGAGAATCGCCTCAGCCCGTGGGTGAAGATCCTTATCGACCGAGGCAGACAACATCCGAATCAAGGGCAATTTCGGTTTCTCGGTGCCATGTTCGTGAAGATATTTCAGCACCGTTTCCTGCATTCCAGTCAAAATCAGCTTATCGCAGCGCAGTGCCCGGAAAAAGGGCTCCTTCTTGATACCCGCAACAAGGTCTGCCCTCCCCGCTATAATCCCCGCCTGCGGCCCCCCAAACAGTTTGTCGCCACTGACACAGACCAGGTCAACGCCCCGATTAAGAACCTCAAGAGCCGTTGGTTCGTGAGGGATCGGTGCCACTTCGTCCGTCATTACCATGGCGCCACTACCAAGATCTTCCACCACCGGAAGATCGTGCTGTTTTCCTAGCTCCACTAACTCCTCAGTGGTTGGCTCGTCGGTGAATCCATCCATCCAGAAATTAGACCGATGGACCTTCAGCAGCATTCCTGTCCTTGGACCAATCGCGTTTTGATAATCTTCAAGAGAGGTCTTGTTAGTCGCCCCAACCTCAACTAACCGAGCCCCGCTGGCTTCCATGATCTCCGGAACGCGAAAACCACCTCCAATTTCCACCAATTCCCCTCGCGAAATAATCACCTCATTCCGCTCACCGTTGGCGAGATGCTTCAGCATAAGAATAAGTGCTGCCGCACAGTTATTAGTCACCGTTGCAGACTCAGCCTCGCAAAGCGTCGCCAGGCAGCTTTCCAGAAAACCACCTCGCTTACCGCGCTCACCTGAATCAAGGTTTAATTCAATGTTATTGTAGTTCTGCCCAATTGAGCTCAACGAAGTGACCACCTCCGGATGCAGAGGAGACCGGCCAAGATTGGTATGAATACAGATTCCAGTTCCATTGATAACCGGGCGAATCCTTGAACGGTGAAACGATTCTAACTTCCCCCGAATGTCTGCCACCGTCTCTTCAAAATCTCCCACCTTAGAATGCCCCTCTTTGACGCTCTCTCTCATCGCTTCGATCTCATCACGAACCAGATTCGTGATCAGCGGCTGAGGCAACGGCGGCAGGTCTTCGAGCTTCCCCAGCGCCAACAATACTTTGTCGACTGCCGGAATTTGGGCGAAGGGATTATGTGTTTTCTGACTCATTGAGGAGAAAGCTAAGTCTCGATGCGTCAACGATAATCGAAAGCACTTACTTTCGCCAACCCGGAAAATTATTTGCTCCGCGGCTGCTATGGCTTGTGATTTAGCGGTGAAAACGCGCTGTGCCTCCCAGAGAAAGCTATCACTTGGAAAAAGTAACGGCCCAAACCTAAGCGATTCCACAAACGATCTTACATCACTTTCTAACGAGGGCCTATTGGAAGCTGGCCTAACGCGCACCGCTGCGGCTCTCTAGCCAAATGGACCCTCCATCTGCCGCCGTATCAGGCGGGTTCGGAACTTACCATCCCCTATTACACCACCGTTATAAGCGGTCCAACTTCGTCTGCTGTTAGAATCCGTCCTATCATCGCACGCGTAAGGGAAGCATCGTCATCGAGGATCGCCATCACCTCAGAAACATTCTCTTCAGGAACACAGAGGAGCAATCCACCGCTGGTTTGAGCATCGGATAGTATATACTTCATTGACTGAGGTATAATTTCCGCCCATCCCACATTTTTGTCTGCAGTCTTGAAGTTCTCATGGCTACCACCAGGGACACAATCTTCTTCTTCAATTAGGCGAGTAACCTCGGGGTCGATTACGGGAATGTTTGCCGTATGCAGAATCGCCCTGGTCTTACTCGATTTACAGAGTGAAATGAGGTGTCCCAGCAGACCAAAACCAGTCACGTCAGTTGCACATTTGACCAGACCACGCTCGGCAATCTTTTTCCCGGGGGTATTGAGACGGCTCATAATGTCAATCGCACGCATGACAATTTCGCCACTCGTGATGCCCCTTTTAACACCCGTTGTAATAATTCCTGTTCCTAATGGCTTCGTCAGGATCAATACATCCCCGGGCTTGGCGCCAGCATTGGTAATCATCCGACTCGGGTCCACCAGACCCGTCACCGATAATCCGTAGATTGGCTCAGGGTTCTTGATCGAGTGACCACCGGCGAGCGCACACTCTGCTTCGAGGACCTTGTCGGCCCCTCCCCTTAAGATCTCGTGGATGACATCCAAACCAATCACATCCTCCGGCATTCCAACCACATTCATCGCCGTGACCGGCCGCCCACCCATTGCATATATATCAGAAAGCGAGTTAGTCGCCGCGATTTGACCATAGATATATGGATCATCAACAATCGGCGTGAAAAAATCCACCGTCTGGACCATGGCCAGCTCTTCACTCAATTGATAGACCGCTGCATCGTCCGAGGTGCTGGCCCCGACGAGCAGTCGTTCATCTTCGTACTGAGAAAGCCCACGCAGGACCTGCGTGAGTGCTGATTGGCTCAGCTTTGAGGCTCATCCCGCACAGGACGACAGGGAAGTAAGCTTCACCTGATCTTCTGGCTTGGCATCGTCTGACATAATATCTAAAAAAGTAGCGTTGAACGCTCTAGGTTCCGACGCGTATGCTGTCACGAAGCTTTCAACTTTGCCAAGACAAATACGAATTAACCTAGTTTTAATCCTGTTGGCGTTCCCATAGATGAGAATCCAGATCGTATCGCCGGGCGGAGATCTTCAACAAGGCCACACCCGAACAGGCAACCGCAGCACAGCCGCTCAATGGGGGCGATTGCTTCGAGAGCTCGGGCACTCGGTTGAGATTACGAGCACCTCTATTCCCAGATCCAACGAAGTCATGATCGCTTTGCACGGCGATAAGTCGCACGAAGCTATTTTGCGCTACCGCAGCTTGCATCCAGCCGGAAAGCTCATCCTCGGACTCGCCGGCACGGACATTTACCCCACCCCTTCCGAAAAAACACTCAAATCGATGGCTCTTGCTGATGGTATAATTGCGCTGCAAGAAAAAGCGATAGACCAAGTCCCCCCTAAATTGCGAAACCGCGTCGTTATCATCCTGCAATCATCTGCCCCCGCTCTTCCAGCCCCCAGAAAGTCAACGGATACCTTTGACGTTAGCATTCTGGGACATCTCCGAGCGGTCAAGAATCCTATGCTACTTGCGGAAGCCTCGAGGAGGCTTTCTCCTAAATCGCGCATTCGAATCCTCCAAGCCGGCGACATCTTGGAGGAACCTTATCGGGAAGCCGTTGAAGCAGAAACTAGAACCAACCCACGTTTCCAGTATCTCGGACAACTCGACCGTCAATCAACAGCAGGTCTGATCGCTGCAAGCCACGTCATGGTAATCACTTCGGTGAACGAGGGCGGAGCGAGGGTAGTTAGCGAAGCAATCGTGAATCACACGCCGGTTCTGTCGACCAAGATGGATGGGTCTATCGGCATGCTGGGAGAGGGCTATCCCGGCTATTTTCCGGTCGGAGACAGCCATGCGCTGACCGAGTTGCTAATTCGTTGTGAATCCGATCCTGAGTTCCTCGGTGAATTAACCGCAACTGTTACCGAACTGGCGCCCCGCTACACTCCTGAAGAGGAGCGCAAGGCCCTAACAAATCTTCTGACTCGTGTCTGCGGGTCGGCTTAGAATACCTTTTGTTCCTTGATCGACCGATTGACCCACCATGAATCATTTACTCAATCTAGCGCTAGCCATTGGATTCACGCTCGCTCTCATCGGGTCCGCCCCGGCACAGAAACAGCAACTGCCGCAGATCGAAGTCGAAAACGTGCGTCGCGTGTTTCACAACGGCGAACACAATGCCTTCACCGATCTAATTCGTTGGAACGGCAAATTCTGGCTAACTTTTCGTTCCTGTCCGGATGGCCACATGGTCTTTCCGACTTCGCGAATTATTGTGCTGGCGAGCGAGGATACCGAATCGTGGGAGCAGGTTTGTGAATTTTCCGTTCCGCGTCGCGATACCCGCGACCCCCATTTCCTGGTCTTCCAGGATCAGTTGTTTGTTTATACCGGAACCTGGTTTTCAGGAGATGACGAGCTGCCCCGAGACCAATACGACATCAACAAACATCTCGGTTTCGGCGTGAAAACAGCTGACGGGAACACCTGGTCGAGACCCTTTCAGCTAGAGGGAACCTACGGTCATTACATCTGGCGGGCCGCCACCCACGAAGGCAAGGCATATCTGTGCGCACGGCGAAAACGCGGCTACACCGAATCGGAACTTGGAGCTGGCGCTACGGAGGTCATGGAATGCGCCATGCTGGAAAGCGGCGACGGCATCAACTGGCGATTCCACACTCTTTTCCAAACTACAAAAGGCAACGAAACCGCCTTTCTGTTCCGCAAAAACGGCAATCTGCTGGCGATCAGCCGCACGCAGGGAAAGGACTCAGCGCTGCTGGTGCAGGCGTCGCCGCCGTATCAGCAAGTTAAGCGTAAAGCACTGAGCGAATACATCGGCGGCCCGCTTCTCGACCGCTGGGGCGAGGAGTTAATCGTGGGAGGACGTCGCTTTACCGATGCAGGTCCGCACACGATTCTCTACTGGTTACACGACGGCGCACTCCACGAAATTGCCAGCCTACCCAGCGGAGGGGACAATTCCTATCCCGGTTTCGTCGAACTCGACGACGGTAGCGGCCTGGTTTCGTGGTATTCTAGTCACGAGAAGGACCCCATGGGTAATGCGATTACCGCGATTTACCTCGCGAATTTGAAGAGAAAAAAATGAAGCAATGCGCACTGCTGCATGGACTGTCGATGTTTCTCGCGCTAACACCATGCCAACTGCAGTCCCGAAACTTCCTACCAATAAGAACGTTCAGAGTGTCAAAAAATAGACTTGCCACGCATGTCGATCTCCCTAAATTGAGGTATAGTTCGAAATACAACTAAACCGACTGTTTACAAATGAACAAACTAATACAACTCGCCCTATCCCTCGTCACGGTATTAGCCTTACCAGCGCTACGTGCTGGTGACGTGATAGTTCCGGCCAAAGCACCTTTGCAAGAAGCGGCCTCCGAGGCCACCGGCTATGTCTTCGCTTATGGAGGCTCGTCACTAGGACTCAGCACCAGCTCGAGTCTCCTCGATCCAGCAGGCAGTAGCAGTACTATCCCGTTCGGAGCTGATCTTGACGATGGCCTCATCGTTGGCTTCGGTACCGGTTTTTACTCTAATCTTTTCGGGGGTAGTCGCTTCGAAATGGAGGCTCTTCTAAGTTCGGCAGACTACAGTTCGCTCACCTTCGCTGGTCAAGATTTGCCAATCCTCGGCGAGATGAGGACGCAAGGACTATTCCTCAACATTCTCAAAGAGTTTCCTCTTGGAAACGCGATGGCTTATGCTGGTGGTGGCCTTGGAATCGGCACCGTTGAGGCCTCTTTCTTAACAGGCACCCCGGTGGAAGAGGGTCCAGGGCCGTTAGGAGTCGAGAGTAAGGGCACCAGTCTGGCATACCAGTTGAAAGCAGGTATCGACATTCCTGTTTCTGACCGGGTCGCTATTTTTGGGGAATACAAGCTGATCGGTTTGTCTGACCGCTCAAGCACGTTTCAAGTGTTTCAGCAGGAGACTGACGGCTTCGTCAGCAACCACTTCGTAGTAGGTGGCAGACTCTCTTTTTAGGCTGAACCAAGAACTTTTGATAATTCCCGCACCCTGTTCGCAAGGTGCGGGATTTTTTTGTACACTGCCTCTGTGGGTCAAGGCAGTTTCTCACGAGTTCGCCTAATATCTGTATATTCTAAACGCCTATCGAAGCACCTGATACAGGCATATCATTCATAATACGCTAATTATGAATAAGCGGAGAGGGAAGGAATCGAACCAACCACGGCAAGGATCACTTACCGACAACGGTTTTGAAGACCGCGGAGCCCACCAGGTACTCGTCTCTCTCCTTTTCGGGGAACGTCAAAGTGTTGAGCATATTATGCCATTGGTCAATGGTGATGACGTGGGTTAGCCCGTTTTTGATTGACTTGATCTCCGCAAATCGATACCCCCGAAACATGAAATGCAGATTGCTTGTGGTTGGTTTCTTTAGCCTGCTATTCTCCGCTTCCATCGCGCATGGGTATGATGGTGTCGATCTCTATGACTGTGTGATCTCCAAAAAGGATCGTTTCAACTCTTCTGGAACCAAGCTGACCTCTGTCCGCGACATCCTTGCCCAGGACCGCGCCAACTATCACAGATTCGACCGCCGGGATGCCGGAGACCGCTATGACAATTACTTCACCTCAGTAGCGAGGCGCGCTACCTGGCAGAAAGTCAAACTGGAGATCAGCCCGATTCTCGCTCAGAAAATCAAGAACGGAGGGAAGGTCGAAATCAAAGTCTTTATCTTCGAGGACTTTATACGGATTAAGTCGGGGCTATTTGAAGTTTTCCCCCCTGTGTAGCTAACGGCGAGCGGCACAGGTTCTTCTGTATCCAATCTCGACACTGCTTATTTCCTTTGGCTATTAATAGGCCGACTTTTCATCATCCATTAATCATAAGAAAGCGGAGAGGGAAGGAATCGAACCAACCACGGCAAGGATCACTTACCGACAACGGTTTTGAAGACCGCGGAGCCCACCAGGCACTCGTCTCTCTCCTTTTCGAGTAACGCCAAAGGGTTGAGCATATTATGCCATTGGTCAATGGTGATGACGTGGTCCTGTTTTTGGAGAATACCTCCGCTAAACGCAAATGTTGACCACCTCGACAATCTCATCCACCGCTTCATCAACCTCTTCTTCTGTGCTGAAAATCGAAAGCGACAACCGGAGGCTGCTGAAGGCTCGCTCATCGCTTAAGCCCATCGATTTCTGGACATGACTCGGTTGATTCTTACCCGTCATGCAGGCACTTCCTGCGGAACACTGAATTCCTCGTTCATCGAGCATCGGCAGCATCTCCGCAGCAACACAGCCCGAAAACGAGACATGAGCCACGTTGCCCGTGCGGTAGTCCCGCGAACCGTTGAATCGAACAATACCTGTCTCTCCACCAAGCCTTGTGAAAAGGCGATCCTCGAGTCGATTTCGAAGCTCTTCCACTCGATCCAGTCCCCCGTTGGCAGCTTCTTCAGCCATGATTGCCGCCGCTTCCCCTAAGCCAACGATGTAAGCCACATTTTCAGTACCGCTGCGGCGCCCATCCTCCTGACCTCCCCCTCGAATCATTGGGCTGAACGGGGAATTGTTTCGAATAAAAAGACAGCCTATACCCTTTGGCGCGTGGAACTTATGGCCACTGATTGAAAGAAAGTCCACGCCCACCTCATCCACTCTTACCGGCACCTTTCCCACTGCCTGTATCGCGTCTGTGTGAACCGACCAACCCGCTGATTTCGTGATTTGGCAGACCTCCAACATCGGTTGGACGACACCCGTTTCGTTGTTAGCCCACATGATAGAAGCAAAACCCGGTTTTTCTGAGGAAACTGCTTCCTCGAAAGCCCCAAGGTCGAGCCGCCCTTCCCCGTCTGCGGTAACTTGTTCCACCTCGTATCCAGCCGCCGCCATCGCCTCAGTTGGACGAAGCACCGCGCTGTGTTCGATCTCACTGACAACAATTTTTGTATTCTGGCGCCCCATGCCCCGGGCCAGTGACTTAAGTGCCATATTGTTCGATTCCGTTCCACAACCGGTGAAAACGATCTCTTCCGCAGAAGCCCCGATCAATGAGGCCACTTGTTCCCTCGCTTTTTCAATCGCTTCTTTGGCGCCTCGACCTGCCCGGTAACCACTCGAAGGATTATACCAGTTGTCGGTGAGGTAGGGCATCATGGCATCGACGACTCGCGGATGAACCTGGGTCGTCGCATTTGAATCGAGATAAATCGACATGCTTCAGTTTAGAATCCGTAACGGGCTGCGCAAGGCATGGCGTGCAAAAATCAAGACCCTGCCCCCAATCTTTCTCCGGTTGCAATGACTTCAAGGGCACAGGCGGTGACTGCATCGACATCGTGCCGTGACAGCTTCACCGTTTCTTTGGGGATCGCGTAATTCCCATCCCCCGCTACGTGATAGCGCCGGTCGTAGTGCTCCATGAGCAAATCGCCGATGAGCTCTCGCCAATTCTGGTGAGTTACCATTGCCTTCCACGATGCGATTTTCTCTGAGGGATGGAAGTCTTTCAAGCGGTCGAGTGTTTTCAGAATGCGGGTTGTATTACCCAACCACTCCTCATAATCGTCGGTGAGGTAGTCTGCTCGGGAATCCAGCGGCGAATCAATCTCAATCACGGTTGATTGCTTCATTTTTTGCCACAGTGCATTCGGCAAGTTAAGTCGACCAATTTTCGCGCTCTCCGCCTCGATAAAAACCGGTCGGGCAAGATTCATAGATCGGATTTCATCACCGATGAGGGTCTCAAATCGTTTCTGAGCGGGCTGAGGCTCATGAAGGTCTCCTCCGAAGACTGATCCCTTGTGCCTCGCGAGGCCCTCCAAATCAAGAACTTGACCGCCTTGACGGCGAATCTCTTTCAAAACAAGAGTCTTCCCAGCTCCGGTATAGCCGTTCAAAACGATTAGGGTGACCGCCTTTGAAAATTCCTCGACACGCTCGATCACTTCCCGCCGATAGGCTCGATACCCTCCCTCGAGTTGACTGATCTCCCAACCAATCTCGCTAAGAACCGTTCCGAGACTGCCGGATCGCTGCCCCCCGCGCCAACAATACACTAACGCCCGATAGTCTTTTGGCTTCTCGAAAAAGTGATTCCTGATGTGCTCGGCAATGTTGCTGGAAACCATAGCTGCCCCAGTCTTACGGGCATCGAACGCCGAAATCTGCTTGTAGATTGTTCCAACTTGAGCCCGTTCTTCATTGTCGAGCACCGGCAAATTTAGAGCCCCCGATATGTGATCCTCCGCGAATTCCGCCGGCGACCGGACATCAATCACTTCG
Source organism: Akkermansiaceae bacterium UBA1506 (assembly GCA_002323995.1). GTDB lineage: Bacteria > Verrucomicrobiota > Verrucomicrobiia > Verrucomicrobiales > DEV007 > Arctic95D-9. Next base: position 117,579 of record DCQY01000027.1, on the reverse strand, counting down.
TCGTAGTCTTTGGTGCTAAACGGCACACTGACGATATTAACGCGTCGACTCATCTGGCTAGGAGGCGTTCCATCGGAATTTTGGCTGACATATTTGAGAGAGCCTTTACAGGAAAATTAGCACGAATTTGCGGAAAAATATGTCACGACCTACCCACAATACCCGTATACTGTATTGTTGGTGAGACAATTCTTTTTGAGTTTCACCTTCTTATCAATACCATGAAAAAACTAATCGCAACCTTAACGTTGGCAGTTCTCGCCTTCGCCCCTATGGCGATGGCCGCAGAAGTGACCTATGTAGCCGGCATGACCGGCGTAGTGTGAGGCGGATGTAAGCGTGACGTCAGTTCGGCGTTCAGTTCACTGCCTGGGTATATCGAAGATTCGATTACTATCAAAAACGGAGAAGCAGCAGGTACCCAAGTCGTTACTTTCAAGACCGACGGTTCCAAGGAAATCACTAAAGAGGCCGCTATCGAGTCCCTTGGCGATAAGGCCAAGAGATACGTGGTGAAGTCCCTTGAGACTTCCGAAGGAGACACCTGATTTCGTTATCTTCTTTGATAACCTAGTTTCAAGCCCCGGTGCTTCGGCACCGGGGTTTTTTTTGGCACCGAAACTTGAGATACGCACGCATTTCGGTGAAAAGGCAGTTGGCGTCCGCTGCTTGGCTATGGTTAGATAATGAGCATGGTCGACTCGAGCACCCACAGCCGGGCCAACGTCTCCAGCGACGGAGATCTACCGATTCCTCCTAATCTCAAGCGAAAGCTTGAAGACTTCCAGAATCGCCTCTGGTCGATCAAGATTGCCGAAGGAGCTCTCGCCGGTTTGGCCGGACTTGGAATTAGCTACTTACTGATCTTTGCCCTCGACCGGATCTTTGACACTCACTCGGCTCTTCGCGCTTTGATCCTTTTTGCGGGATTTGCCATCCCCGGTCTGTGGTTACCTCTTCGTTGGCACCATTGGGTATATCAGCAGAAGTCTCTTGACCAAATTGCTCGCTTGCTAAGGCGAAAGTTTCCCCGGCTCGGAGATGAGCTTCTGGGTATCGTAGAGTTGTCTCGCTCTAGTTCCGGGACAAACAGCCGAATACTTATTGAGGCTGCGATGCTGCAGGTCGACAAGCGTATCGCCAATCGTGAACTCGATGACGCTGTTCCCGACAATCGTTATCGCATTTGGTTAACTGGTGCCATCTCGGTTATTTGTCTTTCGGGCGCCCTGACTCTTCTCGTATCGGATGCGGCCAAAAATGCTCTCACTCGCTGGGTCTCACCCTGGAAATCGGTCGACCGCTATACTTTTGCCCAACTTGAGCAACTCCCAAAAAAGGTAATTGTGCCCTACGCAGAGAATTTTAACCTGACTCCGAGCTTGGCAGATTCGACAGTATGGAAGCCAGATCACGCCTCAGCAAAGCTGCCTAGTAAAACCAAACTTCGGGCCAAGCGAGAGGACGGATTCTACCACTTCGATGTCCCCCCGCAAAAAAAAGAAAGCCTCCTAGGCGTGCGAGTCGGCGACAAATTCCATAAAGTTCAAGTCACCCCGATACCACGTCCCGAACTGATCAGCCTTGAGGCGTCACTTCGCTTGCCGGATTACCTGAGATATTCAACGGATCCAATTCTTCCTATTAGGGGAGGCAGCATTTCGGTCGTCGAAGGCTCGCAAGCTTCGTTTCGCGGAACAACATCGCGTGAACTGGCAACTGCCTCAGCCGAAGAGATTTCGACTGAGGTTGAAGGAGCTTCATTCACCACAGAGCCCTTCCCAGTCGAGGAGACGTTTACTCGCACCTTCAGATGGACAGATATCCACGGCCTGCAGTCGAAATCGCCACTGGAACTTGAAGTGAATCCGGTAGCAGACGAAGCCCCCAATGTCTTTGCTCAACAAATGAACGACAAGAAAATCATTCTCCCGGATGAAGTCGTTACCTTTGATGTTAGTGCCTCTGACGATTTTGGACTGAAGTCTCTTGGGCTTCAATGGTGGGGAGTCACTGACTCAGTGACGAATCCAGACCCTGTAGCAGGGGAAAAGCCCGTCGCCGCGGGGAACCCCGAAGTCCGAAGCCTTAAAACCACGGCCACCTTTTCGGCAGCACGAGAAGGGATTGAGCCTCAAACCATTCAATTGCGGGCCTTTGCCGAGGATTTCCTTCCAAATCGCGAACGCAGCTACTCACCCACTTTCGTCTTTCATATCCTCAGCCACGAAGATCACGCTAATTGGCTAACACAAGAGTTTGCGAAGTGGTTTCGCAACGCTCGCGAAGTTTACGAACGTGAGCAGCAACTTCATGAAGCAAACCGGGCGATGCGTGCGCTCTCAGCAGATGAACTCGATCAACCTGACAATCGCAGACGCCTCAGCGAACAAGCGTTGGCCGAGTCCATGAACGGCCGCAGACTTGACTCACTTACCGACATCGGCCGCGATCTCGTCAAAGAGGCCACCAAGAATGATGAATTTGACGCAGAACGACTTGAGTCTTGGGCCACTATGATGCGGGCGCTCGAAGACATCGCCATTCAAAGAATGCCAAGCATCTCAAATCTGCTTCAGCAGGCAGCTCAATCCGCCAGATCTGGAACAAGTGAATCCGGCGCAGAAAAGGAAAATTCGAACCATTCGTCTTCCCCACAAGCTCCGACCGCATCCAATCAAAATAGAAGCGAGGAAAACGAGTTGGCAGGGGGCAGCGAATCCCAGCAGGCTCCACAACAGTCAAAACCAGGGATTGCCGATAAGGAGACGAGCATTGGCAGTGGGTCCGGGGAGTCCGAATTCAAGCCGGGAGACTTCGGAAAACAGACCTCTCCTCTTGGATTACCCATTACCCAGCTGAATAAGGAGGTAGGTGGTGATGCACCAGAAAAGCAAGAGTCCCCTGCCCAAGCCGGGCTTTCCAAAGCAATTCAAGAGCAGAAGGATCTTCTCGCCGAATTCGCCAAGGTTACAGACGAGTTACAGGGAATTCTCTCCAGCCTTGAAGCCAGCACTTTCGTTAAACGCCTCAAGGCAGCCTCTCGAAAACAGTTCGAGATCGCTTCAATTCTTAATGACACGTTGGATGGCGGGTTCGGCCTGCCTCGCCACCGGATCAAACAGCAACTCCGGGCCGTTGGAGAGAAGACCTCTCTCCAGCAGGGTGAACAGAGCTTGAATATCTACCACATTCAGACCGATCTTGACGCCTACTTTCGACGAAAGCAGGATCTCATTTATAAAAACGTTCTTGATCAGATGCGAAACTTGTCGGTGGTCTCGGATATCGAAGCGATTAGCGAAGAACTGCTAGTAAATCTCAGTGGCCGTTCCATTGCAGCTTCCGAATTTTGGGGGGATACGCTTGATCGGTGGGCAGAAGAATTGGTAGCGGCGACAGAGTCACAGGCCAGCGAGGGCGGCGAGAAAGACAGCCTCCCCCCTCACATTGTTCTTAAGATCATGAAAGTCCTACAAGGGGAGATGTATCTCCGGGACGAAACCAGGGAAACCGAGGCGACTCGTCCCGCCCTCGCGCCTGATACCTATGAGGCAAAAGTTCGCCCACTCGAACTCACCCAGCAGGAACTTCGGGAAAGGGTAGATGAAGTCGTTCTTGAAATCGAAGCACTTCCCAACGCACCAAAGCACTTTGGCAAAGAACTCCAGCTTCTCACTCTTGTTTCTGATGTGATGCGACAGGCACGAGCTGTTCTCTCCCGACCCGAGACTGGCGCTGAAGTAATCGCCGCCCAAACTGAGGTTATCGAGCTACTACTCCAATCGAACCGTCAGAAAAATGGCAGCACAGGGGGCGGCGGTTCATCTCCCGGGAGTGGTGGTCAGGCCGGTTCGAATGGCTCATCTCTGAACGACATATCATTGGACAGCCTAGAGTCGAACCGCTCTGGACAAACCATTCGTGAAGTCGACCAATCCACTGGCCATTCTGGAAAAAAGCTCCCTGAAGAGTTCAGACGAGGCCTCGACCAATATTTCAATGCCATCGAATCGAATTGAATGAGTTTTCTTACCCGTATTTTTATTTTTGCCAGCTTGCTTATCGGAAGCACGGCCCAAGGACAAGATCAGCCTGTTGTCGCTGACAAAGAAAAGCCGGCTATTATGCGGCGACCCCTCCCGCCTGATGCGGTTGTGCCGGTCATACCGCCCACCGCACTTGATCAGAACGAGGTAATAAGTAAGGAGCCACTCAGCGCCCATATCTCCGCTCACATCTCTAAATTAGCTCAAGCTGAACGCGAGAAACGACTCCAATTCATGAAGGTTGTCATCAATGATGTTGTGAGGCTCTGCCAACTCGATGAACGACAGCTGGATCAACTGCTTCTAGCGGCCAAAGGAGCGACAGAACGCTCTATGAAGAATTGGCACGAGCAGGCCGAACGCTATTTTCGAGCCCGGCTGAAGGATGCTGACTCGGATACCGCCAAGGAAATGCTGGATGACATGGCAAAGGTCAATTTTGGGGGTAATCGATCCAAAGAGGAGGGAGAATCCCGTGAACTTTGGAAAGATACGCTTTCCCTCGTTCTCAACGAGAATCAGATTTCCCGTTACGAAGAAGTTCTCAAACAACGACACCTCGATCGAATCGACGCTTTCTCCAGCATTTCGATGACCACTTTGGATAGTCACCTTCGGCTAACCCCCGATCAGAAGAAAGGGCTCGGCAAATTGGTTTATCAAGCTGCTGTGAACCATCTCGATGATGTGCAGCGCTACTGGGGTGACTACTTAGAGAAAGGCATGCTCATGTCACTTGCCAACGCTAACGAAGACGAAGCGCTTCAGGAAATCCTGACCGAGGGTCAGTTTGAACGCCTCAAGTCAGCCACCGCAAACTTCGATCACTTTTGGGACGCCAAGAAGCGCGAACGCCAAGAGAAGAAGAAGAATGAAAAGGATCATGGCCAAAAATCAAAACAACCGAGTCCTCCAGTCGAGCGACAAGTCAACTAATCCCACATGATCCGTCCTCTCCTCCAGCTAGTTGTCGCAGTCGGAATACACGGCACTTTTTCTGCTGAGGCACAGAATGCCTCGATCCGACTAGGTAATGAAATCCCTCCCGAAGTCGATACTATTTACGAGCGGGGTCTCGGATTTCTAAGTGCGAACCAAGCTGACGATGGATCGTGGCGCAGTCGTTCCGAGCATGGCATTACCGGACTTTGCCTCATGGCTTTTCTCGCGAGTGGTGAGGATCCTAATTTTGGCAGATACCGACTTAACGTTAAGCGAGCTGTCCGCTCCATCATCTTAGGGCAGGAAACGACCGGTTTCATTCCTACCAGCATGTACCACCACGGGTTTGCCATGCTAGCTCTCGCTGAGGCTTACGGCGCCGTGGACGAAGCTACGCTCTGGGAAGCGGGAGATACGGATCGGAAAAAGACGATCGTTGAAGCTCTGGAGGACGCTGTCAATCTGGCGGTCGATTCGCAGGCCAAAAATCGCTCGGGGGGATGGCGCTATTCCCCTACCTCCACCGATGCTGATACCTCTGTCACCGGCTCCGTGCTTATGGGGCTTCTAGGGTGCCGAAACGCCGGCATCCACGTGCCTGACGAGACGATTGAAAATGCGCTGGCCTACATGCAGCAAAACACCGCAGCTTCGGGTTTCGTCGCCTACAGTGGCGGCATAGGAGGAGGCGGAAACTCAGTGGCACGCTCCTCAGTGGCCGCGCTTGTCTACGCAGTCGGCCACAAGCGTGAATGGGAGGAATACGCCAACGCACTTGAGCACATCGCTAGCAAACTTGATCACAAAGAGACGTCACACACCCATTATTTTTACTACTACATGGCCCAAGCCCTCTACCAAGGAGACCCAGTCGCCTGGGAACAATGGAATCGAAAGACTTCTCGAATGCTGGCGGATCAACAATCCCCTGAAGGCAGTTTCTCCGGAAGTTACGGCGAGGCCTATGGAACCGCAATGTCCCTGCTTTCTCTCGCTCTCAATTATCGATTTCTGCCAATTTACGAACGCTTCTAAATGCGACTATTACTCAAGCGTCAGATCCTGACATACTGCCCCTTACTTCTTGCCGTAACGGGAGGTCTAACTCACGTTGTCGGCGAAGATTTGGCCTGGCTGACGTGGCGTAACGGCGACAGCCTGAAAGGCAGTCTCAGTCAAAGCTCTGATCACCGCATCGCCTGGCTTTCGCCAGCATTTCAAGGACCGATTAATGTTCGAATTAATCAGCTTGATAGCATCCGTTTCCCATCAACCAGAAGCGAAGGCGTCGATCAGCGGTCTTCACACTTCAGCATCTATCTCAACAACGGTGACAGGCTTGAGGGTGATCTTCTCTCCCTCAACAGCTCCAGCGTCACGGTGGATTGCCTTGCCTTCGAAGAGCCCGTGACTCTCCATCGAAGCGTTGTTCGCCGGATCCTGCATACCAACGCCGACGAAATGCAACTCTCGGGGCTTGGCGAACTTACCTCTTGGACGTCAACAGGACGTGACCGCAGGCCGACCGATTGGTTCACCGAACTGAGCGGCGCATTTGCCACCCATCAATGGTCTGGCAATCTTTTCCGCCCGATCGAACTCCCGGAAAAGGTTGAGATTTCGTTTTCCGCAAAATTTCCCCGCGGCAAACCAGATTTAGAGATTGGCTTACTAAAAGACCCCACCCTTGGCCCTATGCTTGAGACGTGGGACAACTACGTCGTCCTGACTTTTCGGACAAAGTTCGTTCCTGTGATGGAATTGAAGGAAGGCGACAATGAACTCAGCTTTCGACTTTTCTGGAACCAATCAAACGGGGAAGTCCGGCTTTGCAGCGAGTCAGGAGAGTTGCTCGCCTCTATCGACAAAGCATTGGTTGACCGCAGAATCAGCGACGACGAAAGAAAATCTCAGGTGGATCTCAGCCGGGGATTCTCAATCCTCAACCGCACTCCGGAGATGCATCTTGAGTCATTGAGGATTCAGCAATGGGATGGTCAACCGGCACCAGTCGTTGACCTGAAAAAACCACGCATATTGGTGTCAGGTCGGCCGCCGATCGCACAGGTAGAGAGCGTTCGTCTTCGGGAAGGATCGAATCGCCTTTCGATCGGATCACAGTCGATCCCCTTAACAGAGTTCCGCGAACTCATTCTTCCTTCTTCCACAGACTTAAAACCCAGAACTGACATTACCAAAGTTGCATGGCATTCTGGCACCACGGTGAGCGGAGACTTCTGCAGTGTGGAAAAAAACTGCCTCACTCTCAAGACTGAATGGTCAGAGAGGCCCCTGGCTCTCCAACTCAACCACGCCAAAGAAATACAATTCCCCCAGACGAAAGTGCCGCTTGAACCTTCAGCCGACCGCCTTATTGCTGAAAACCTTTCTCTCTTTGGCACGGTTAGGGTCTTGCCAAAAGCAATCGGGAACACCCTTCTTGGCTGGCAACCCCCCGGTGCTGACGCACCGATCCCTCTCGCCGGCAAATCAGCGGCTTCAATGACTCGCAGGGCACACAGTGCCGACCGCACCGATAACGGATCGAGCATCGGTCAGGCCCGCCTGTTTCTAACCAACGACGAACTCCTCTCAGGAGAACTAATTTCGATCAGGGGCGGTAAGATTGACTTCACCAGCCGGGCTACCGGGCGAATCACCATTTCTCCGGACCTGATCCGGGCAATTGATATAGGAAGGGCAGGCCGAATCCTAAGAGGGTTTAGCGATCCTGAATGGGAAGTATTTGAAGAAACTGAAGAACAAGTAGATCTCAAAAAGGAGTCTGCGACGCTTACGGGCGGCAGTTTTGGCAATTCATCGATCCTTCTTGGTGACGTCTTATGCTTCGATGCGAAGTGGAAACAGTCCACCGGCTCTTTTACTCTGCGACTTTTCTCTGAAAGTGAGGCCCCAGACTCTCCTTCAACAGACATTGTTGTCGCAGCGCAAGGGAGTCGGCTTTACATCGGGAAACTTCGTGAAAGCGGAGCATTCTCTTTTTCTGGAGAGAACATCAGAATTGAGAATAACGAAGCCAGTTTCAGAATCGTCACTGAACCTAAAAAGGTTCTTGTTTTCGCTAACGGGAGATCGAAGCCTGTCCTCACAATTCCGCTTTCTCCTGACCAGGTTTCTGGAAACGGCCTCTACTTCACTTTGGGCGGTGGATGGCCAGGCTGGAATCAAACACCGACCGAAATCACTTTTTCAAATTTTTCGATCGAACGTTCTCCAGGCAGCATTCCACGAAAAGTTATCGATCCTCAAGCACGGGAAAAGGCTTTGACCATCCCACGTATTTATCGGGGAAAGGTTCCAACCCATCTTCTTGTTGCTCCCAATGGAGACATGCTTCGGGGCAAACTCCTTTCAGGAATTGATAACGAACTCAAATTCGACTCAAAAGGGGAAATACTAACTCTGCCCCGCAACCGCGTCTCAACACTCGTCTGGCTGCGAGACGATATGGAGGAGAAGGAAACAGGATCGCAAAAGGCCCATCATTTCGAAATAACCCACCGCTTCGTTCTAATGGACGGAAGTCGACTTCATCTCTCCGCACAACGAGTCGATGGTTCCGAGTTCGTTGGTCTTTCTGAATATCTCGGTGAATGTCGTGTATCGATCGATAACGTTCATCATGTTGAGAAAAGACCTACTTTGCCCCTTGAAGATCACGATGACGCCACAACCGCATTTTATCGGAACTGGAATGTCATCTATGCCCCAGAACCAAAATTACCGGGTGAGTCGGATGGGAGCGATTCGCCCCTGGTTGGCAAAGAGGCTCCCAAGATCAAATTGAAAACTCTTAAAGATAGCGAGATATTCAATTTGGCTGACCACAAAGGCAAAGTCGTCGTGCTCGATTTTTGGGCGACATGGTGTGGTCCATGCATCAAGGCAATGCCTACCGTCAGAAACGTGATCGATAAGATTGACTCTGAGGACATCGTCTTCGCAGCGATCAATCAGGCAGAGTCACATCAGATTGTGGTAGACTTCCTAGCCCAGCGCGGATGGATTTCAACGCCAGTCGCCTTTGACTTTAACGGAAAAGTCAGTGCTTCATACGAGGTGAAGGGCCTTCCACATACCGTAGTGATTGACCGCGAAGGCAAAATTTCTTGGGCACACACTGGATTCACTGACGAGATGGGAGAAAAACTGTTCAAGGCGATCAAAGAATGCCTCTAACAGGGACAACGGGGATTGAACTTGTTTGAAATCAACCTTCGACCTCACCTTTCCGGCACTTCCGGAGCCTCATTGAACGAAGGCGCGAAGAGCGACTTTGCGGCGCAGATAAGGAAGGAAATCAAGCCGTAGGAGAGTCCCAATACGACACCAAAGTCAACAATCCCCCTCCAGGGCTGCTCGAGGAACTTAACGAGCACGATTAGGATGATAATCCCGAAGGTCAGCGCGTAGGCAACGATCTTCGTTTTCTTTGAGGCATAAAAGTAGCCCATACAGAAAAAAGGGGCTAACACAACTCTGATCCAAGTTGGATTTTGCTTTAGGTATCTCACGCGGGCTGCCGTCCTCGGAGAAAATTTCTTCTGAAATCCACGGTATCCCTCTGCAAACAACATAAACACGCCCCACAAGATCACGGCAATCCACTGTAGGGTATTGAGATCACCAGACAACGCCTCCTGAGCACGTGGAGCTAGCCGCAATATTGCGCTTAGCAAAAGTATGGTAACTCCTGCGATCCCCCATATAGCTCCGAGCACACCCATCGGCGCAATATTTAGGACCTACTAGTGAGCTTGTAAAGCGGAGGCTCAGGCGTTAAGCCGCCCTGCTAACATCTTCGTTGCCAGAATCCAAGTTGGCATCATTGTCGCTTCGCCCGTCCAGCGCGGACATTCCTGACTCGATGCTAAGCACCAACTCTTCAAGTGCATCTAAACCGAGATCGATCTTTTCGAAGCGGTCACCGACCTCATCCCCAAGAAGACCCCGAATGACCGAAGCGGTGTTTTCTGGCGAACCAATCTTCGACTCATCGCTTTCGTGGCTGCCCTCACTAGCTAGATCATCCAATACTTCAGCACCCAACTGGTCTACCTCTGTTTCCTTTTCGGGGCTCGGAGCAAGCGGCTCAGACGCCATCGTGGCGGGGCCAGGATCTTCTGCTTCGCCAGTCAGGGAATCCGGAGACTCTTCCGGAGCAAAAACGACAGGGGTTTTGGGATTTTTTACCGGAGAGGAACGCATCAACACCGCGAGGCCGGCAGCCGCCTCCTGTAGTCCGTCAAAATACTCGCCCTCCCGTTTCTTTTCTACGGCATCTCCATCAACCACCAACGCAGCCGCAACCCGATTCTCCCCCTCCGAATGCCCGTCGCCTTGGTCCACTTCTTCCATCACTGAGGATGGGATTTCGTTTTCTATGTTTGCCTCAGTGCTATCTTCGGCCGATATTTCGCAGGCCTTGTAGTCTGACGAATTCTCTCTGGAACGAGACGCAAACCTCGCGTAAAGCATCCATGCAGCGAGCACAAGCAGCGCTCCGATGAGAATTAGGTAAACAATGTTATCCATACTTAATTCAAGATCATCAGGAATTCTTAGATACTTTCAACCCTAAAATGTTGTTTCTTTTCCTCTTCATAACGATTTATGAGCATTTATAACCGGGAATACATGAGAGAGAATCCGGGCGGCGCCTCTCCAGGGCATCCGTCCCGCTGGAGTGTGATCACCTGGTTAATTGTGATCAATTGCTCTGCCTACCTTCTTTCGCTCCTGATTGATGTTCCTCCTAAGGAGCCCATGGCGGAAAGTTTGTCTCTCTCTCTTAGCGGACTTGCCACCTTCAAGGTATGGACCTTGCTCACTTACCAGTTCATTCACGGTCATCTTCTGCATGTCGCCGGGAATATGCTGATCCTTTTTTTCATCGGACGACTTCTACTTCAGATGGTCTCTCCAAGGCAATTTTTGGAGATCTATGTCGCCGGCGCAATTTTTGGAGGCGTTTCCCAATTACTTTTCAATCTGGCCACCCGAGAAGACGGACTGATTATGGGTGCCTCAGGAGCTGTCATGGCTGTCTTGCTAGCCCTAGCAACACTGATTCCAAATCAAAGCCTTACTTTTCTGCTCTTCTTTATCTTCCCCATCAAAATGAAGATGAAGCAGATCGTCATGATTGTGATCATCATCGACGTCCTTGGCCTTATCTTTGGATTCTTTGCATCGCGGGACGGAACGGGCAGCAGATCTGTGATTGCTCACTTCGCCCATTTCGGAGGAATGTTGACAGGATGGGCCTACATCAAGTTCTGGTTCACCCGCTTCAAAGGGGCGCCAATGAGTCGCAAGCGAAGCCAAACCCTCATGGAGCGTTTTGGCATTCGCCGCATCAAAGAGGCCCGGATAATTGACCAGGGCCACAAACATTCAGCCAGCCCGGCACCTTTTGTCAGCGCCGATGTGGATGCTATTCTTGATAAGATAAATGAAAAAGGTTTTCAGAGTCTTACCAAGGAAGAGCAAAAGCTTCTTGAAAAATCGAGCAGCCGATTATCAAAGAGACTAGATCAAGATCAGTAAATTTTATGAGCGACGTGCTTCCATCCCGACCTCACAAAAGGGACAGCAAAACTGTTGATCTCAAATGGCTTGTCTTCTTAATCGCCTTTGTCTCGATGATTTCATTGATCACTGCCTCCGCAAAATTCGGCTCAGAGATGGCACGCCAGAGGCTTCCTGAAAAATCTAGGACAGCGGACCCAAAAGTCCGTTCCGAATTCGTAACTCTAGGCTCGTCCGACTCCCCTATCTTCCTCGCAGACAGCCCTGAAACTGTGAGACGTTTCTTTTCGGAATATCCGACGACAACCGCTCGCTCCGGTGCCAATCTGAACGGATGGGATATTCGACGACTTCAAAGTAACGTTGAGATCGCGATACTCGGGACCGAGGCTGAAGCAGTTGAGGTCAGAATTTCTTCAGGTGCAATTGCCGGAACGGTTTACTGGGTTCATCACAGCCAACTACCTGACACTGAGGTTTTTGATCCCATTATCTCGCCCATACCGAAAGAAATTTCCCAGCCCGAAAAGTAGCTTTAGATATTTTGCGATAATTTTTGTTTGTTTGGAGCTCTTAAATACTTAAGCTGGTTACTATGCTGGAGTTGGCGATACTGGGCAGTGGAAGCTCGGGGAACAGTGCACTTGTTTGCTTGGGTGAAACACGGATCCTAATCGACGCCGGTCTCTCCGCTCGCCAACTGTGCTTGAGACTGGAAAATCTTGGTGTCGATCCCGACCGTCTAAGTGCCATCGTTTTGACTCACGAACACGGAGATCACACCAGGGGGATTGATGTTTTCTGCCGGAAACGTTCCATCCCTATCTATGGCACCACTCACACCTGCGCCGTTGTCAGGGAAAACGTAAAATCTGAGGTCCCTTGGCACCATTTCGAGGCTGGGGATGATTTCTCGATTGAAGGAGTCAACGTCGAGAGCTTTTCAGTGCCTCATGATGCTGTGGATCCCGTTGGCTTCATCTTTCGCTGCAGCCAAAGTAGTGTTGGTGTTGTCAGTGACGTCGGGCATGTCACCCGCATGATTATCGATCGCCTCAAGGGCGTTAACACCCTTTTTGTCGAGTCTAACTATGATGAAGTGATGCTACAGAACGACACGCATCGCCCATGGTCGACAAAGCAGCGCATCAGCAACCGCCATGGTCATCTCTCAAACGATCAGGCGGCTGGACTTGTCAGTGAGGTGGCGTCTTCAAATCTTACCCGAGTCGTACTGGGCCATCTCAGCAGCGATTGCAACGCTCCCGAACTCGCGCGCCGAGTCATCCTCAAGAAGCTTGAATCCGAAGGGCATTCCCACGTTCAGGTCGATTGCGCTATGCGTAAAGATCCTCTGCCACTATGCAAAACCGCCTTAGAGTCACCCGATTCCACCGAAAACGTTTCTGAGCACATTAGCGAAGAAAAATCTGCCAAACCCGCTCAGGTGTGCGACTCTACCAGCGCCTCAGCTGAACCTCCTCAAGTCTCTGTCGAAGAATGGAGCCAGACCGAGTGGGCATTCTAAGCCCCGGCTGAACGCTCTTCTGCCAACCCCGGCCATGACTGTGCTGAAACCGTCTTTTGAAGAATTTTCGACGCTAACCGCCAGCGGAAATATGATTCCGGTCTGGACGGAGCTTGCTGCCGACTATGAGACCCCGATTTCCGCTTTCCAAAAACTCAGCGAAGGTCATTGCGAGCCATGCTTTCTGCTGGAATCGGCAGAAAATAGTGAGCAGATAGGTCGTTTCTCGTTTCTCGGAACCGATCCCCGCCTCGAAATCCGCGCGACAGGACGGGAAATTTCAGTTCGAAATAAAGGGGCTTCAAACTTCGAAACTCACCTTCTTCCGGAGTCTGACGGCGATCCGATGCACGAGGTGGAAAGACTAATGGCTGCCTTCAAACCAGTAGAAGTTAAGGGGCTTCCCGTTTTCACCGGAGGTGCAGTGGGATTTCTCGGCTATGACATGGTTCGATTTTTCGAGACCACCGTTCCCGGGCCTAGTGATGACGGCCTCGGCCTACCCGACATGGTTTTTCTGATTACTGACAGTCTCGTCATCTTTGATCACCGATTCCGTAAGCTCCAAGTAGTGGCTAATATCTGCACTGACGATTTCGACACCATCGAAGCGGCCTACGAAGCCGGACGAACCAGAATCGAGACGATAATCAATCGACTATCTAAACCACAATCAGTCGCGCCCTTTTCACTCATGGAGGAGCCTGAAGATACAGGCGTAATCGATAGCAACACCACGCAGGAGGAATACGAGGGCATGGTGCGTAAAGCGAAAGACTATATACTGGCCGGAGACATCTTTCAGGTCGTCCCCTCTCAGCGTTTTGAGACGGACTATCAGGGCCGTCCCATTGATCTCTACCGTGCGCTTCGCCACGTGAATCCCTCCCCCTACATGTTCTGCCTTCAATTTGGCGAGGAATTCTCTCTCGTAGGCAGCTCCCCGGAAGTCCATGTCCAAACTATCGACGGGAATATCAAAATCCGACCCATCGCAGGCACCCGCTGGAGGGGCGAAACCGAGGAGGAAGATCAGACATTGGCGGAAGACCTACTCGCCGACCCTAAGGAACGTGCTGAACACGTCATGCTTATTGACCTTGCACGCAACGATGTCGGAAGAGTCGCCGAATTTGAATCCGTTAAAGTCGATGAAATGATGATCATCGAGCGCTACAGCCACGTCATGCACATCGTTTCAAATGTCGTTGGGAAGCTGAATTCGGACCAAACCGCTTACGATGTCATGAGGGCGACATTCCCGGCTGGCACAGTCAGCGGGAGCCCCAAAGTCCGAGCGATGCAAATCATTGATGAAATGGAAAATTCGAAACGCGGTCCTTATTCAGGCGCAGTTGGCTACTTCGGTTTTGATGGCAATCATGACAGCTGCATTGCACTGCGTACTGTAGTACTGAAAAACCAAAAGGCTTACGTTCAGGCTGGGGCTGGAGTTGTTGCTGACTCTATTCCTGAAAATGAGTTCCATGAGACGGTCAATAAGGCGAAAGGAATGATGAGAGCGATCGAGCGTGCTAAACTCCTGAAGTAATCCGAATCTTTCCCATCTCGCTTCAAAGGCCGCAAACAGACACAAGAATCAAGAGTCTTGGTCCGCTTCCAGTTTCCTCAGTTGAAGTGTATCGATGATCTTGTCGTCCGCCAGCGCGTTAGTGATCACTACAAGCCAAGTGCCCACCTCGACCCACTCCTTGCGGCGGAGACAATCCATCGCCGACTGAATCGTTTCTTCCGGATTTTCAGAAAACTCAATCAAGAACGGTTCAACCCCCCATGGAAGCAACAACTGACGAAAAATTGATTCGTCGTCGGTGAACGCAAAGATCGGAATGCCATGAGGACGCAGCGCCCCGAGTATGTAGGGCAGAAATCCGCTTCGACTGAAGACCACGATACCAGATTCTCCGAGCTCCTGGGCAAGGACCGAAGCCGAACGAAGCATCATCGCCTTAGGCTCCTTTAGAACGATCCGCTCATTCAGCGCCTGACTCACCGAAGGTTCAATACTCCCAATGATGTCTTTAAAGACCTGAACCGACTCGAGCGGGTAAGCACCAGTTGTCGTCTCCCCCGATAGCATTACAGCATCCGCCTGCTCTCGTATGGCATGAGAAACATCAGACACTTCCGCACGAGTCGGCATGGGTGAATGAATCATAGACTCCAGCATGTGGGTCGCGATAATCACCGGCTTGCCCTCAGCGTGGCATGTTTTAATGAGTTGGGACTGGACCAGAGGGAGACAGTGGTAGTCTATCTCGATTCCAAGATCTCCTCTGGCGACCATGATGCCGTCAGCTTCCCGAACGATATGCTCCATGTTGCGCACGCCGGCCTGATCCTCGATCTTGGCGATGATTCGTGCCGGTGAGCCAAGGCTATCAAGAAAACGCCGCAAGATCTTGACGTCATCAGATTCGCGAACAAACGAGAGGGCGACAAAGTCGATCCCGGCTTTGACACCCTCCCGCAAATCTTCTTTGTCTTTTTTTGTTAGCGCCGGAAGTTTAACCTGAATCCCGGGCAGATTAATGTGACGCCTGGAGGTCAATTCACCCGGGGTCAAAGCCTCAAATCGGATACGGAAATCGTCTTTGCCAGTAACCTTGAGTTGAATCAACCCACTATCAACAAGTACGGTATCGCCGATATTCACCTCGGCAGGAAGCCCCTCATAATTGATTGAGACAGAATTCACATCAGAACTCGCCTCGACACCATCCACATAAAACTCGATCTCTGAGCCGCATTCCAACTGAATCGGTGACTCTACCACTCCAGTACGAATCTCCGGCCCCTTCACATCCATCATTACGGCGACATGACGACCAACTTCCTCTGAAACCTCTCTCACAAACCACATGGCATCAGCCACCCACTGGTGCGAGGCATGCGCCATATTCAGCCGCAGTATATCAACGCCGGAACGAATAAGCTTCGCCAGCATTTCCTTTGATTGCGTGGCAGGTCCAAGCGTTGCGATGATTTTGGTGTGTCGGTAGTCTTTCAAAACGAACTCAAGTCCTGACCAAGGAGCAGATTCCGGACCAGAACGTGCCACTCACTTCTCTCAGGTTCCCACTTAGCCCAACTAAATAGGGAGAGCAAGTGCCTAACCGCAGATCACATAAACGTGATTCGATTTTTCGAGACATTGCTTCGTCGGTTTGCTATCTCAACAAACCATGAAGCAATCTCTTTTGGCATTTGCTATTTCTTTTCTTCTGATCGGCAGTCCAATGGCGCGAACTTGGACAAGTTCAGATGGTTCTAGAACATTTGAGGGTGAAATTCGATCCTACGATGAGGACACGAAAACCGTTTCAGTCCTCTCCGCCGGGCGCATACTCACATTCACCACGGACAAACTATCCGAAGAAGACCTCGTCTACCTGAAGGAATGGAATGAGGCCAAGAACGCACCCGACCCATTGGAAGTGGTTGGCGCTTCCGTTGTTGGCAAAGAAGTTTTAAAAACAAAGCTGCACCGCATTGACGGCAAACGCTATCGCAGTGCGGAAATGGAGAAAGCTCCCGAGTTTTACATCTTTTATTACTCGGCCTCCTGGTGAGGCCCATGCCGCGCTTCAGCTCCACAGTTGGTGGAGAAATACAACTCTTCGATCGCCGATAATCCAAAAGTAGAAATGATTCACATCTCGCGAGATTCAGATGAGGACGCAGCAGAGTCGTGGGCTGCCGATGCAGGCTTTCCTTGGCTTACTGTCGTTCCCGGCGACGTTGAACGCTCCAAATTAATGAAATACCGAACTTCCAACGCTGTCCCTTTTTACACCATGGTGGACAGCAGTGGAGAGGTCGTTGCGTCAGGTTCGTCCGCCATTTTCAACAAGGTTGACTCTCTCAAGTGAACTATCGAGACCCGCTTAGGTTTTAACCAAGAGGAAAAGGCCCGGAAGCTTCCGGGCCTTTTTGTTGCAGCTAATTAGGATTGTACCTCGAGCTGAGTCCCCTTCCACAAGTTAAACTCGTCTCCAAACTGACCGAGAAAACTGGGGCCAAGCGCTCTCAAAAATACAAGCATTGGAAGTAGGAGAACAGTCCCTAGGTAGGGAATTGCGAGAAGGATGCCGCCGATACAGCAGGTGAGTAGGACAAAGGCAAAAATAGCAATACCCCAAGCGAGTCCTAGGAGCGCCACCCAAAGAAAGTAAGCGATGAAGCTACCAACATTCTGGGAGTGGAGAGATAAAAAAACCCGCCAAGCCTCAGTTGTTTTGAGACGCCGCTGATACATCAGTGGAATCACAAAATCCTCAAGCAAGCGCGTGATGTAGGCAAACCCGATACCTAATAAAAAAAGGAGGCCGACGAATCCAGCACCGTAGCCAATCAGTGGCCCGGTCCAGATAAAATCATTGGCGTTCAGCTGAAGATAGATCAACCACCCCAACCCCCCGATGGAACCTCCAAAGACCAAAAAAGCAATTAAAGAAAAGACAAGGCTCCAAAGGAACAATGAATTACCCTCACTCCGAAACTCTTTCCACGGCTGTCCGACTAAGGCACGGTTATTAACCACATTGTCAAGGAGCATGAACTTTCCTCGAGACTGCACCCAAGTGACTACGACCGTGACCACCACAACAATCAAGGCGATGAGCACCCCGGCACCAACAACCCATTCCCAGTTCTCCATGACCCAGTCCTTCGCTTCACCGAAAGCTTCCTCAACAATTTGAGGATCATCTAATGCCCCGGCAGTGTCCCCGGTCCCACCTGTCCCGCCCGTCCCTTGCGATGACCCGGATGCGAGAGTGGCGAGCCAAGCCGTGAACCCAAGAACGAACCACTTCCCAATATCGAAGGGATTAAACAGTATTTGTTTCATTCGCCACCACGAAACTGAAGTTGGTAACGAGTATCTTATTGAAGGGGAATCCATTCTCTGAGGTTACAATCTATCTTTCACCCGTCCCCATTACAAACTGACTTTTAATTTGGATCGCATTCCTTTCTAAAAATTAACCCCCTTTCCTTAATTCGCGCATCTTGACTTAGGGAAATGAACAGTCAGAATCAACCGGATGCTAACTTGCTACAATCTAATGTTTCGGTGGATCCTGCCTCTTTTTACGGTGTTTTCTTTTATCAACAGCTCTTCCGCCCGCGAAGACACAACCGTCTTTTGCTTTGTTTCCCACCAGACTTCCCACGGATTCGGGAAACATGAATACGCGGCCGGCTGCCGACTCATTGGACAATGGCTTACAGAAGCCTACCCGGAAAGAAAGATCGAGACCCGCTACTCCATCGAGTGGCCTACTAATCCCGATACTTTTTTTAAAGACGCCGACTCCGTCGTGTTTTTCTGCAGTGGTAAAACAAGGCACGTGGTGAACAATCATGTTCCCGAGTTTGATAAGGTCATGCGAACCGGTGCCGGTCTCGCCTGCCTGCATTATGCGGTGCACGTCAACATAGGCCCCTCAGCCAAAGGCATGCTGGCCTGGCTGGGAGGGTATTTTGAAGATAACTGGTCAGTAAACCCCCACTGGATTGCTGGCTTCGACACGTTTGAAAATCACCCAACCGCCAGAGGTTTAAAGCCATTTGAAGTCGATGACGAATGGTATTTTCACATGCGGTTTGTCGGAGACGAAAAAGGAATCGTGCCCGTCCTTTCAACGGCCCCACCAGAGTCTACCATGGCGAGAAAAGATGGCCCGGTGTCCGGTAATCCAACGGTGAGGAAAGCGGTTGCCGCCGGCGAATCCCAGCACGTGGCATGGGCTTACGAGCGACCAGAGGACTACAATAACGGCCGTGGTTTCGGTTTTACCGGGTTGCACTACCACTGGAACTTTGAAGACGATAACTTTCGTAAGACTGTCCTCAACGGCATTGCCTGGACAGCTGGCCTGGAAATTCCAGAAGAAGGCATCATAACCGAGAAGCCGACCCGCGGTTTCTTGGAGTCAAATATCGTAAAATACGGAGGTGAGCAGGACAAAAATGCTCCACCTAAAAAGAAGCGGTAACTCTTTAAAGATTTTCAGTCCCGAAAAAAGACCTTCCGAGACAACATCTGCTCTCCGTCAAACCGAAACCAAGCTCGAAAAGCCTTCCCCTGGAGCATCTCGGGCAGCCAATAGCGATCGTCAGCCCACATACGTTCGTAGGGAATGTCGTCAAAGTGAAACCACTCTGGCTTCGCCTCGCGTGTCTCGGTCGGGTCTCCATCAAACTCCTCGCTCTTAAAGACCGTGCAATAGAGCTTGAGTCCGTCGACAAAGTCAAAATGCAAGTCCCCCATTTCACGGAGTTTCCTCGGAGTCACATGTAATTCCTCCTGCACTTCCCGTATAGCGGCCTCCTCGGCCGTCTCTCCGTGTTCGAGCTTGCCGCCTGGCCCATTGATCTTTCCTGCACCTAAACCCGTTTTTTTATGAATCAGGAGGACTTCCTCTCCTCGGGTAATGAATACGAGGTTCGCCACCATATTCGGCTCCCAGGGATCAGGAAAATCAGTCAGCGAAAGAGTAGGCTCCATAATCTAGTCAGCTGAACCAGCGCCGGTTTGATAGGCCTCCATTCCCTCGCAGGTGCAAACTAGGTTGCGATCCCCAAAGACGTTATCAATGCGACCCACCGGTGGCCAATACTTCGACTCTCTCACCCAATCCAGCGGGTAAGCAGCGTCTTCCCGCGAATAGGGATGCTCCCATTCCTTGGCCAAGAGGGTTGCCGCCGTATGAGGCGCGTTTTTAAGGACATTGTCACCGGCATCCGTCTCACCATTCGCTACGGCAGTAATTTCTGCATGAATTTGAATCATGGCGTCGCAGAATCGATCCAGTTCCGATTTGGACTCACTCTCGGTGGGCTCAATCATTAAGGTTCCGGGCACCGGCCACGACATCGTGGGAGCATGAAATCCAAAATCAATCAAACGTTTGGCCACATCCTCAACATCGATTCCTGCTTTCTCCTTGAAAGCACGTAGGTCGATAATGCACTCGTGTGCCACTCGCCCTGTCGCTCCCTTGTAAAGGACTGGAAAGAAATTATCGAGCCGGCCCGCCATGTAGTTAGCATTGAGTATCGCAACCTCAGTCGCATCTTTAAGCCGCTGCCCCATCATTGCGATATACATCCACGATATCGTAAGAATACTCGCACTCCCAAACGGAGCCGCACTAACCGCATGAGAGGGCTTTTCGGGCCAATCTAAATGCCCCGGGAGATACGGGGACAAATGCTCTCCAACTCCAATAGGTCCTACGCCGGGACCACCACCTCCGTGCGGAATGCAAAAAGTCTTGTGCAGATTAAGGTGGCACACGTCGGCACCGATGCGCCCGGGCGAACAAAGGCCAACCTGCGCATTCAAATTCGCACCATCCATGTATACCTGCCCACCATTTCGATGTATCACTTCGCAAATGGTGACGATACTTTCCTCGAAAACTCCATGAGTCGACGGGTAAGTGATCATCAACGCGCCAAGCTTTTTATCGTGTTCGACAGCCTTCTGCTTCACATCTGCCAGGTCAATATTACCGTCTTCGTCGCAGGCCACCGGCACCACCTCAAAACCAGCCATCACCGCACTGGCCGGGTTTGTCCCGTGGGCAGACATTGGAATCAGGCAGATATCTCTCCCACCTTCGCCACGACCTTCATGGTATCGTCTGATAGCAATCAGGCCTGCATACTCACCCTGTGATCCGGCGTTTGGCTGAACGCTTACCGAATGGAAACCGGTTATATCAGCAAGCCACCCCTCTAATTCCTCGATCATGGCCCGGTAGCCACCAACTTGCTCAAGTGGCGCAAAGGGGTGCATCCCGCCAACTGTTTCCCAACTCATTGGCATCATTTCAGCCGCCGCATTGAGTTTCATCGTGCATGATCCGAGCGGGATCATACTGCGGTTCAGAGCGATGTCCTTTTCTTCTAGACGACTGATATAACGCATCATGTCGGTCTCAGTATGAAAGCGGTTAAACACAGGTTGATTGAGAAATTCACTCTGCCGCTGAACCGTATTCGAATATTTTACCTCCGCAGGTGAACTCGAAGTCTTGAAGCCGAACAACTCGAAGGCTAATGTCCAGGCCCCACTCTCGATGAGAGCCTCATCAAATGAGATGCCAAGTCTACCAGGTAAATCCTCGCGCAAATTCACGCCAGACTGCCGTGACTTTGCTATCAACTCAGTGCGAGCATCCCCATCGACTTGAACGACAACCGTGTCGAATCGCACCTCACCAACCACACCGAAACCTGCAGCTTTAGCGGCATCGGCAAAACCTGCTGCCACCGAAGCTATTTTTTGAGCAATGCGAGTCAAGCCTGCGCGCCCGTGGTAAGCGGCATAGAAACCAGCCATCACAGCCAGTAAAACCTGAGCAGTGCAAATATTCGAAGTTGCCTTCTCTCTGCGAATATGTTGCTCCCTTGTCTGGAGAGAAAGCCGCAGTCCGGGCTTGCCGGAGGAGTCGACCGAAACACCGACAAGTCTCCCGGGCAATCGACGCTTTAGTTGGTTCGAACAAGCCATGTAAGCCGCATGAGGACCGCCAAATCCAAGTGGGACGCCAAAACGCTGTGCACTTCCAACGACCACGTCAGCTCCCCATTCGCCGGGAGGCTTTAAGAGACAGAGTGATAAGAGATCTGCGGCGACGATCACTTGGCCTTTCGCCTTGTGGCAGCGCTCCACCACAAAAGAATAGTCCTTCACCTCCCCCTCATTACCCGGATACTGCAGCAGTAACCCAATTAGCTCCGATCCGACCGCCTCGAAGTCAAAGTCATCCGCATCGCCGACCACTAGCTCTACTCCGATCGGTTCGGCCCGGGTTTTCAAGATCTCGATGGTTTGAGAAAAACAATCACGGCTAACAAAAAAGATCTTTCCTTTCGGATTTGACGCGGCTGACAGTGCCATTGCCTCCGCCGCGGCAGTTCCCTCATCGAGGAGCGAGGCATTCGCGACTGGCATCCCAGTCAATTCACAGATCAATGTTTGGAAGTTCAGCAAGGCTTCGAGCCGACCTTGCGAAATCTCAGCTTGATAAGGAGTGTAGGCGGTATACCAACCCGGGTTTTCAAGGATATTCCGCTGAATCACTGGCGGAGTGATGGTGCCATAATACCCACGACCAATAAAACTGTTCGACACCTCATTTGCGGAAAAGATGGACGCCAAGCGGGCCAGCGCCTGCTTTTCGTTGAGAGCGGGAGGAAGAGGGAGCCTCGGCTCCTTAGGAAGCGTATCAGGCACCACTTCAGCCGTAAGGTGCTTGATCGATTCACAGCCCAGTAAATCCAGCATTTCAGCCTGCTCCTTTAGAGTTGGCCCGATATGCCGTGATGCAAAAGATGGGTCAGATTCAGGAAATAGTGTCACGATATGTAGCAGCGTTCATCAATCCCTCAACTTCGTCAGCGTCAGCCAGTCTCACCTTAATCATCCAGCCCTCCCCATACGGATCTTCGTTGACCGGTTCCGGAGCCTCGGCAAGAGCCTCGTTCACCTCGACGATCTCCCCACTCACCGGAGCGTAGATGTCATTCGCTGCCTTTACTGACTCGATTACAGCGATCGCTTCACCTTTGCTTACCGATCTCCCAACTTCCGGGAGTTCCAGATAGACAACATCGGTCAACTCGGCTTGAGCGTGGTCACTGATTCCAACGGTAGCCGATTCCGGTAAGGCAGGATCGACCCATTCGTGGGATTCCGAAAAATAGAGGTGGTCGGGAACATTCATCTACGACAGGCAACAATACAAAATCTACGCTTCTGACAACTAAGTTTTCCTAAATAAACGGTTTTTTCACGATCTCGGCGGGGAATGCCCTCTCACGCACTCTCACCGAAACTCGCTTTCCTGGATGGCAATCTTCCGCATCGAGGTAAGCTAATCCAATTCCCCTCCCCAGTGAAGGGGACAAAGAACCACTGCAAAGTTTCCCCAGAATGACTTCGCCATCGGGATCACAAACTTCGTAGCCATGCCGGATCGGCGGCGCTTTCCCGGTCATAGTAATCGCCGCTAAATGCTGCTTGAGGCCCTCTGCTTTCTGAGAAACGAGCGCATCCCTTCCGACAAAGTCCGTCTCTTTGTCGAGTTTAACAAAAGAACCGAGGCCGGCCTCGAGTGGCGTGTGTTCTGCATCAAGATCAGAGCCATTGAGCGGGTAGCACTTCTCTAAGCGCAAGGTGTCTCGTGCCCCAAGACCAGCCGGGGTAACACCCTCATCAACAAATCGGTCAAACCACGAACCGATAGCCTCTACCGGAGCGAACAATTCGAAGCCGTCCTCACCGGTATAACCCGTTCGGCATACGACGACTCCGTCCTCGCATTCCAAAGCACCGTTTCGCTTCGGTAAGGGGTGCTCTAATTCCATTCGACTCCACGCAGTAGCCACCGCCGGCCCCTGCACAGCTACGGCGCCGAATTCCTTGCTGCGATCAGCAAAATCTATCCCCGGCACAAGATGACTTTCCAGCCAATCTCGATCTTCTTCAATCTTAGCGGCATTGACGACGAGAAAAAAACGGTCTTCCCCCATACGATAGGCAATGAGATCATCAATAACTCCTCCACGGGGATTCAACATGAGCGTGTAGTGCCCCTCTCCATCGCTCAGAGAATTCAGGTCATTGGTCAACAAGCCATTTAGCCAAGTGACGACCTCCGCTCCAACGACCTCAAACTCACCCATGTGTGAAATATCAAATATTCCTCCGCTCTCTCTAACGGCTTGATGCTCAGCAACGATACCGCAATACTGTATCGGCATATTCCAGCCGGCAAAGGGAGCCATGCGGGCCCCGAGTTTGGTGTGGCGGTCATGGAGTGGAGACAAAATCATTTACGAGATGTTCAACTGCCCCGCCCGGAAGTCAACGCCGCAGGTGATCTACCTCGCTTCATTGACAATCGCTTAAAGATGATATTTGTATTCCTTCAATTCCCCGCCACCTTCCAGAATGATCCACGATTCAGGTAATCGTTTACTAGACCGATTGGAACCCTACTTGGGGCGTTTCGCTCTCCCGCAAATCCTTCGCTGGATTGCCGGGTTTCAAGCCTTGTCCTGGGGACTCAGCCTCTTTTCCAAGGAATATCTTGAGCTGATTGCTTTCAACCGTAGCGCTATTTTAGAAGGTCAAATTTGGCGACTTTTCTCATGGGTGCTGAGCCCTGTGATTGAAGGTCACTCTCCGATCGCAATTTTTATCGTCTTGATCGCCCTCCTCTTCATGTTCTTCATCAGCGACAGCCTTGAGAGTCACTGGGGCTCTTTTCGTCTCAATGTTTATGTTGTAACCACGATTCTTCTCCTGGCCTCCACAGGATTCCTGCCCATGGACCCGAGATTGTTCGGTATCCTTAATGGAACATTCTACTCCGTAATATTTCTTGCTTTTGCTGCCCTCTTCCCCAATCACATCATCCACTTAATGATGGTTATCCCCATCAAAGCGAAATGGCTTGGCTGGGCGAATGTCCTT
>DCQY01000027.1:85449-92614 GCA_002323995.1 Akkermansiaceae bacterium UBA1506 | reverse complement strand
TTGACTGGAATGGCCCCTTATCTTCTCGCTTTCATACCCTCGTTCATCGCCGGCGCAAAACAGAACACCGAAGCTGCCGTGCGACGCCACAGGTTTCAACAATCTTCCACGACTGATAGCGAGGCATTCCACGTATGCGAGTCCTGTGGAGCGACGGATGTTACTCACCCCGAGCGGGACTTTCGGGTGACGGCCAACGGCCGAGAGCTTTGTTGTGTATGCCGAACTGAAGAGACCAAGCAGGCGAAGTCTTAAAGGTCAGCATGTTCGGCTTCGTAACCAACAGGGCCACGATTCCTTACCATGCGGTAAATACCATAACCGAGCCCGATCAGGGCAACCACGATCAGAGCGAGGTAAATATACGTCCAGTCCATGGGCGCACTCGTCCGTGCTTTTATCACCTTCGAAGCCGCTGAACTCTGGCCGATTTCATCGATCATGAAAATGCGGAATTCATAGTTAGAGGCAGGGCTAAGCTCGAGAATCCGCGCTTTCATGAGTCGCCCAATACGTTCCATTTCAACGGCTTCGTGAGGCATCCACATCGCCACAGGACCCACTCCACCCTCAGCAAAAAACATACCTAACAACTCCACTTCGAAGGTGTAATTCTCTGAATCACGCGGCGTTGTCCAGCCGATCGTAATCTCATTACTCTCCGATGAAAACAACGATAAATCTTCTGGGCTACGCAAACTTTCTTGAACCTTTCTCGCCTTTACTGAGGACGCCGCCAACTCAGAAGCATTCGTCATCTTGGCGGGAATTTTGTCAATCTGTTGCTCCCCCTTTTGTTGATTCATTTCATGATCCACCTTCGATCGTTCAGTCGTTGGTTCCGTTGGCATTGGTGACACATCCGAAAGCGCTTCCTCTGCGCTTCCCTGTGATGGAGCAGGGTCATCAAGTGACGACCTGAGCGTGCCGGAGCTTAACCTCAACCCTCTCAGCGGAGAGGTTGCAGAGGACCAATCGCCTCCCGAAGTGGTTGCCATTCCTTCCGGCTTAATAACATTGCCAAGCAATCGTGTAGAAATTGACTGACCGTTTGCCGAAACTTTCATCAAGACATCGACAGACCCTCGAAAGTTTTGGGTTGGATTAAGACCAATCGAAAGATCTACTGATGACAACGGCGCGAGGCTAGAACTCGGCTGGTTGAGAAGGCGAAATGGCTCCGGAATATGAAACTCCAATGGAACCGGCAGCCCCCCAATATTGGAGACAGTCATCTGCCTCTCAACAGATCTTCCGCCTTCTACTTTGCCAAAATTAATTACCTCAGCTGAGAGGGCGTTCGGAACCGTCAGCTCGATTCTCCCGGGCGCTACTCTCGATACCACTTTTGCTGTTTGACTATCGCCGGCCGTGGTTCGGAATTGAACGGACCCAGCGAACGGACCCAGATCGGGCCTCAAAAGGCTAACCGGGATAGCAGTCTCCTTACCTGGTGCCAGAAAGTAATCTTTTTTAAGGCTACCTTCCAAACGAGTGCTGGCAGTAGCAAAGACTCGGGTAGGCTTGGAGCTGTGATTAACCAGAATCAACTCGCCCTCTCGCTGGTTGGCTTCCTCATTCATTACAAGTTCCAACTCCTGATTGACTATCTCAAAAGAGGGCTTTCCAACTCCTTCTAACTTGGTCGACCCCCGACGACTACGATTAAATCCAAGAACATAGGAAGCCTCCCCTCTCCTCTCTGGTCGAAATGCAACTTTGATCGCTCGACGTTCGCCGGGGCCTATCGCCAATTTACCGTCCGCAGGGCTCAGTATATGCCATGGCGCGCCAATAATCAGCTGGCGAGAAAAAGTTGCCCCACCACTGTTCGCCACAACGATATCTCCGACAGACTCATCCCCGATCATCACCTCCCCAAAATCAAGGCCTTCGGTAACAACGATTTCAGCTTTATGGTCAACAAGATCAATGTCATAGCGCACCGCAGCAGAGTAACGCCCTCCCCGGTAACGAACTGCGAAAGTAAAAACATCTGAGGTCGCACTGGAGCTCGGATCGGCGTGATAGGTCACCACAGCCTTGTTCCGTTCGCTGGGCTTACTCACCATCGACACGATTTTTCCAGCAGAGGGAAAGGTCCGAATCAGAAACTCCACAGTCGACCCGGGGGTCTTAGCTTCCGCTACGATTTCGAAGCTGACTTCGTGTCCTTTCAGTGCCTCAACACGACCCGACTTAGGACTAGGCACGCCAATCTGATCCGGGGTCAAACCGGAGTCTTTCTTGTTTCGGTTAAAAAGTCCCCCTTCGCCAAAGACTTGTGCATCAACCGGCAGCAAAGTTAAACTCAGAGTCAAAGCCACAAGCCCGAGCCTAAATCTCAGGAAACTTAAATGATCCTGTAACCAAATTAATGCCATATCCAACTGCCTGAAGAACCCCGTTTGGGGACATCACGCCGCATATAATACACGCCCTTACAAATTTAATCGAGCGGGAACCCGAGCAACCTTCGGCGTATTAAATCCATTGCGAGACGGGTCGTTCTCAACTTGAAACTCTTGCGATCGTTAGGGCTAAAATAACGCTTCACAAAGGTATCGCAGCTCTGACCTGCAATCCCCAGATAGAAGGTCCCAACCGGCTTTTCCTCGGATCCGCCTCCTGGGCCGGCGATCCCACTGACGGCTACGGCATAATCGGCTCCGCTAACTTGCAGACATCCCTCGGCCATTTGCTCAACTACTGGGCCACTTACCGCCCCGTGTTCTCTGATTAATTCTGGATCCACACCAAGCACGGAGGCTTTTGCTTCATTGGAATAGGTAACAAAACCCGAAAGCAGAACCTTGCTAGACCCTGGCACATTGGTAATCGTGCTGGCGATTTCACCTCCGGTGCAACTTTCTGCCGTTGCAATGGTCTCGCCACGCTCTGTCAGCAAATCGACTAAGACCTTCTCCATCGGTTCTTCCGATTCAGCGACAATGTTTTCGCGGTATTTACTCCTGACCTTTTCGGCTGCTTTCTCGACGGCATCAGACTCGCCGATCAGCCTCACATCGACTTCACCAAGCCGAGCACAATAGCCGAGCTCTACGCTTTCATCTGTCTCGAATAGTGGGTCTAATTCGCCCGCTATGGAGGACTCTCCAACGCCATAAATCCGAAAATTATGCCACACTCCGGGAGGCTTACCATCTTCTCTCAAATCAGCGATACGAGGAAAAACGAGGTCCTTGAACATCGGCTTAAGTTCACGCGGTGGACCGGGCAATAGAAAAAGATGGGGCGAGCTATCCCCAGCTGGGAGATAAAGTCCCGGGGCAGTCCCGTGGGGATTGACCAGCACCTCAGCCCCGTCAGGAACCATAGCCTGGCGATCGTTTGATTGATTCGGAACCAAGCCTCTAACTTCGAAAAAGGCATTGACCTGCTCAAGCACTTCTTCTCTCAGATCTAATCTCAGCCCCAACAACCCGGCGACCACATCGCGGGTTACATCGTCACTCGTCGGACCGAGACCTCCCGTTATTAAAATGACATCCGATCGAGGAAAAGCACTTATCAGTGCGTCTTTGATATCTTCGCCGTCAGGGATGGTTAACTGCCGTTGTATTCGCAGTCCAAGCTTGAATAATTCCTGCCCGAAATAGCTAATATGAGTATTAACTACCTTGCCAAGAAGAAGCTCGGTGCCCGTATTGATCACCTCAATCCTCATGCCTCAATTCGAAGCGTTTTCCGAAAGGAATTCTAATTCCACTCTGGGAGCGTCTGACCAGAGATCCTCTAAGGCATAGAAGTCGCGCTTCTCCTCGTGAAATATGTGAACCACCACGTCTACATAGTCGAGGACCAACCATTGGCTGGACGCCTCACCCTCAGACGAACGCGGCCCCTCCCCGGTTTCCTCTTCGGTGTTGTGACGGACGTCGCGGCTGACAGCCTTGAGGTGGGGCAGCGATGTTGCCGAACAAATGACAAAGAAATCAGCCAATGAAGATATGCCGCGGAGATCGAGGACTTCTATCCCCTCGGCCTGGATTTCGTTCGCGTACTTGGCGCAGGCGGTTGCTAGTGTGAGTGAGTCGGGCACAATAGTTTTGAATTAAGATTCATAAGGTGTCGACGATTGCGAAAATCGCAACGCCCAAATTCAAACGAACCTGATCTTTAAATTCAGATTTCAAAGGCGCTTCACCCGGATATTTCTTACCCAGAAGGGAATTCCGTGATCCTGAATCGTAATGAAACCCTCCTTGGCCAAATCCTTGTCTTCCGGCTTGGCCTCGGCGAGGTCAAAATCTTGGATAGTGGTGCCGTTCAACTCAACGGTGAGATGGTTTCCCTTCATCGTCACCTTCATGTGGTTCCATTCTCCTGCAGGCTTTCCCGGGTTCGACGTTGCCCCCTTGGTTTTGATGACACCGCCAAGGTCATGTGGCCCCATTTCGCCGTCATTCAGATTTTCTGAGTCCTTAATCTGCACCTCAAATCCACTTGAAACCGGATCGGTTTTGTCAGCCACACGGAAATAGAATCCAGAATTTCCACCGGGGAGATGTTTGTAATCAAATTCACAGACAAAATTCTCATAGCTATCCTTAAGCCAGATGTAGTGGTGGTAACGCTTCCAGCCCTTTTCCCCCTCCCGAGGCTGTAAATAGAGTGAGCCGTCCTTCTCGATGACCCAATTCCCTTCGGTCTCCAACTTCGAAAGATTCGAGCCATCGAAAATAGTCTGGAATCCCGTGTTTTTTTTCTCAGGATCATTGGCGGGGATCGTTCTAACCAGAGACACAATTAACAAGCAAAGAATTAGTGAACTTTTCATAGCGCTGAAGATAAGAAGGAAAAATTCAATCGCAAGCTAGCGATATTGTGTCAATTTTTCCACAAGGACCCATCACTTCCGACCAATGAGATTCTGCTCGCTAATTTTTTGTCTGGTTTTGACCGCGACATTCGCCCCTGGACTTAATGCTCTAGGCAATGAGCAGGTCCAGAGCGGTATACAGGGGCTGGAGGCTCCTCCTCTTGGTGTCAAAAGCTGGATCCAGCTCCCAGAAGACAGAGAAACTCTTGATATCTCAGACTACAGAGGCAAAACCGTCGTCATGCTGCTCTTTCAGAATACTTGCGAAGCATGCCAAAAGCGGGCGTTCCCGACCTTAAAAATATTGGTGGATAAGTTTGGCGATACTGAAAAAATTGCCTTCCTCGCGATCCAAACACCTTTTGAGGATTTTTTGGACAATACCGAGTCGAAAATCCAGTCATCGGCGGAAAACTTCGGTCTCAAAATACCCTTCGGTCACCTAGCAAAAACGCCGGGTTTCTATTCTGTAAATGCAGCCTACAGGACGGGAGGGACCCCGTGGTGGGTTATCGTTAATCAACAGGGAAAGGTTGACTACAACGGATTCTATCTCAATCCAGAGGTAGCAGTCGAAAACCTGGAGAAGATTCTCGATGGAAAGCCAGTCAACTGATACCAAACAATCCCAACCAAACCTATCTAGTAGGTCACGCTGAGCCCGAAGTGGAACTTCCCCGGATCTACTAGCGAGGGGCTGACCCCATAATCAGAGAGGGCCCAGCCGTAGGAAGCCCGGGCAAATCCAGAGTCTCCCAATCGGCAAGTCACGCCGAAACCCGCGCCTGTCAGGGCCGGACTTGATTCGCCGGGGAGTGGGTTAGTGATATCAAAAGCCGCAGTATCAATAAACGCGAAAAAGCGGAACGTATCGTCGAGCGTTTCGAAGAGATCGAGCGGCGGGGAAACCAATTCTGCAGTCCCTAGAAACCCGGAATCACCCCGGATAATACTTTCGTCGAAGCCCCGAACGGTCGCATACCCACCCCCCAAAATTTGCTCAGTCGAAGCGAGTCGGTGAGTTGTTGCCTTGCCGGATGCCCGAAGTCTCAACAAGTAATCGCGGGGGAGACTAATAGTCCGCTCAAACTCCCCGAAACCATACCAGTAATCTGATGTCGATCCGGTGCGGGCCATCATAAAGTTATTGTCTTTGTTTTCCCCAAACATGCCGCCGGGAGAACCAACGACTCCTAGAGTCACACGGGTGAACCCATGACTATCGGGAACGCCGAACTCATAGCTCCCTCGAAATTGCCCTACTTGAAGTTCAGTATTGAAGAGGTTATCCCCTCCAAAAATCAAGTCGGTATCGGTCGACTTGTAGTCGAAAGCTAGGGTGAAGTAATGCTTCCAAGAGCGGCTGAATTCAGGACGCCCCAGGGGGATCCGATAAGCTGTTGTCATTTGCTTACTTAACCCCCTAACCCCCAGGTCCCCCTGGTTGCGCGCCTCACTGCTAACATGCGCCCCGGTAAAACGTAAGGTGTGCCGCCACGGCAGAAACGCCTGGTAAAACACCGAGTGAGCCTGCAGAAATTTAAAATCTTCATCCGCCCCAAAGTTGTAGCCAAAAGCGTGCTCAAGTCCTAACGGATTGCCAATATTAAACCCAAACGAGAACTCATTTTCTCCCGTGGAATTTAATCCGGTATTGGCAAATCCAGCGTAGGATGTGACTTGCTTTCGCTCCTCAACTTCTAAGCCAAGGTCAGTCGTTCCATCTTTTTCGCCCTTTTCGTAAACAACCCTTACCTCACGAACAGGGTTTTCATTTAACCAATCGAGATCAGCTTCTACCCTACGACTATTCACCCGGTCTCCCGCTTGCAACTGAAACTGTTGCAGAATGTAATCTTCCCCAGTGAGAACTGCCCCACTAACGCTCCGATTACCCAGAACCGCTTCGCGAACAACAACCTGAATACGCCCTTGGGTAATGTTCTGTTCGGGAAAATACACATCAACAAGCGGGTAATCACTCTCCCTCCACGCAATCACGATGTCTTTGCCTAATTCTCCAAGCAGCGCCATTGAAACCTCCCTGCCAAGGTATGGTTTCAAAGCGGCCTGCATCCCCACGGGGGCTGGCAGTCTCGGATCTATTAATACACCCTCTCCACTCGGTTCCGCACTTATCGTCGCCTTGTCCTGATGCGAAATCAGCTCGATAGAAACAAAACTGACTCCAAGCGGTGAGCTATCTCCCGCTGGTTCATTCTCCCTCTGATCAATGACTGAATCTTTACCGTGCCCGAAAGAGTCATCACCTAAGATTTTTTTTCGTTCTCTCTCAGCGCGCTCTAGGGGGCGATTTTGAGC
>DCQY01000027.1:24596-85068 GCA_002323995.1 Akkermansiaceae bacterium UBA1506 | reverse complement strand
CACATATTTGGCGGAACTACCATATTCTTTGACAATAATGCTATCAGCCTTCTAACGCCGAGGTCAGCTCGGAGAAAGCATCTTCTCCGAGAATCTCAGCCAGTAAAGCGAGGATTTGTGGTTCGACGGCCATCGGAACGGCCAACATAGAAACGGCACCGTCCAATGAGGTAATCGGAATTAACATCGTCAACTCAAGCGCACTGACAAGCTCCTCGGCAGCACCAGCTCGCAGGTTTTCAACGAGAACCGGCAACAGGTCTTCAGGCGGCAATTCCGCGAGATTAAGGCTCGTCACCCCGTCCTGCATGACAACGGTGAGGGGGCCGTTAAACTGGATCGAATTTGCCAGTTCGATCCACGCGCTCGACTCCAGATTGTTCATCAGTTCATCGATCACAACCACGGGAGGGTATCCAGCTGAACCATCAAGTTTTAGAGGCGAAGAACTCGGTCCGCCAGCCTGAATCACAGCCGCTTGCCCCAAAACAGTGGCCGTTGTTGTCAAAGCAGCGAAAGCACCCGGATTAGAAGATGCCGTGAGATTACTCTCTACTGTCCCCGGATTCAGGTCACTGCTATCATGGGACCCTTGATTGCTCGCTGCGGCCGTCAGCAGTGCACCCACCGCAGCGGCGTTTTCACTGCTGGTAGCGGGGAGTTCAAAGTTGGTGCTGTAAATCGTTGAAGAACCGAGAGTGATGGGAGTCCCGACCAGAAGGGTTCCTCCGGGAGTATTTAGAGTGTCGATTCCAGCGCCGCCGTCGAAATAATTAGTCTTTCCGTTATCGATCACATTTACCGTGTCGTTACCTGGCCCAAGAAGAAGCTGGACAACCTCGATTCCGGTGAAGTCGTAGGTGATATCGCGAGTGACGCTGTTGCTCGCAATATTGTAAGTCTGGATTCCCCCAAGACCACTGTCGTTCAGAATAAATGTATCAGAACCTGAATCGCCGTTAATGTCCCCAACAGAACCTCCGCCCAGAAAGAGGAACGTGTCGTCCCCTTCCAGTCCTTGCAATGACTCAAAGCTTTCGAACGATGTGTCGTTAACCATTCCAGCATTCAAGCCATTAATCTGAAACTGGTCATTTCCCACCGTGCCAATCAAAGTATCAAGGCCTATTCCACCAACCACCTTCTCAAGATTAGCCATTTCATCTACCTGAGTTGCGTCATTTAGACTGAAGTTGATACCCACCGGGTCGTTGAAATTGGAGTAGTCGAGAACATCAATTCCAGCACCCCCATCGATCAAGGAAACGTCTCCTCCAGGGGCTATGATGAATCGATCATCGCCACTACCTCCCTCAATCCTGCCCAAAAACGCTTCCTCTTTTTCGAGATTGATATCGAAAGTGTCATTACCCCCGCCACCTGACACTTCATCAAACCTCTCGAAGTTAATTCCGCTGATGGTGAAGGTCGTCTCGACGACCGTGATTGGTGCAGAACCACTGCTATTCTCACCTGGGAATTCTGCTTCTAAATTAGTGGAGACTCCGATTTCCTCATTAGCCGCAGAACCAATTAAGACATCATCGATGCCCCCTGAGTCACCATATACACGCTCAACATTTGTGAAAGTCACCCCCTCGAGGTTGAATATCCCCTCGACACTAACATCAATCCCGTTCATTCCTCCAACAAGATTCAATCCAGGCGCGTTGACCGATTTTGCCAACTCAATGCCGGAATCTCCCGTTAGGATGACCGGTTGTGGACTGCTAATTTGGCCCTCAACCTTTAGATCGGTTCCAGCCTGCAGATTTACCGGGCCGGAACTGCTCACATCGCCAACAAAGAGTGTGTTGTAGTTCTCAACAAAAATTCCACTTGAAGAAGGTGATCGAAACTGTCCGAGCAAATCAGCATTCACCAGATTCAAGGAACCCGAAGCACCGTTCCCCAAATCGAAAAGCACCTGACCACCGGTCAAATGAGAGAGAATCACATCGCCTCCGTTAGATCGAAGCTCGATCTCGGTCGAGGAGTCACCATTGATTAGGAAGTCGTTAGCAGCGTGAGCTGCGTTGGGGTCATTGAAAACGATAGCCTTTCCTGCCCCCTGACCTTGCCCAGCAAGTTTGATGATACCCCCCGTATTCGCTACTTGGGAGCGATCTTCTAGGTCCGAGAGAAACGCGAGACCATTGCCATTCGCAGCAGTCGAGTAACCCTCGATTGTGATGTCGCCACCTGTGGATAAGATTTGGGTTTCTGCAACGGTTGTGCCGTCGCCGGTCGCACTGTAACCGAAAACCTCGATATTGCCCGCCTCGGTCGCAAGCATGGCATTCTTCAAAAAGATACCACGCGCCGACGAGTCAGATCCTGTATTAATTTTCAACAGGCCGCTACCGGTCTGGAGGGATGGGGAAGAAACCGCCGTCGACCCCCCGTTACCGATTTGAATGCGCTCGTTCGCATAGATTTCAAGGCCACCTGATCCTTCAGATTTAAAAGTGAATCCCCCCTCAGTGAGGAACTCAGAATTGGCAAAAAAGCTAAGCGAACTGGCAGAGTTCCAGGAAACGTCAACACCATCAAAAACGGTAATGGTGCCGGAATCCGGTCCGAGGATGTCAGTCGTAACCGTCAGGTCTCCAATTTCAGAGCCTAGGAAATCACTAACATCCCCCGCATAAAGTGTGTTTCTGGTGACCGGAGATGCGTTAATCGGATCTGTGTTGTCTCCACCCTGGTAACCCGGCACGAGGTCTATATTGACTGGATCGAAGAGAACTTGGCCCGTTTCTCCCATCGAAGCTCCGGCATCCACTGACCCAACAAACCCAGGAAATGTCACTGACTTCTTACCTGAGAGCTCAATAAAGCCTCCATCACCTCCATGCGAACCACCTCTTGCTTTGGCGGATCCATGAAAAAAAAGGTCTTCATCAGCAAATGTAATGACCATTCCACCATTTCCGGTGGCGAGCGAGTTCGCGCTTAAAACCGCTCCGCTACCAATGCTCGTTGTCGTAGCATTCTGATAAGCCAACTCCGCACCTCTCACGCCACCCCCGATACGAATTTCACCACCTCCAGCAAAACCGTCGGCAGAAATGAGACTACCATCCAACACCTTTACCTCTTCGCCGGTGACTGCAACGAATCCACCAGAGCCAGTGGTTCCCGAAACATCAATATGACTACCAACTTCGGTAAGACCTTCTAAGCCGGCATCCACGACAACACTCCCGCCTTCACCTCCGCGGGTCGCTTTGAGCGTTCCGTTTGCTTGGACTCGACCGCCTCCAGATCTCAGAAATATCTGTCCCCCTTCGCGGGACACCGAAGTTGCGACGACGCGGCCTTCATTTCTAACCGCCATCCCGTAGACATTGCCGCCATGTGATTTCAATTCGGCCACGCTAGCGTTTATCGCACCTCGATTGACGACTTCGCTTGCCGCCTCACTTTCGCTTGCCATACGCACGAAAACTCGTTCGGATCCAGAATCAGAAATCAAGACGTCATTTCCGGAAGCCAGGCCAACTGTGCCATTTGCAGCATTTATCTCACCCGAATTTTCTGTCCGTGCAGCCACTAGAAAGACATCACCGTCAACCGCGAGTATGCTTCCCTCGTTGACGACGGACGCTTGAGAAGGGCCATGGAAACCCATGTCTCCGCCGCCAAGAAAGTCCTGATCGCTCATCTCGAGGGTCGAGGCCGTAAAGCCAGCGACATTGATAAAACCCTCGCTCCCGATGAGAACTCCATTTGAGTTGAGGAGAAAAACCCGACCATTGGCGAAAAGGTTCCCATTAATGAATGAGCGAGAGGCCCCGGTCACACGATTCAGAGTTGCTGAATTGGGTCCCGGCTGAATGAAACGAGTCGTCTCACCGGCACTAATCGAAAACGTGTCCCAGTTGATGATCCCGTTCTGAGTCGCCTGATAAACCTCAAGCGTCGTTCCTTGACCGACAACGGAAAGATCACCTGACTGGACGAAACCTCCGGTCGGGTTTGCCAACACCGGCCCGGATCCAAAGTATAACACCAGGCCTATGGCTACAGTTCTCCCGAGCTTGCCGAGAGAAAAGGAAGTGTGCATCTGAGGCTTGCGGTGAGTCTTGGGGTGGAAACTACTGATTCCCGTCCACCTCTTCGTTAGGGATAATTTCGACCTGCCCTTCCTTCACCTGAGCGTAGCCTTTGCCGTCCTTCACCACGACGGCATAAAATGTTCCACGCGCTGCGGCAACTCCGCTTGGCGTTCGGACTTTGAAGTCGAGTTCATCAGCGGCATTTGGCTTGAGTAGCGCTCCCAGACTGCCGTCTTTCAAATTGATTGTGACATCAGCCGGTTGGACGTCTTGGTTCACCATTTCAATAAGCACTTCAGAGTTTTCTGAAATTCGAATCGCCGACCTCGGAGTAATCACAATCACTGCCCTCGAATCCGCACCAGTTTTCACCGTAGTCCCGACCACAACCTTATCACCTTTTTTAAGCAATCTCGAGGCACCGTCTGCCGCCACAGCTTGCACGTCACCAACTGCGACAGTGACATCGCCCGT
This sequence comes from Akkermansiaceae bacterium UBA1506, assembly GCA_002323995.1. Lineage (GTDB taxonomy): Bacteria > Verrucomicrobiota > Verrucomicrobiia > Verrucomicrobiales > DEV007 > Arctic95D-9. The sequence continues at coordinate 80,533 of DCQY01000027.1, read as the reverse complement.
TTCAGGTTCCGCCTTCGCGGAGACCGTAATCATGAAACCCGCGCAAAGAAGTAGAATCGCTGCTTTTGAGGCGGCAAATTTGAAGCTGGATGTTTTTTTCATGTTTTCGCCTCAAAAAGTGCTTTCGCTTTGGCATGATTTCAAATTGAAGTTTCAACTCAATCGGGTCTTGCCGGATTGACGAATAGGCTTGTTAACTGATGCAAACTTTTTGAATCTTTGGTTCACTCATGGCTCAGAACAAAAACCGCCGTAGACTCCTGACCCTTCTCGTCACACCAGCTCTGACGGCTGGCCTTATGGCTCTAGTCTGGTCCACAGACTTTGTCACCGAACTCGAGAATGTGACAGTCGATCGGCGGTTTCGCGCCAGAGCAAGCAGCGACCCGGCTCCGGATCCACGTATTGCATTGATCGGCATAGGCGATCATTCGCTTAAGAAAGCGGGGCGTTGGGAGGAATGGACGCGAAACATCCATGGGGCCTTTGCTGACGCCTTAGGGGCAAGGCCGCCAAAAATAATCGCTTTTGACCTTTTTTTCTCAGAACCGAGCCGCGACCCCTCCCATGACGAGGCTTTTGCATTTGCTCTTGAGCTTCATCCTGGGGCTATCACGGGCATGAGAATCGACGAAACAACCGCTCGCATCGAGAACGACCCTCTCCCTCCTCCCTATCTCCAAGGCACACGACCAATCACTAACGTAATCGGTGACACATCGACCATGCTTCACGGTACTCGAGCGAACGCTCCAATTAGATTACTCGCGGAGGTTGCGTGGACCGGATTTGTGAACTGCCCAGCTTCGAAATCCGATGGGATGCGCCGGGCCATTCCGCTGGTAGGTATGGTCCAGGACAAGATTTACCCCTCGTTGGTCCTCCAAATCCTCATGCAGTTGGAAGAGGCTTCATCGGAGGACATCGAAGTCATCATGGGTAATTCAATCAAAGTGCCGAAAATCAACGGGAGCTTCTGGGAAATACCCATCGACGAAACCGGCGCCATGGCAATCAACTACCGCAATACGGAATTGCTGAAAATCACCGACTATGTCGCTACAATGGGCGAACTGGGGGGCTACCAAGAAACGGGCACCTGGCCGGATGGTTACCCACACCTGATCGATCAGATCGTTCTTGTTGGCCAAAGTGCTGAGGGCCTTCAGGACTTGGGGCCCACACCATACAGCCCGCGCGATCCACTATTCCGAGTGCAAGCCACCGCGCTCAACAATATCCTCCAGAGCGACTACATTTCGATAGCACCCAAAGGACTCTCAATCGTGATCTGGCTTCTGTTTGCATGGCTAACCCTTCTCCCACTGCGCAAAGCCCCCGTTGCCCTGGAAATGCTTTTACCGTTTCTGATCGTGGCTATTTATGGATTGGTCTCCTTCTACATATTTAAACACCAGTCGCTCATCCTTCCATTTGTGTTACCTGTGGCTGGATTTATCCTGATCCACACCACTGCGATTGGTGACCGTCTAATCGCCGAATTACAGGAGAAAAGATATATCAAAGGGGTCTTTGGCTCGTACGTCTCTCCAGAAATTGTCGATCAGATCGTCGACTCCGGTAAACTCCCTGAACTCGGTGGCGAAGAGGTTGATATCTCTATCTTGTTCAGTGATATACAAGGTTTTTCTACTTTTTCCGAGCAACTCTCTCCCGTCGAACTAGTCGATTTGATGGTCGAATATCTTTCCGAAATGACTGATATTATTACCGATGACGGGGGCACTTTAGACAAATATATCGGCGATGCTATTGACGCCATGTATGGCGCCCCCCTTTCCCTCGAAAACCACGCTTACGTCGCGGTCGGTTCAACTATCCGGATGCAGAAGAAGCAGATCGAACTGCAAGAGAAATGGAAGAGCGAGGGGCGCAAAGAACTTATTCAGAACATGCGAACCCGAATTGGGCTCAATACGGGCACTGCCGTTGTCGGTAATATGGGTTCCGTCCGGCGTTTCAACTACACCATGATGGGTGATAGCGTGAATCTCGGCGCACGTTGCGAATCCGGAGCTAAATCCTACGGCGTTTACACCATGATCACTGATCGCACCAAAACCGCCGCCGTTTCAGCAAAGGATGACGTGATTTATCGGTACCTCGATCAAATTGTGGTCAAGGGAAAAACCAAGCCGGTCAAAGTGCATGAGGTGATCGGCTTTAAGCACGAGACTTCTCCTGAAACTCTCGATTGCCTCGAACTCTATGAGCAAGGCCTAAATGCCTATCTCAAGTCGCGCTGGAGCGAGGCAATCCTAAAATTTGAGAAAGCTTCAGCACTTGAACTCTTTCAGCCGGATAAAAAAACCGGAGTAGTCACTAATCCATCGAGGGTGATGATCGATCGATGCAGGATTTACCAGGTCTCACCTCCACCCCCTAGCTGGGATGGGGTCTTCCAAATGACTTCAAAATAACCTCGCTCCCAGATCGGGTTCGGCTAATCTCTCGCCCTCTGGTCGTCACGCAGTAAATCGTCAGTATTTAGCCCAAATGTCAGAGCTGCAATTTCGTGGCTGAATTTCCGAGCACCGCATTTTGTCAATGAGGCAGACTTGTGGTGGCTTCTCCTCAAGCCATTACTGCATTTTAACTCATTCCGCTTTCCTAAGCGAATATTAGGAACGGCGGAAATATGGGCGACTTCAATCATTTAAACGCGCTAATGTCTCACCTTGCAGCAGGAGTTACCTCTTCTTCGTCTCAAGCTTTTGCCTTCGGTATCATTACTATCTCCATCCCCATACAACCCTTCTTGTCATCGTAATCTCTCCCCGTCTTGCTCCTCCCAGGTCCATAACCGGATCCATCAGAAACAGCCGCAAAAAATAAAAAGCCGGACGCCCCTTTCAGAGCGCCCGGCTTGAAATTCAGATTCGGACCGCGAAATTCACGATCCGAAACCTGGCGGCAAGATTACATCATGCCACCCATGCCGTGGTCGTGGCCGTGTGCTTCACCAGCAGCCTCAGGCTCCGGGATGTCGGAGATGAGACATTCTGTAGTAAGGAGAAGCCCGGAGATAGAAGCGGCGTTCTGAAGAGCGCTGCGTGTCACCTTAGTTGGGTCAACCACACCACCAGCTACGAGGTCTTCGTAGGTATCGGTGGCGACGTTGTAACCAACATTACCGGACTCGTTCTTAACGTGCTCAACGATAAGGGCACCTTCGCGACCTGCGTTAGCGGAGAGCTGTCGCAACGGAGCTTCGATAGCGCGCCTTACGATGTCAGCACCAGTTTCCTCGTCACCTTCTAGACCGAGTTCACCAACGCCACCCTGAGCGCGGATTAGAGCTGTACCACCACCAGGAACGATACCTTCCTCGACAGCGGCGCGGGTAGCGTGCAAGGCATCTTCAACACGAGCCTTCTTTTCTTTCATCTCAGTCTCAGTGGCAGCGCCAACATTGATCACTGCTACACCACCGGCAAGTTTAGCAAGACGCTCTTGGAGCTTCTCACGGTCATAGTCGGAAGTGGTTTCTTCGATCTGACGACGAATCTGGGAGACGCGCCCGCTGATTGCATCGCTGCCGCCAGCACCTTCAATGATAGTCGTTTCTTCCTTGGTGATTTTGACAGACTTGGCAGAGCCAAGGTCATCAACCGTTACATTCTCCAGCTTGATGCCGAGATCTTCGGTAATGACGCGGCCACCGGTGAGGATGGCGATGTCTTCAAGCATGGCTTTACGGCGATCGCCGAAACCAGGAGCCTTAACGGCAGCCACGTTCAGAGTGCCACGGATCTTGTTCACCACGAGAGTTGCCAGAGCTTCACCTTCAACATCCTCAGCGATGATGAGGAACGGCTTACCGCTTTGGGCAACTTTCTCGAGGAGGGGAAGCATATCCTTCAAGTTCGATATCTTCTTCTCGTGGATGAGGATCAGAACGTCGTCAAGGTCAGCCACCATCCCATCGGTGTCAGTCACCATGTAGGGAGAGAGGTAACCCTTGTCGAACTGCATACCTTCGACAACGTCGAGAGTAGTTTCGATTCCCTTGGCCTCCTCGACTGTGATTGTGCCGTCCTTGCCCACTTTGTCCATCGCGTCGGCGATGATGTCACCAATCTCTTGGTCCCAGTTGGCAGAAACGGTCGCCACCTGAGCAATTTCTTTGGTGTCAGTGACCTCAGTAGAGATCTTCTGAAGCTCTGCAACGAGGGCATCGGAAGCTTTGAGGATACCGCGCTGAAGGCTGGTAGGGTTAGCACCGGCGGTCACATTGCGGAGACCTTCGCTGTAGATTGCTTCCGCAAGAACAGTCGCCGTTGTCGTTCCGTCACCAGCAATGTCGGAAGTTTTGGAGGAAACCTCCTTAATGAGCTGGGCGCCCATGTTTTCGTATGCGTTGTCCAGCTCGATTTCTTTAGCCACCGTCACACCGTCTTTGGTGATCGTAGGGCTGCCGAATTTCTTGTCGAGAATGACATTGCGTCCTGCAGGTCCGAGTGTCGCCTTGACCGCGCGTGCAAGCTTTTGCGCACCGGAAAGGAGAGCATGACGTGCTTCTTCGTCGAATGACAATTGTTTAGCCATGTTGTTTTATTAGGTTTTTTGTTTGTTGAAATTTAGGAGAGTTGGGTCATTGACCGAACCCGGTTAGATATTAGGAAAGGATACCGAGAATATCGCTTTCGTTGACGATGACGCATTCGTCGCCACCGACCTTGACTTCAGTTCCTCCATACTTGGAGATGAGCACTTGGTCGCCCACGCTGACAGAAAACTCGACGACTTCACCGTCTTCGTTTTTGCCGTTTCCGAGTGCGACGACCTCAGCTTCCTGAGGTTTTTCCTTGGCAGTGTCAGGGAGGAAAATACCGCCTTCAGACTTCTGCTCTTCGAGCTCGATACGCTTCACGAGAACGCGAGTTCCGAGAGGTGTGATGTTAGTTGCCATTATTGTTGGTTAGGTTTGTTTTGGTTTTGTTTTGGTTGAAATTCCGCAGTTCGTTGGGCACGCCTCTGGAAGGACTTTCTTCAGGAGCGGGCCGACGATCCGCGGTATTGTAATCCCTCGCATCCCCTACGAAATGCGAAGCAAATTGGTTCATTTACTTGTCTTCACTGACTTCCTCAAATTCCGCATCCACGACGTTTCCTTTAGCCTGTTTGGGCTCTTCAGAACTGTCGTCTGAACCGGCAGCAGCTCCACCGGCGCCTGCAGCAGCAGCGGCAGCGGCCGCCGCAGGGTCAACGCCAGCTCCGGCAGCTGCTTGCTGAGCAGCGGCTGCCAACTCTCCAAACTTGTTCTGGAGGGCATCCGAGGCTTCTTTAATCTTATCGTTGTCGTCTCCCTTTAGGGCCTCTTCGACGTCAGCAACGAGCGGATCGATTTCAGCTTTAGCTTCGGCAGGGAGTTGGTCGCCAAGTTCCTCAAGTTGCTTTTTCACGGTGTAAACTGCGTTATCCGCCGTGTTGCGAATCTCGATTCCCTCAGCCTTTTCTTTATCCGCATCAGCATACTGCTCTGCCTCCTGCTTAGCCTTTTCGATCTCGTCATCACTAAGACCTGACGATCCCTCAATGGAAATGTTTTGCTCCTTGCCAGTTTCTTTGTCTTTTGCAGAAACCTTAAGGATACCATTGCGATCGATATCAAAGGTCACCTCAATCTGAGGCATTCCACGAGGAGCCGCATTGATGCCATCCAACCGAAAGTTGCCTAACATCTTGTTGTCAGAAACCATTTTTCGCTCTCCTTGGCAGACCACAATATCAACAGAAGGCTGGTTGTCAGCCGCAGTAGAGAACACCTGGGATTTCTTCGCTGGAATTGTCGTGTTGCGCTCGATCATAGGAGTGGCAATGCCACCCATGGTCTCGATAGAGAGTGAGAGCGGGGTCACGTCGAGTAACACCACATCCCCGAGCGTTGGATCTTTAGCGAGAACCCCGCCTTGGATCGCAGCTCCTACAGCAACCACCTCATCGGGGTTCACTCCTTGGTGAGGATCCTTACCGGCAAGCTCCTTGGCTGTATCGACCACCTTCGGCATTCGAGTCATGCCACCGACAAGAACAAGTTCATCAATGTCACCGGCGGAAACACCGGCCTCCTTCAGGCACGAAGTCACAGGACGCTTGGTTCGCTCGAAAAGATGGTCGGTCATCTGCTCAAGCTGAGAACGGGTCAGGGTCTGCTGAATATGCTTGGGGCCACTTTGATCGGCCGTAATGAACGGAAGGTTGATCTCGTAATTCTGCGCCGAAGAGAGCGCAATCTTTGCCTTTTCTGCCTCTTCCTTAATACGCTGAAGAGCGTCGGGCTGGCCGTTAAGATCAATTGAAGTGTCTGACTTAAACTGATCTACAATCGAGCTTATGATAGCATTATCCCAGTCATCACCACCGAGTTGGGTATCTCCATCCGTGGCAAGAACCTCAAAGAAACCCTCATCAATTTCGAGAACTGAGATGTCGAAAGTTCCACCACCAAGATCATATACGGCGATCTTTTCTTCCCCCTGCTTGTCGAGACCATAAGCCAGCGCAGCAGCGGTCGGTTCGTTGACAATTCGTTTCACATCGAGACCTGCAATTTCGCCAGCGGCCTTGGTCGCGTTTCGCTGAGAATCGTTAAAATAGGCCGGAACCGTAATCACAGCTTCGGTGATCGATTCCCCAAGTTTAGACTCAGCATCAGCCTTAAGTTTGCTGAGGATCATAGCAGAAATTTCCTGCGGGCTGTAGGTTTTGGACTCGCCGCCCACTTCGACTTGGATGTGAGCATCACCGTTACTGGCTTTAACGATCTCGTAGGGCGTCTTTTTTTCCTCCTCAGCCAACTCATCAAACTTTCGTCCAATCAGTCGCTTCGCCGAAAAGATGGTATTTTTTGGATTGGTGATGGCTTGGCGTTTTGCTGCCTGGCCAACGAGGCGCTCGCCGTCCTTACTAAATGCCACCACAGAAGGCGTCGTGCGGCCACCTTCGGCATTCTCAAGAACTGCCGGCTGCCCGCCTTCCATCACTGACATACAGGAATTTGTTGTTCCCAAGTCAATTCCAAGAATTTTGCTCATATTTTTTTCTTTCTACCGATGGGATCGGTTGGTTTTTTGGGCTGCCGGGTAGTTTGAACCATCGATGGCGAGCCGCTATTTTCTTTCCCCGTTAAGGGCGCAATCAATGTGCCAATCGATTGGATTTTCTCTTAACCCGCTCTTAATCAATAAGTTTGGAGTTATCTTACCTCTCTTATTGCTACCCAATTCCCGGTGAAGCGCGCCTATTTGTCTCAGGTGCGACCAGATTGGTGCGTCATAATGGCACTCTCAGCCTCTTAACCTACAACTCTGACTCAATGGAAAATAAAAGGGACGCCCATCGATTCAAAGGCAGCCTTCTGCTCGGCCATGTACTGCAATCCGAGTTCATCGAACTTTCCGGCTTCACGGTAGCTTTTAAGGAAAGCATTCACCTCGACTAAAAGAGCCTCGTCCTCTCGCCTAAGCCCGATAGCCCATGTCTCCTCGCGAATTGGGCTGAGGATGGGGCGCGTCTTTTCCTCATTCTGTTTCCAAAATTGATAAATTGAAATTTGATCGTAGATGAATGCATCCGCTTTCCCTTGGACAACCTCAAGAGCGCATTTAGCGGCCTCGTCGAGTTTGATTAGTTCGACCCCGCTTAGATTGGACGTCGCCCATTGATGACCAGTGGTCGCCATTTTCACGGCCACCCTTGCCTTTCCGGGTTCAAGATCATCAATGGTTTGGATTGAGGAATCATTACCCACCAGCATGCACAGGCCGTTGGTAACATAGCCGTCAGAGAAGGCGATGGCCCGTTCACGCTCCGGGGTCCGGGTCATGGATGAGATAATCAAATCGATCTTACCGGACTGGAGCGCAGGAATAATCCCGTTCCATTCCACGTCCCTGATTTCCAGTTCCTTGCCCATGAACGCAGCTAGGTCCTCAGCCATCCGAACGCTAATTCCGTCGGGCTCATTGTCTGGGCCACGCATTTCGAAAGGTGGATAGGCAAGTTCCATTCCCACGACCAGCGTATTCCCGCTACCGGAACCTCCTCGGCAAGACGAAAAAACAGTCACTATAACAAGAACTCCAAAAAGAAGAAAAAACGAGTGGGAAAGGAATCGAAAAACCGTCATAGCGACCACTTTCAATCATATGAGCCGAGAGGCAACCATACGCCTCAAGGAATTCGGTTAGCCGCTTTGCGCTCGAAGAATCTCCAATGAGAATTCGACAGCAGATAAGGACTCGTTCACAATCCCCCAACAAGACACCTCTTTTGCCATCATGAGTCATATTTCCAGGCCTCACTGTTTCTTACTATGGCTTTTGCTTCTTTCCGGATTCAAAAACTTCTCTCCGGCTCAGGAGGCAGAGGTCACCGATCCAATTCGGTTGGCGACGATGCCTGCTCTCTCTCCAGACGGTTCCCAGCTGTCTTTTGCGTGGGCAGGAGATATCTGGATTGCCTCTTCCGAGGGTGGGGATGCTCGGCGAATTACGACTCATCCCGCAGTTGACGGATTCCCTCTATTTTCTCCCGATGGAGAAACGCTCGCCTTCACGAGCGAACGAACCGGAGCAGATCAGGTGTTTACCATTCCGTTGAAAGGCGGCCTACCACGCCAGGTGACCTTTCACAGCGAAGGGTCGCGAGGGGTCGATTGGTATCCCGATGGTAAGTCAATCGTCATCCGTGGACGGCGAGATTTTAATTCGCGAAGCGCCTATCGATTCTATCGCGTCTCCCTCGAGGCTCGCACCGCAGAAATTTTATTATTCGACGCGGAACACAGCTTCGGAACAGCTTCACTCTCGCCCAATGGCAAGAAGCTACTTTTCACACGGGAAGGTAGAGACCTCTACCGGAGAGGCTACCGAGGGTCACGCTCTTCCCAGATATGGATGGCTGAAAACCTCGAAAGTGACCAGGTAAAATTCACCAAGATTATTTCCCGCGAAACGGGAGCAAGCTCACCAGTTTGGAACGAGGACGGCTCTGGGTTCTACTACACAGGAGATCATGGCGAAAGCGGCCTCTTTTCTATCTGGAGTTGCGACCTCGAGTCGGGAGAAGAAAAGGAATTAGCACCCCAAAAAACAGATCCCGCCCTGCTGCCCACTGTCTCCCGAGACGGCTCGACTATCACCTATCGATCAGGATTCGAATTCTTTCGGTTGTCCAAGACGGAGGGCAAAACAGCGAGACCTCAAAAGATCTCCCTGTTCCCCAGCGGAGACCTCACGAGAGATCCTATCCTCAGGCGAACTCTGACAAAGGCTACCAATCTCAGCTTTAGTCGTGATGGCTTGGAAATGGCGTTCGCTGCAGGAGGCGATATCTGGATCATGGATACAGAGCTTAAGGAGCCCGTCCCCATCACTAAAACAGCAGCCGAGGAGCGAGAACCGGTCATGAGCCCCGACGGAAAATCCGTCCTCTTTATCCGGGATGATGGGCAAACAACAGATATCTGGTCCGCCCAAAGAGCTGAGGCCGAGAGCTACTGGTGGCAGAACCGCGAGTTCAAAGAATCCCAGATTACCAACGATGGAAAGGCGAAACACGATCTAACCTTTGTTCCAGGAGGAGAGAGAATCTGCTATCACGTTGGGAGGGGAGATCTCTGGACCTCTGATCCCGATGGTGAGAATGCAAAACTTCTCATCGAGTCCTGGAGCTCCATGCAATACGACTGGTCTCCAGACGGAAAATGGATCGCCTACGCCAAGAGCGACTCAGATTTTAATCGCGATATCTGGATTGCTTCTGCAGACGGAAAACGAGAGCCCTACAATTTGTCCCGTCATCCAGATTCCGATAGCAACCCTAAGTGGTCGCCAAACGGAAAGATTCTCGCCTTCACAGGGAGGCGCTTCGAAAAGGAAACGGACATTTATTACGTCTATCTCTCGCGATCTGACGAAGAAGAAGACAGCCGAGACCGAGCCCTCAAAGATGCCCTAACCAAGATGTCAAAGGAACGCAAGAAGGCGACTCCACCGAAACCGCGAGCCCCTTCGCCTGAACCGAAGAAGGTAAATCCTGTTCCAAAGGGAACGCCTGCTGATCCGGAACAAGCGCCTCCATCGGCCCCCAAAACGAAGGCACCCGAACCAAATTCAGCCACTACGAAGGAGCCCGTTCCCGGGAAGCAAGGAGCGACGCAAAAAAACGAGTTAGACGAGAAGACAGCATCCGACTCTGAGAACAAGAAAGAAGAGAAGCCTCCGGCCAAGCCAGAACCCAAACTACCAGAGGTCAAGATTGACTTCGAAGGAATCTACGAGCGCATCCGCCGAATCTCGATCCCGGATTCAACCGAGAAAAATATATTCTGGTCCCACGACTCCAAGCGCCTTGCTTTCGGAGCCAAGATCAAGAATAACGATGCCACCTACTACGTCACTTTCCCAGACAAGCTCACAACGCCTGCAACGCTATCTTCAAAGCGTGGCTCTCTTGCTCAATGGATTGCCAGAGACGACACCATTCTTTGGCTCGTTGATGGCGTCCCCTCCTCTCTTAGCAAAGGCACTTCCAAATCATATTCTTTCCGCGCTCGTCAGGAACTCGACCGAGTCGAATACCGCCGCACCGCGTTTCGCCAGATCTGGCGAACCATGGGAAGAATCTGGTATGACCCGAAACTGAACAATCTCGACTGGGAGAAGATTGGCGAGAAGTATGCTCCCATCGCAGCGGAAGCTGCCGACAATCAAGTCTTTGATCGGGTTGTCGGTATGATGCTGGGCGAATTGAATGGGTCGCACCTAGGATTCACGGCCTCTTCAAATGCCTTTGGCGAGACCCCGTGGAAACCAGCAGGAGGCTGGACTCCCACGACTGCTCACCTCGGAGTAACTTGGGATACTTTCTTCGATGGCCCAGGCCTCAAGATCAAGAAGGTCGTTTCCACGGGCCCCGCAGACCAAGAGGGCAGTCGGCTTCAACCTGGGGAAATTATTCTCGAAATCGACGGAACCAAAGTGGATCGAAAGACGGATCTGACGACTCTTCTCAACGGACCTCTGGAACGCGACATCCGGCTCTCGGTTCAGACTCTTCCTCCAAACAAGTCCGAGAAGGGTGAACCAGAGCCCAAAAACGAGAAACAGGAAAACCGCGAAGTCTCATTGCGACCCGTCACCTACACCACCATTCGAAACTTAATGAAATCTGACCTCATTCGTCAAAATCGCGAGATGGTCGAAAAGCTAGGCGAAGGAAAGATCGGCTATGTCTGCGTGCCGCGCATGCAATGGAATGAGTTTATCAAATTCGAAGAAGAGATCTATGCCGAGGGGGCCGGGAAAGACGGTCTCATTATTGACGTAAGAAACAATGGAGGAGGGTTTACAGCAGATCACTTGCTAACTGTCCTGACTCCTCCTGATCATGCGTTTACAGTTCCGCGCGGCGGATCAGCGGGCTATCCTCAGGATCGGCGCGTCTATGCAACCTGGAGCAAACCAATCACGGTTCTCTGCAATCAGAATAGTTTTTCAAACGCTGAGATTTTCAGTCATGCGGTGAAACATCTCGATCGTGGGAAACTTGTCGGAGTCACTACGTCCGGCGGCGTCATCTCGACCGGCTCCTCACAAATCATGGACGTCGGCACGCTCCGAATCCCCTTTCGCGGCTGGTTCCGTCTCAGCGATGGAGCCGACATGGAAATGAATGGTGCTAAACCTGACTTTCTCGTCTGGAATGAACCGGGGGAACTGCCCAAAGGGAAAGACCGCCAGATTGAAAAAGCAGTTGAAGTCCTCAAAACCGAAATCTCCGCCTTCCAGAAACGGAAGAAACCAGACCCAAAACGAGTTAGCGATCGGTAGACTAAAAAGACCGTTACCTCGGTATCCAAGACCATTGACGGGAGACCAAAACCCTCTGATCTTATGGGGGATAGATCATGCGTGAAAAACTAATCGAGAGCCTCGCGGAGTCAGCAGACCCGGACGCTGTCTCCTGGTTGCGAGACACTATTTCAAACCTCTCGGTGACTTTCGAGAAGCGCCCTTTCTATTACTCATTCAGCGGTGTTTCCAGACGATTTGATAAGTCTGCAAAAATAAAAGGTGCCGATGATTCCCCCTTCGATGGCTGGGATGAATATCGAGCCGCAAGAGTCGCTCTGCTTCTTGTCCTCGGCGAGCAAGAGAAGACCATCTTTCTCGAAACCTTTTTTTCCGTTCTCAACACAGCGGATATTCGGGAGCAAATCGCACTTTTCTCCTCCCTACAATGGATGCCGTATCAAGACGAACTGATCGAGGCAGCGGTGGATGGACTCCGAACGAACATCGTTGATATCTTCGACGCCATCGCCCTCGACAACCCTTTTCCCCAGATGCACTTCACCGAAGAAGCGTGGAACCAGATGATGCTGAAAGCGATCTTCATGACTCGTCCGCTCCATCGCATCCACGGCGTCGCTGAGCGCAAGAACCGACCTCTGGCCGAAGCAATTTCGGACCTCGCACACGAACGTTGGGCCGCAGGACGGGTCATCACACCAGAAGCATGGCGAAGTGTCATAGGGTTTCTAGACGAGCGTCACAGTGATGACATTCGAAAGGTAGCCGGCAGCGAAAACCCTAGCGACCGAGCCGCGGCGTCCCTTGTCGTGTCGGAATCGGGAGATTCACTAATCGATCTTCAGGAGTCACTCACCGGAGAACTCGCTTTGATCGATTCGGGTGAACTTAATTGGTATTTACTCGGACAAACAATAGAAGAACAACTCGTTCGCGAAAGCTTGACTTAACCTAACTACAAAAAATGCGCTTCTTTGATTCTCATGTTCATATGGTGTCCCGCACCACCGACGACTACCAACGGATGGCTGCCGCCGGTGTTGCGGCCATAATCGAACCCTCTTTCTGGCAGGGGCAACCTCGGACCGAGCCAGGCACTTTTAAGGACTATTTCAATTCACTTATTGGATTTGAACGATTCCGGGCGAGCCAATTCGGCATCAAACACTACTGCACGATCGGGCTGAACCCCAAAGAAGCGAACAACGAGAAACTTGCCGAAGCTGTTCTCGAACTGATGCCGCTCTACATCTGCAAGGAGGGCGTTGTTGGTATCGGCGAAATCGGCTTTGACGACCAGACCAAAGCTGAAGAAAAATACTTAATCAAGCAGGCCGAACTCGCACTTGAGGCTGACCTCCCCATCCAGATCCATACGCCCCACCGAGACAAGAAGAAGGGAACTATTCGGACTATGGATGTTCTCGAAGATGTTGGAATTGATCCTTCCAAGGTTATCATCGACCACAACAACGAAGAAACCGTTAAAGAAGTGCTCGATCGAGGATACTGGACCGCCTTCACGATTTATCCCCACACCAAACTCGGTAACGAGCGCATGGTGGAACTCATGCTCGAATACGGAGCTGAAAATATCGTTGTCGACAGCGCTGCCGACTGGGGCATATCTGACCCATTAGCGGTTCCGAAGACCGCTGCCCTCATGAAAGAACGAGGGATCAGCGAGGAGCAGATCGAGCAAGTTACCTATCACAATCCCCTCAAAGCATATGGCCAGAGCGGTCAGGTTGAGGAGTCTGACTGGGAAGATTCCAAAGGCATCGATCCGGCTGCCTTGTTTGAAGGTAACACACTCCTCCGGGGCGGAATGGACATTGATACCGCCATGTCGCAGTACCTGATCGAATAAGAAGGTTTTGTTTAGAAGAACCCAAAATTGAAAAACGTAATCCCATTGCGTTAACACATTTGGCCCTAAATCCTCGACCTTCGCTCGAAAATTTCGTCACCAGCGGAGTCATTTGATGGTTATCACCAGCTAATCTAATGAATCGCCTCGCCCACGAATTCATCGGCACGTTCTTTCTGGTTTTCACGATCTGTGTCGCTTCCGTCTACGGAAAGGCTGGAGCCTACGGTCCACTGGCAATCGGAACAGTTTTGGTGGCAGTGGTCTACGCAGGAGGTCACATCTCGAAGGCTCACTACAACCCAGCCGTTAGCTTGGCTTTCCTTATTCGGGGGTGCTACATTTCGGTAAGAGAAATGTTCAGCTTCATGGCTGTTCAGTTCCTCGGTGCGTTCCTCGCTGCGCTTCTCGCTTCTGCCCTCTTCAAGGGCGAAGCCGAGGTCACTGCGACACAGCTTTCTGTCGGACCGGCGCTTGTTGGTGAAATACTCTTCACCTTTCTCCTAGTCTGGGTGATCATGAACGTAGCCACCGCTAAGGCGGTCACAGGGAACCAATTCTATGGTATCGCGATCGGATTCACAGTGATTGCTGCTATTTACACCTTGGGAGAAACTTCATTGGCAGTCCTCAACCCAGCCGTCGCCGTCGCATTGACCATGGTTGGAAAATTAAGCCTTTCTCAGATCTGGTTGCCCATTGCGGGAAGCCTCATCGGAGCCACCAGCGCGGTGGTGTTCTTCAACTTCGGCCACCCCTCGGAATCTTGTTCGGAATCAGATGAGTCAAGCTGCCGTCCGATCGACGGCAAATAAAGCGACAAAATTCGGGTCTATTCAAAACCCAGCTTTTTCATCTTGGGAGTAATCACCACACGACAATAAGGATTCTTGTCTTTGTTAAGGCGGTAGTAATCCTGATGATAGCCCTCCGCTTCCCAGAATGTGGATGCCTCAGAAACTTGGGTTACTGCAGGGGACGAGTAGGCGCCGCTGGCATCCAGAGCCTTTTTTGATTCTTCCGCTAAATTCTTCTGTTCCGGGGAGTGGAAAAAAATTACCGACCGATACTGAGGCCCACGATCAGCGCCTTGCTGGTTGATGGTCGTTGGGTCGTGAGCCTGCCAGAAAATATCGAGGATTTCCTCAAATGAAATCTCAGTCCTGTCGAATGTCACTTGAATGACCTCCGCATGACCAGTGGTCTTCGTACAAATCTGCTCATAGGTCGGGTTCTCGACATGACCACCCATATAGCCTGACACGACATCAACAACTCCATCGACACGTTCAAGAACAGCCTCCGTGCACCAGAAACAGCCGCCGCCGATCGTCGCAACTTCAAGGTTTTTTGAATCACTCATTTCTTCTTTTCCAGTATCAGTTACGTCTGCCGCGTCGGAGTCAACAGTATCCTGCGCTGTTACTGACATGGCACTGAATCCAGCGAAGGCAATTAATAGAATCAGGAGGGAATAATAATGGCGAATCATCACGTCCGAATCGTGCCCCTTGTCACTTATTTTCGCAATTCTTTTAACACGGCGTGAGTCCGGTGGATTTTCCAGGAACGACGGTGGCTGAATTAGCAAATCAGGAAAAATCGTCCAAAACTCTTTGACGATAACCATTATTATACTATAACAATGCCATTACTATTATTACCTTCCCGGATAGATGCCCAGACCAAAGAACACGACCGAGACCGTTCAGATCACTCTGTCCACCACAAAGCAGGTGAAGGAACTTCTTGAGAATCTCTCAAAAACCGGATTCTACGGCAAAAATGCTGCCGATACCGCGCACGTTCTTCTCAAAGAGAAAATTCGTGACTTGCAGAAGGATGGACAGGCACCTGGGCCGTCTTATCCCAACGAGTGAACTTTTTGATTTCGACCCCTCTCAACAGAAAGACCGGCACCCTCTTCAACCATGTATCTCTCAAAATCACAGCGCAGCAGTAGTACCCGCGCTCTCGAACTACTTGAAAGCGCTGCTGCTGGTCCCGCCACATTTTCTCAGAAAGATTCCGAGATTCACGCCTCCCTCAAAAAGGACATTCGCGAACTCGCCAAGGAAATCGAGAAACACAATCCGAGCCTCGCTCAGTTGCTACTCGGAATGGACGGGTCTCTTTCTGCAGTTGTTCACGGCCAGAACTAATCCACCGACGGCAACGAAACCCTGCCATGGGCCTTCACCTTGAGATTGTAGGGAATTTTTCGGTTTAGGCTATGAAGAGAGCCTTCGCCAGAGCACCAGAGAGAGCTTATGTCTCGGCGGGAAAAAGCTGCAAAAGCAGGCCTTAAATGGTGCGCGATGCTGGATTTGAACCAGCGACCCCCTGCGTGTGAAGCAGGTGCTCTACCCCTGAGCTAATCGCGCAATTTTTAAAACTAAGCGGTTTCTGAGTTTTCGATCATCGGCGTTTGCTAGAAAGCGTGTCCTAATTTTAACCGATGAGAATGAGAATCCTTTAAGCTACGGTTTGAAGACTAGTTTTTGAGCTTTCAACGATTTTGGTTAATTATATACCTAGATCAACCAACTCCCGATCGCTAAGTCCTTTTGCCGTATAACGACCACATTCGCAAGTAAATTGGTTCAACGAATCGAGCAGATTATTCAGCTTTAGATTCACTTTTACCAACCGATATACTTTTGTCGAATCCATCAGGGATCAGAATCGCCGGAATTTTAGTGCATCTCCACATCGCAGCTTCCGAGGCCACCCCGATAGTAGTTGAACTGAACGTTGGGATGATCCGCGAGCAGTGACATCGGCACTGACGAGTCGGTGATACCCTTTGATATCATGAGTGCGGTGAGTCGTTGTCCAAGCGGATTATCGTGAGTACCCGCCTGCCAGATCGAAACCTTTTCTGCTTTCCAGGTCTCCACAGGACCTACTGTCACCGCTTTACTGGGCACCATTGATATGTTGCCGCCACCGGAGGTACGTGCGTTTTGAGCCAGAGTGATAGGGTGCAGTTCAACGATTCTCGTCCCGAGTTTGCGATACTCCTCCGGGCTCGGTGGCTCATCCGCATACTTGCCTTCGCGTCGCAGCGGATCGTTGAAGGCCCAGTGCTTGATATCGCCCTGGCCACCCTGCATGACCCGGCATCGAACGCCATCCCAACTGGCAACAAACTCAGAGACGTCGGCCTTTGGAAAATGCAGTTGGGAATCGGGGATCTTGCTTTTAAAGCGGTCGAAACAGAGATGACGATCGGCCCTTTCAAACGAGAGAGGATGGTCGATCGAAACCTCTTTACCATCTTCGCCGATCCATTCATCCATTCCCCAAAAATGAGCATTTGAGACATCGATACCCAATTCATTCACGAGCCGCACCACGAGAGGCAATTGCTCGGTCGGACCAATCGGACCGCAAATTCCGGAGGGGTTATCCGCGGTCGCGTCACGCCAGGCATCAATATACTCGAGAGCCTCGGCCAGATAAAAATCTTCTAGCGTATCGTACATCACAACCTTGAAGCCCGGCCGAGAAAGCTGTTCCAGGTCTTTTTCCGATAGCGCTGCGGCATCCCTGATAATGCCATCTTCGAGAGTGGTGTAGTCCCACCAATCCGGTGAAATTTTCGATAGTTTTCTAGGCATCGTAGTTGGTGTTTATCGATATTTGTTCTTTTAATACTTCCCCGAGAGGATCAAAACCGGCCGATGCGCTGAAACCCATATGGCTATGCCTTCGCCAACCCTCCGCATGAGCAAAGTCCCCTGCCATCTCGCCGACGCGATGTGACATTTCATCCATCGTAATCAAATAGGAATCCATTCCCTGGGATCGGTCCAACCAGTTCTTCTGGCTCTCATGGGCCGCGAGCGCTTTGCGTTTGACCTTGTGGACCGAACCGGTATCGACATAGAATTCAGCCTCCACCGGTCGACGCAGCCCGTCGATCAAACCATGGGGCATGGCATGATAAACGGCGACCTCACCATCACAGGGGGATGTTTCCGGATCGCATATAAAATTAGGCATCCCCCTAATAAAGGCAGCGCTAACGGCGAGCCGGGAGGCATTCATATGGTCTTCCATATAATCCTGCGGCGAATGGGTCAGGACAATCTCAGGTTTCGCTTCGCGGACCACTGCGGCCAACTTTCGAAGCAGCTCAACAGAGTAAACCAGCTCCACGTCGTCGGCGATACTATCATAAAACGTCGCCCCGAGAATCGCTGCCGCACTTTGCCCCTCCTTTTTGCGAATCTTTCGAGCCTCCTCCGGCGAATATTCGGCCGTGCCGCAACTACCACTGCACATGTTAATGTAGTGGAGCTGATATCCCTTCTCGCGAAGAAGCAAGAGAGTCCCGGCGGCGACAAACTCGATATCGTCTGGATGCGCAAACGCCGCAAGAACAGATTTTGTGTCTGGCATACGGTTGCCAGTAAACCGATTTCCGACCACCCGTCAAGTTTGCCCTCAGGCTATTCAACAATCGAATCACCCTTCAAAAAAAGGGTGACAATCAGTGCCCTCTCACTACGATTAACTTCAGACACTTCGAAAAGCTGATCGTTAAGAAACTCCTATGGTCGGTCGTGAAAAGTTACCAAAATTTGACCCGCCACGATACAAGAATTTCTTACCAATTCAGATAACTAATTAAAGATGGTGAGCTCTCTATCAGTCCGAATCACCCTCGCTATGCTAGCCGTCGGATTCGGCAGCTGCCCAGGTCAGGATGAAAATGCAGTAGTTCCTAACAAAGTTGTAAATCTTCTCACTCAGAACGGGAGGACCATCAATCTGAACGGGAAGAGGTCGGGAGCTACCGATCCATCGAAAATCTGGATGCTCGATGAAGAACGTCATCTCAAGGTAGCCGGAGGAGGCCTCGGCTATATCCGGACGAAAAAGGCCTATCGTGATTATCATCTAGTAATGGAATACAAATGGGGCGAGCGCACCTTGGGCTCTCGCGCTGATCGCGCCCGTGACTGCGGTCTGCTCCTCCATGCTTACGGCGAGGACGGTGCCTATGGTGGAACCAAGATGAGCGGTTTCGAAGCGCAACTCATCGAAGGTGGTTCGGGAGACATTCTTGTCCTGGCGAGCAAACAGAAAGACGGCGCCATCGATCCTACCAAAGTTTCGGCGAGCGTGAGAATAGATCGTGACGGAGAGCCCGTTTGGGATCCCACCGGCAAGCAAATCAACTTTCCCGCTGAAGCCGAAACCATGGCGCGAATTAACTGGCAGCATCGTGATGAGAACTGGGAAGACGTCAAAGGATTCCGTGGACCGAACGACATCGAAAATCCACTCGGAGAGTGGAACCGGATGGAAGTCATTTGTCGTGGCGACGTCATGACCATTCTGCTGAATGGGGAAAAGGTCAACGAAGTCACTAACTGTCATCCCAGCGCAGGCTACATCGGGCTGCAAAGCGAACTCGCAGAATGTTACATACGTCGTCTCGAACTCCATCCACTCGATTCCTACAAAGAAAGGTGGGCCGTTGCCGAAAGGTCCAGCGACATGGGATACTCGATCACCGGAGAAAGTATTCTGCCCCGTCGTTTTCCACTTTCTCCGGATGAAAGTCTTGCCGCGTGGGAGATCGACGACGATTACGAAATCCAACTCGTCGCTTCTGAACCGCTAACTTGTGATCCGGTCGATGTTGTCTGGGACGCAAAAGGCCGAATGTTTGTCGCTGAGATGGGCGATTACCCATTGCCTACTGACAGCGTAGCGCCGCTCTCTCGCATCCGTTTACTATCCGATCTCAATGGAGACGGCGTCATGGACAAAGCAACCACGTGGGCAGCGGAACTCGATCACGTGCAGGGGCTGCTTCCGATGAAGGATGGGCTGCTCGCAACAACAAGAACAGCAATCCTTTTCCTCAAGGATACCGATGGAGACGATGTTGCGGATGTATGCAAAACCCTGTTCCGCAGTAATGAACCACGCCATAATCAGCTTCAGGTTTCCAGCCCGCGATACCATATAAACAACGACATTTACCTCTGCAATGGCCTCGACGGGAAGGAAATCTATCCCGAAGGAAATCCTGCAAAGACGCTAAATTTCGCCCGACTCAATCTTCGCTACAATCCGCGCAGTGGTGACCTCAAAGCGATCCCCGGGGTTGGCCAGTATGGCGGATCAGTCGATGCCTTTGGGCGCCATTTTTATAACTCAAACCGAAATCCCATCAAGTTTACGGTAATGCCCCTCGAAGTGGTTAAACGCAACCAATTGGCAGGTATCATCCAGGGGGATGAGGACATTCAACCATCGGGCGCACCGGTTCGCCCCGTTTCCCTCAGTCACACCACCGCCGCTGCACATGCGGGAACCCACACCGCAGCGTGCGGACTCTGCGTCTACACCGGCGATGCTGCTCCCGGTCTAACCGGCGACATTTTTGTGTGCGATCCGACGGCGCAGCTTGTGACTCGCAATAAACTCATACCAAACGGAGCCAGCTTTATCGCTGAGCGAGTTGGAGAGAGAGAAGAATTTCTCGCTTCTGCGGACGAATGGACCAGGCCTGTTCAAATTCGAAATGGACCCGATGGCGGTCTTTATGTCGTCGATATGTATCGCCGGTTCATCGATCATTCGCGCTTTTTTCCTGAAGAGTTTTCCAAAACTCACTACATGCGAGCCGGATTTGATCAGGGTCGGATTTGGCGGATTGTAAAAAAAGGAAGTTTACCGCGAAAAGTTGAGAAACTTCCGGATCTGTCAGCAGATTTGGTAGCTCTATTGGGGCATAAAAACGGATGGCGGCGCACCACTGCACAGCGCCTTTTAGTTGAGAAACAAGATCAGAGTGCCGTCACTGCATTGGAACAACAACTCGGTAATTATAAAAGTCCTGAAGAAGCGGTTCACATCGCGTGGACGTTGAACGGTCTGAGTGCTCTCACCACAGATCACATCAAAAGTTTACTTACCGTTCCCTCTTCCGAGGTCCACGAAAACGCCCTCCATCTCATTCATGAAAAGGCATTGAGTGAAAAGTTCACGACTTCCATCAAGGAGCTGTCCTGGTCTGCTGACGCACCTCGTGTGCAGTTTACCGCAATCTCTCTATTTCCAGACATCGAGAGGAATTCGACTCGGCTTACCGAGGCTATCATCAGGTCGCCTCAGAATTCTTGGCTCCGCAAAGCAATTCTGAGTTCTAATGGCGAACAGGCACCTGCCATACTCCAGCAACTGCTCTCTCCGGTTCCGGTCGATAATCGGGATGTTTTCACCGAAAACCCTCGAGAGGTGGCGGCCGGAGCGATTCGAGACATGGCCCGGCACACTGCCGCTCTTGGAGATCTCAAAGCACTGAATGAGGTGGTCTCCGAGCTCGAAGGGGAACCTAAGTGGCAACACTTCGAAGTTGTCTCCGGAATTTCCGAAGGCCTTCGTCGCGGTGCGTTGAAGCAGAAAAGCCTTGCCGCATTGATTTCCGCAGCTCCACCAGAACTGGGCAAAGGACCCTCTATTTTATCCAACCTGTTAGAAAGTGCGACAGAAATTGCACGCGATCAAAAACGTTCGCTCGCGGATCGCACTGCAGCGCTTGACCTTGTTGCCCAACGTCCTCTAAACGAAAAACTCGAGGTTGTAGAAGAACTGATTCAGATCACCGAAAGCCCCGAGATTCAGGCCGCGGCCGTTCGTATGCTCTCCCCTGACAAGCGGGAGACGGTTGCTGAGTATTTTTTTGAGAATTGGAAAAAGCTTGGTCCAACGCCACGGCGCGAGGCAATAACCCTAATCTCAGGCAACACCCGTAGTGGGCTCATGTTGATGAAAAAGATGAAGGCCGGAGAGATCAGCCCCTCTGTGATGCCTCCCATGACCCGCTGGTCTTATGGACGCAGTTCCAACGAGGAGATCAAATCTCTCGCCAAAGAACTCTTCGGCCAGACCAATAGTGACCGGGCCAAAGTCGTGAAAGAGTATAAGGCGCTTCTCAACACGCACAAAGGCGATCCCGACAAGGGGCTGGCCGTATTTAAAAAGGCAGCATGTGTCACCTGTCACAAAGTAGGTGAAGAGGGCGTCGACGTGGGCCCTTCCTTGAACGACGTGAAAATCAAACCCCGAGAGGCTCTTCTTACCGATATTCTTGATCCAAATCGAGCCGTAGAAGAGCGTTGGGTTTTGCGTTCCGTGAATAAAAAAGACGGCACCAGTCTGAGTGGCCTTCTCTACGCCGAAGATTCCACAGCTATCACCCTTCGCATGCCCGGAGGCATTACCTTGACCATCCCCAGAAATGAAATACGATCGATTGAATCAATCGGGCATTCACTGATGCCAGTTGGATTGGAAGCGGCTATCACGAAGCGTGAGATGGTGGATTTAGTAGCGTTTTTGAAAAAATGATAGGGTCGCTTCGGTGCGATTGATTATGAAAATGATCTTCTCCATTGTGCTACTTGCAGCAGGATTCGCGCTTGGAGCTGAGGACGGCAAAAAGCCTAACTTTATCATTATCTATACAGACAATTTAGGCTACGGAGATATCGAACCCTTCGGTTCAAAGGTCCATCGAACTCCGAATCTGAACCGGATGGCTCGAGAGGGCAGGAAATTTACTCATTTCTGTGTCACTGCGGGAGTCTGCACGCCATCTCGTTCCAGCATTATGACCGGCTGTTACTCTCAGCGCGTCGGAATGCATCATAACGAGAGGGATGGCTGGGTATTGCGTCCAGTTTCTCCCTATGGGTTACATCCTGACGAAATTACCATTGCTGAAGTGCTTAAAGAACAGGGCTACGCCACCGCAACAATTGGCAAATGGCACCTCGGCGATCAACCAGTGTTTATGCCGACTCAACAGGGCTTCGATTATTTTTTCGGGATTCCCTACAGCGATGATATGACCCGGGAAGCGGGAATACGCATAGCAAAACGGAACAGTCCCTTGGCAACCCAGACAGGCAGCTCACTCTGGCCGCCACTGCCGCTGTTGGAAAACGAGATGGTGATCGAGGCTCCGGTGGATCGTGATGGCTTGACTAAGCGCTATACCAATCGAGCGATTGAGTGGATCGAGGCGCACAAAGACGAACCATTCTTTCTCTACTTTCCCCAAGCCATGCCGGGCAGCACCACCACTCCTTTTTCGAGTCCGGAGTTTCGCGGCAAGAGCAAAAACGGACCGTGGGGAGACTCGATCGAGGAACTCGATTGGTCTCAAGGACAGCTCCTGGATAAACTCGTCGAGCTGGGGATCGAAGAAAACACTCTCGTGATCTGGACATCGGACAATGGCGCACCGATCCGACCAGAGCCTGGTAATGTTACCCGAGGATCCAATCAACCTTTGCATGGAAGAGGATATACGACATCCGAGGGCGCATTTCGTGTCCCCACAATCATGTGGTGGCCCGGAACGATTCCAGAAGGGACAATCAGCCAGGAATTCTGCACGACCATGGATTTACTGCCCACCTTTGCCCGAATGGCTGGCAGCAAAGAACCACAGGATCGAAAAATTGACGGGTATGATATTCGGTCATTGATGGTTGAGGAGGTCGGGGCAAAAACACCCTACAAGGCATTTTACTATTATGACGGAGTGCAAATGCAGGCAGTTCGTTCTGGTCCGTGGAAACTGTTTCTCCCGATGGGAAATTTCAGAAACCATCCTCATTTTTCGAGGAAGGAAGATAATTCTGAGCGGTCTCTGCTTTTCAATGTGGTCGAAGATATCGCCTGCAAAAATGATGTAGCAGCCGACCACCCGGAGGTCGTGAAGCGCCTGATGGAGTTGGCAGATATCGGACGCGCTGATCTCGGGGACGGAGACACTCGCGGAGCAGGTCAACGCCCGATCGGCCAAATCGACAATCCGGTTCCTCAATTACTTGGCCTAGAGCGATAGATCCTCCTTCACCTGCTAGGATGAAGCGAACCATCCTGATTTAGGAACACTTTCTTCCACCTATACCAGCAGCCAACTACACACTAAGGGATTGAAAAGCGGCCTACCTTAATCAAGCTGTCTCTGTAATCTGCAGGTGTTGATCGTCTTTTGACCCTGTTGAATAAATAACCGAAAAACGGAATTGCGGCTGCAAGATTTACTCAAACCCGTTTTTTTCCCTTTCGCCTTTGCCAGGATCAGGCAAACTTCGGCGTTTCCAAGTCACAAGATAAGTCCTCCATGAAGATCATCGCCATAGCAAACCAGAAGGGAGGCGTCGGTAAGACGACGACCTCTGTCAACCTGGGTGCCTGCCTAGCAGAAAAGGGGGTCCGGGTGATCGTATTGGACATGGATCCTCAAGCCAATTCCACTAGCGCGCTTGACTTTGTCCCGGGCGACCAACCGGGCGTTTACCAATCATTGATGGGAGACACTCCAATTGCCGACCTCATTCTACCGACCAAATACGAGAACTTATCGCTGGGTCCTTGTGATATGGATCTAGCCGGTTGCGAAATCGAGATGGCCCGGGAGGAGGACCACCTCATTCGACTTCGCCGGATTCTCTCCGAATTCAGACAGTCAGATCCAGCTGACTACATGCTGATTGACTGCCCTCCGTCACTTGGCGTTTTAATGACGTCGTCTCTTGCTGCTGCAGACGAACTCATCGTTCCTCTCCAGTGCGAATATTTTGGTCTCGAGGGCCTCTCTAAAATCGTTGGCGTTCACCAACAGATTAAAGAGTCCGGTGCCAATCCCGACGTGGTTCTGGAGGGCATTATTATGACGATGGCGGATAGCCGAACCAATCTTTCGTCCATGGTCATCAATGATGTACGCGAGTATTTCCCAGAGGTGACTTACCAAACTATCATTCCCCGAAATATTCGTCTCGGTGAAGCGCCTTCTTATGGACAGACTATCATCGACTACGCCCCCTCATGTTCCGGAGCAGTCGCCTACCGCGCTTTGGCCGACGAATTCCTGCAGCGACACGCCTGACCACGCCCCCAACCACGGCGACAATGCGGAAAATCGACTGAAATTCGGCAGAGATGCTCTATACTTTCGTTTCCCTTTTTTCCCCTCCCCTCATTCAACATGCTTAAGTGGTTCCTAAAACTCATCGTTGGCAGCCGAAATCAGCGTGTGATCAAGCAGATCGCACCAATTGTAGACCGCATCAACGAGATTGAAAAACAGCTTCAGAACGAGCCTGAGCAGGTGCTGCGCGACAAAACTGCCTTGTGGAAAGAACATCTCGATCGCTACAACCTCAATATTGAGGGTTACAGTGAACGCGTCCTCTTAAATCGCGACGGAGAAGAAAACCGCACAACTTTGATCGGTTGGGCTAATCGCTTCGATCTCATCGCAGAAGAGTTCAAAAAGGCCGCAGATTTCATCAAACCTGCCGAAGTGAGTAGTCTCAACAACGATGAAATGGCAGCTAAAATTCTTGAGGCCCAAATCCTCTTTGCTGAACTCAAAGAAGAATTTCCAGCAGTCCGTGCTGAATACCTCGAAAAAATTCTTCCAGAGGCCTATGCCGTTGTCAAAAATGCCGCCCGCAGACTTTGCGGCGAAGAGTGGGATGTCTGTGACCATCCGACCAAATGGCAAATGGTTCACTTTGATGTCCAACTGATTGGAGGCATTGGATTACATCGTGGTATGATTGCTGAGATGGCCACCGGCGAGGGGAAAACCCTTGTCGCGACCCTACCGGTCTTCCTCAATGCTTTGTCCGGACTCGGTGTCCACGTTATCACCGTCAACGACTATCTCGCTCGTCGTGACTCGGAGTGGATGGGCTATCTCTTCAAATGGCTAGGACTCACCGTGGGTTGTATCCAAAACGACCAACGCGGCGAGATCCGCAAAGAGCAGTATCAAAAAGATATCACTTACGGAACTGCGAGCGAATTTGGATTCGACTACCTGCGCGACAACGGCATGGCTCAAAGCGCGGAAGATCAAGTCCAGCGCAATCACTATTTCGCCCTCATTGATGAGGTCGACTCTGTTCTCGTTGATGAAGCGAGAACGCCACTCATTATTTCGGGCCCAGTCACGCAACGACAAGATCAGCAGTTCGACACCTTCAAAGGCGCCATTCAAAATCTCTATCGCAAGCAGACGAAGCTGGTCAATGATCTTGCTCAAGAAGGAAAAAAAGAGATGGAAGCCGGCAACGTGGCAGAGGCTGGTGAGATCTACTACAAGGTGAAGCTAGGCATGCCGCGGAACCGTGCGCTGCTTCGTGCTATGGAAGACGCCGAAGTGCGCCGCGCCATGGAGAAAGCCGAGCTTGAATTTTATCGCGATCCCCAGAAGACGGCACTTTTCGCCCTTAAGGAAGAGCTTTTTTTCACCCTTGATCCAAAAGCTCACGAAGCAGAACTGACCGAACAGGGACGCCAGTTTTTGAGTCCTGACGATCCTGAGGCGTTTATCCTACCTGACCTGTCCGATGCCTTTTCCGTCATTGATGGTGACGACTCTCTTTCTGATCGCCAAAAAGCTGAGAAGAAAGGCGAACTGCAGCAGCAGATGTCAGCGCAGGCGGAAAAAATGCATACCATCTCTCAGTTAATGCGTGCCTACACGCTTTACGAGAAGGATGTGCACTACGTGGTCGAAGATAACCGCGTCATGATCGTTGATGAGAATACCGGACGCAAGATGGCAGGACGTCGCTGGTCTGACGGACTTCATCAGGCTGTTGAAGCAAAGGAAGGCGTTAAGATCGAAGGTGAGACTCAAACCTACGCGACTATCACGATCCAGAATTACTTCCGCCTCTATGAGAAGCTTGGCGGCATGACTGGCACCGCTGAAACTGAAGCTGCCGAATTCCGCGATATCTACAAACTCGACGTCCTTGTGGTGCCAACGAACCGGGAAATCAACCGCGTCGATCTTAACGATAAGATCTTTAAAACACAGCGTGAAAAGTTTAAAGCCGTCATCGACCTTGTTCGGGAATATCATACAGAAGGGCAGCCAATTCTTCTCGGCACCGCCAGCGTCGAATCATCTGAGATTCTGGCGCGTATGCTCAAGCGAGATAAAATTCCCCATTCCGTCTTAAACGCCAAGTTCCACGAGCAGGAAGCAGAAATCGTAGCCCGGGCCGGTCAACCGGGAGCAGTGACCGTTGCCACAAACATGGCCGGTCGAGGTACCGATATCAAACTGGGTGAAGGCATAAACGAAAAAGGCGGTCTAATGGTCATCGCGACCGAGCGCCACCGCAGTCGCCGGGTGGACCGTCAACTCCGAGGCCGTTGTTCCCGCCAGGGTGATAATGGTGTTTCTGTTTTTTACGTCAGCTTCGAAGACGAACTCATGATGCAGTTTGGGGCTGCCGAGCGCATGACTAAAATGATGGACCGTTTCGGCCTTGAAGAAGGACAGGAGTTGGAACACAGCTGGCTTAACAAGTCCGTCGAGAACGCTCAAAAGAAAGTTGAGCAGCGTGACTACCTTGCTCGAAAGCACATCCTCGAATACGACGACGTGATGAACAATCAGCGGAGCGTAGTTTACGGCTACCGCAACGACGTTCTAAATACCGAAAACCCACATGCCCTTGTCATCGACATTATAGAGGATGCCCTGCCTGCAATGCTTCAGGATTGCTTCGATAGCGAAACCGGCGAACTCAATACCGATGCTGTAATGAGTGAGGTGAACACCCACTTCCCTCTCGGATTAAATCAAGGGGATGTTGATTTTACAGACAAATCCCCTGATGAGGTCCTTGATTTTATCATCGATCAGGTTAAAGCCGCATACGAGGTAAAGACTGCGCACGAAGACCCTGAGCGTGTCGAGGGTCTTGAACGATGGGTCATCCTTAACAGTATCGACCAACTCTGGCAGGAACATCTCTACGAAATGGACAACCTCCGCGACTCGATTGGAAACTACCGCTACGCGCAAAAGGATCCCCTCGTCGAGTACAAGCACTCCGCCTACAAGCTCTTTGTAGGTTTAATGGATCGAATCAAGAGCGAGGTTCTCGGCAACCTTTTCCGCACAACAACAGTTCGTCCCGAAGACTACAATCGCGTACTTCGTGGCATTCAGACCAGCAGACCCGACGCTTTGGCAGGTTTAGAAGTCGAGAAAGAGGCGACTGCGCCGCAAATTCAAATACCGAAGACAATTAAACGGGAGATGCCCAAAGTTGGACGGAACGACCCCTGCCCCTGCGGGAGCGGGAAGAAATTTAAGCAATGTTGCGGCCGCAACGGCTAAAGCTCAAAGAGCGAATCGATCACTATGGTTACCATTATCGTACTTAGCATCGTTGGTATCCTCGCTGTCATTGCGGAACTCGTCCTTCCTGGAGGAATTCTCGGCATTATCGGAATGCTCTGCCTTCTCGGAGCGGTCGGCATGACCTTTGCCGAATTTGGAATGACAGCCGGAACAATCGCTGTCGCCGTGCTGTTTGTCTTTGGATTGGCAACGCTAAACATCTGGATGAAATATTTCCATAAGCTCCCGCTGACCCGCAGCCTCATTCTCAATGACGAAACCGGTCGTGACAAAAAACGGGATTCATTGCAAAACATGATGGGTCAAATCGGAACCACAGTGACCGACATTACTCCTTCAGGGCATGCCATCATCGATGGCAAAAAAATCGACGTAATGACCGAAGGGCCCTCGATTCCAAAAGGGTCTCAAGTTGAAATCACTGCAACCCGAGGGCCCTCAATCATTGTCCGGAAGCTTGACGCTTGATAACACCAATAGCTATCGTCGAGGCATGAATCTCGCCGCTCCCGTTGTAACTCTTCTCATTGGAATCGCTCTTTTTTTCGTTCCTCTTGAGTCGATGAAAAACGTTCTCGCCATCTACCTGATGATCGTCGGGGCACTTGGTATTCTAAAAAAGTGAACCCGTTGTGCATCTCTACGTTCACATCCCCTTTTGTCATCATATCTGCCCCTACTGCGGATTCTATAAGCACACCCCGAGTCGGCTGGCGAATCAGGATTTCGTCGAAGCAGTTCTATCTGAAGCGGAGAAGCGTCTCCCTGATGTCTCCGGCAAAATTGAAACCGCCTACTTTGGCGGAGGTACCCCAACTCTTCTCTCCTGCTCTCATTTGACCCGCCTCTGCGAGGGCCTAACCGGTATCTTTGATTTCTCGGATTGCCGCGAGTGGACTATCGAAGCCAATCCTGCCACCTTTGACTTGAAGAAAGCAAAACTGATGCGGGAACTTGGTCTTTCCCGTGTCAGCCTCGGCATACAATCTTTTACCCCTGAAACGCTCAAGACCCTCGATCGCGATCATACCCGCGAAGATGCTATCAAAGCTTTCGAAACCCTTCGC
Organism: Akkermansiaceae bacterium UBA1506; assembly: GCA_002323995.1. Taxonomy (GTDB): domain Bacteria; phylum Verrucomicrobiota; class Verrucomicrobiia; order Verrucomicrobiales; family DEV007; genus Arctic95D-9. Next base: position 51,535 of record DCQY01000027.1, on the reverse strand, counting down.
ACGGCTGATTTTAATCAGGTCAGTCTCGATCTCATGTTTTCAATCCCCGGTCAGACGTTAGAGCAATGGCAGTATGACCTCGAAACCGCCGTATCGCTCTCACCGAATCACATCTCCGCCTACAACCTCACTTACGAAGAAGATACCGAATTCCTGAAACGCCACGAAACGGGGGAACTCGATATCGACGAAGACCGTGACGCCGATCAGTTTTACCTTGGCCTGGATTACCTTGAGGAAAACGGCTACCACCACTATGAAATTTCCAACTACGCGAAACCAGATGGAGAATCTCAACACAACCGAGCCTACTGGTTCGGCGCCGACTACCTTGGGCTTGGCCCGGGGGCCGTTACGACATTGAACAGACAACGCTGGAAAACGCTTCCTGACACCGCCGCCTACATCAAAGCCTCTGCTGCGGGGCTGGATACAAGGACTGACATCGAGGTTCTCACTGATGAGGACAAACGTCTTGAAGCGCTCGCGCTACAACTCCGCACCAGAGAAGGAGTTCCACTTAGCCTCATTGAGACCCCCGGTCCTGTAAAAACCCTAGCGAGGCAGGGTTTACTTGTCGAAGAAGGCGGGCGTTTACTTCTAACTCGTCACGGCAAAGCTCTTGCTGACCCAATCGCAGCTGCCCTCGCCTAGAGTTTGGTTTGTCTCAATCATTCGTGATCCCGCATGGTGCAACAGAAGCCAGCCGAAATTACACCACTTAGACCACGGAAACCTCCTCAAGGAAACACTCTGCCTGCTGACACAGGACTCTGATCTATCAACAATCCGGCCAGCAAATTTTAGTAGGATTCACTGAAAGAGAAGCTAGTGGAAAGGATGCAAAGAAAGCCAACACAGGCCATCTCTCACGTGGTCAGAAGGCTGGTCGAAGACTGGCCCACCCCAAACCGATCAACGACGCCGATTTTGTAAAAGCAACACTGAAGGACTAATCCTTCAAAGCGGCCATCACCTCGGAATGAATCGTGTCTCGATCTAGCTTGCCAATATCTGTGCGAGGCAGTTTTTCAACCGAAACCGCTAGCCCAATTCGTTCGATTGGATCAAGCTCCGCATTAATCCAGCTCAGCATCTCATGTCCTCCGGAACGTGATGCCTCTACCACGAGAACAAGCAAGTTCTCACGTCTCTCATCAGGCACGGCAACCACAGCCACGTCCATGCCGTGATCGTGGGCAATCCGTCCCGCGAGGCTGTTAAGCCGCGATATGGAGACGAGCTCTCCTGACACTTTCACCAAGTCATCAACCCTTCCAAGGAACTGGAGAACCCCTTTCTCTAAACCACACCGATCACCGGTAATGAACCAACCCTCTCCGTCTCTCGCTTCGTCAAAACGCCATCCGCCAGTCTCCTTGATAGCATAACCGGCGAAAAGGCTCTCTCCTCGAATTGCCAGCCTCTTTTCCCCATCCGTTTTCAGTTCCCAACCATCGAGCACGGGTAAGTAGTCCACCGATCCATCAGTGCTAGTCGCGATTTGCGAACAGGCCTCGGTCATCCCGTAACTCGGCCATACCGGCCACCCCAACTGCCTCGCGCTATCTACCAGAATCGGTTCCATCTTTCCACCACCCAACAACAGCCCTCTCAATGACGATGGCGCTTCCATTCCGTGACTCACGAGATCATGCAAATGAGTCGGTGTCATCGAAATCAGTGTCGCACCGGTCTTCTCAATCGCGTTGACCAAACGACGCCCGTCACGTTCCCACTCTCCGGGAAATTCGACGAGCCGGCTTCCCGACATGTAAGCGCGGGCATAGATGCCTAATCCACCTACATGAAAGCCTGACAAACCCGCGAGCCAGATATCTTCTCGAGTCAGCCCGCAATGCTCGATGACACGGCCAGCTGAGTTCAACAGCGCCACTTTAGGCAGCACAGCAAACTTAAAGCGGCCCGAGCTACCGGAGGTAGCCATGACCACGGCAGCTTCTATCCCGCAATCTTCCCTGAGAAAGTCACCCAACCCGGCGTCATCAATCGAGCGTTTTGGGTTCAATCGAATATCAATATCTGCTGACTCCCAGTATTCAGCGCTGTTTAATCCAGCCGTTTCCATGGCAATCCCTCCAGTAAATCATCAAACCCGAGTCCAGTCCCACCTGGGGACTGAAGTCGGCAGGCTTTGACAGACAAACGATCAAAAAAATCATCAGGTTCAAAACATCGATGGGTCAGGAGCCCCCCTTCTCTCATCTGCATGCCCCGAGGGGAGGATGCTAGCCGGGCAGCTTCAGCTGCGGCCCATGCCTGTCCCACTCCATGATCCATGTATGAAGTCACAAAAAAAGTCTCACTCTCGGGAGGTATCCAGCCCGTTACGGCAGGCTTTACCACCGCTGTATAACCCGATTCGAATCGCGCCCCCACATCACGATCGACAGCCACTGGTATAGCCGATTCATGCAAAAAAGACCACTGCTCGCGATTCCATGGCGTTGGATCTTCAATACAATCAATTGAACCCTCGACCGACTTGAGCGAGGCCCAAAATTCGAGGAAAGCAGACATCGAAAGCCTTTCGTTGGCGTCGAGGCGAATTCGAAAACCGCTACCAGCCCAAAGCATGACTTGCTCTACCACTTCCGAAAGTTCCCGACCAACTTTAATCTTAGCTACCGAAAACCCCTTCGCTCTTACTTTATCAGGTTCATCACCCGGAAGGACAAGCCAATGGCTTTCTGGAACCGGATTAGTGAAGAGCGATCTCGCGGCGCGTCTCGCTTCTCCGTCAGCAGCGGCGCACCGAAGGACCTGCGAAACCAAAGGCGACGAACCCCCGTTTTTCAGGAGAAGCAACTGGTCGGCCAATGGCAAATCCCCGAGCTCCGGCCACGGGTGCAGGCAGGCAAACCCATCACCCACACGAACCAAAGCTCCGGGATGTTCCGACCGCTTCGAAGCAGAGTTTAAGTTCCCCCGCGACTTCAGTGTGTAATGCCAGAGGTAAATATCGCTCATTTCAATGCAAACATGATGCTTGTTAGGACGGCAAAGGAAAGCAACTGCAACGCCGCCCGGGCGAGGAGAACGTTGTAGACGGCCGAAGGCTCGGTTCGAAAAACCCGCCAAGATAAAGCTAAGTGAAAGACGGCAAGAAAGATTGCAAAGGCAATTGAAAGCAGTGCACTGCAGCCAGAACAAATGCCCACCGGAATAATGAGGATTGAAGCGAGCGTTCCCATCACAGCAATTTCGAGGCGGGCAAACTTCATTCCAAATCTTACCGCAAGGGTTCGTTTTCCGGTTTTCTCGTCCTCGTCACGGTCTCTCAAATTGTTGATTGCAATCAATACCGCAGAGTAAAGCCCGCACTGACCGGCGAGCAGCCACATCTCCTTATTCCCCCATTCACCCGTCTGCACAAAATGGGACCCGAGGACGGCGACAAAGCCGAAAAAAAGAATAACGAAAAGCTCTCCTAACCCGCGATAAGCAAGCGGAAGAGGCCCGCCAGTGTATCCATAAGAGAAAAACAAAGAAACAATACCAATCACCACAATAAGCCATCCGCGCTCTACAACCATCGGGATAGCAACAATTGCTGCCAGCACACAGAAACTTAAGGCTCCACCGACAACGGCCTTCCGTGAAAGCAAACCCGAAGACGTGACCCGTTTGGGCCCGAGTCGCTCCTCAGTATCTGCCCCTTTAACGAAATCAATCGCATCATTGAATAGGTTGGTCGCTATCTGGATACAAAGGCAACTGACAAGTGTTCCGAGAAAGAGAAACCAAGAGCCGGTTTCGGCAGTTCTGTCGATAAGTAGAGGCATCGAACCAATCCAAACCGGAACCAACGCTGCGGGGAGCGTTTTCGGTCTGGCGGCGAGGATCCAGGCCTTCATCTTCAAGCGAACATTTCGCCTTACGGCAATCTAGGAAATTTTGAGAAATCTGGCTTTCGCTTCTCGACAAAGGCGTTTTTACCTTCCTTTGCCTCCTCCGACATGTAGTAGAGTAAAGTCGCGTTACCAGCCATATCCAGCAGTCCCATCTGGCCGTCACAATCGGCGTTCAGGGCCGTCTTCAGGCAGCGCAAGGCCAGCGGTGAGTGATCCAGCATTTCGCGGCACCACTTGACTGTTTCTTCCTCCAATTGTTCGAGCGGCACCACGGTGTTGACCAACCCCATATCGAGAGCTTGCTGGGCATCATACTGGCGGCAAAGAAACCAAATTTCACGGGCCTTCTTTTGGCCCACAATCCTTGCGAGATAGCTTGACCCGAGACCGCCATCGAACGATCCGACTTTCGGGCCAGTCTGACCGAACCTCGCATTTTCGGCGGCAATGGACAGGTCACAAACGACGTGAAGCACATGACCGCCACCAATTGCATATCCCGCCACCATCGCCACCACAGGTTTCGGCAGAGAACGGATCTTCTTTTGCACGTCGAGGATATTAAGACGTGGAACACCATCGTCGCCGACATACCCGGCGTGACCTCGAACTTTCTGGTCACCCCCCGAACAAAAAGCCAGATCGCCCTCGCCTGTGAGAATAATCACGCCTACCTCGGGATCTTCGTGAGCGAGTTCAAACGCCACCAGCATCTCACGAACCGTCAGAGGGCGGAACGCGTTGCGTACCTCGGGTCGATTGATCGTTATTTTGGCAATCTGACCATCCGCCGACTTTTCGTAACGGAGGTCTTCAAAATCGTGAGCAGAAATCCAGTTCATGAGAGACAAATCCTAGCGGGAAACCCACCCCGCGCAAAGAGATTACGCTACGATCTCAGAGATGGGCGAGCCAGTCTTGAATCTTCACGGCAGCAAGAGGGTCAAGAACTCGATGACCTCGCCCTGGAAGACTGATGTGTTCAAACCGAGAAAAAACCTCCGACATTTCTTCTCCCAACTGATGAAACTTCCTATCTCGAGCGCCAGTAATCCAGAGGACCGGAGGAGAAAACCCCTTCAAAGGCTCACGGAGGTCGCTCTGAGTGCCCAGAGACCAGTCGTGGAAAGCCTTTGAAATTGCCGATCGTCGACCTTCCAAGCCCAACTGCTGTTCGCTAAACGGCGAACTTGATAGAACGGGCTGCGAATTCCACTCCTCGAGGAATTTAGGCCAAGGGATTCCCTGCGCCTTTCGGGCCCACTCTTCGTCAATAGCACGGCGATTCTCTCTTTCCATATCACTCTGCAATCCGGGATGAGCTGAGAGAATAATCGCCCCAGCCCAGGCCTCAGGGAACGAAGCCATTGCCTGAAGCGCAAGGCGCCCCCCCAGAGAATATCCAGCTATCACCACCCGCTCACCCTCCGGGCGAATTTCCTCAGTCAAGAAACGCGCAAACTCCTCGAGTGACATACCAGAAAACGCCCAGAGATCGACGGCAACCAACCCCTCGATATCCAACCGTTGCCAATCATTCGACGATCCTAGATTGCCGTGTAGCGCAATGACTGTGGGAGCACTCATGCCAGCTCTTTCCAGAATGATTCCGTCATGGAATTATCCAACAGCACTTCGACCACAACGTTATCTCCTTCGATCTCCGGCGCAGGCTTACCTGCCCCCCATGCCACATAATTCATTTTCCACATTTCAGCCCAAGCTCCGAGCCGATGGGAATGGTGGTTTTCTGTCACTGATTTCACCTCGGTATCAAGTTGCTCCATTGCAGGCAGTCGGGAAAAGATCCGACCACCACCATTGTTCATTACAACGAAACGCCGCCGCCCATTTGGCAGTTGCGAAAGAATTGCTGGCGCATTGAGATCATAGAGCGCCGTGAGGTCTCCGAATATCCCCCATGACTCCTTTTCCTTAACGGACAATCCCAAAAAGGTGGCCACTTCCCCGTCAATCCCGTTGGCGCCGCGATTGGCAAAGCAATAAGGATGTGGGGACATGGTGGCTGCAAGATTCCACTCCCTAATCGGCATGCTGTTTCCAAGGAATACCATCGCCTTCTCCGGAATTATTTCGGTTACCGATCTCATCATGGCCGGTTCGGAAAGAGGAAATTTTAAGAGCGCTACCTCGAGCCGGCTCGTTCCTGGATCCACTTCACGTTTCTGTGACGCCACCTCGATCTCCGGCGGAAAATAAGAAGACACAATCAGATCACTTCGGCGCGCCAGACCAGCAAAGGGGTAAGGCGATATTGAAAGCACATCGACTCCCCGCCGGGACTCCAACTCCCGCCAGAACCTCAAACTGGGCACCCCTCCAATTCGTAGGACAGCCCCTACCTCGATCGACGCGATACCAGTCTCCCGCACCACTTGCTGAGCCTTTAAATCATCACACTCTCGCAAACCGCTCGTCGCCTCCGCCCAGAAGGCGAGACCTGATTGCTTCAAAAACTCTCTCACAGCCCTTCTCCAATTCAGAGGCAAAGCTCCGAGTAAGCAGACGGCATCTGGGTATGCTCTGACAAACTCAGTAAGACGGCGCGGGAGTTCGTCATCATTTTCGGATTCAGGTCCGGGCATGTTTACTACCTTGAAGTCGTCGACTTGATCATCAGCCCGCGGCTCTTCGAGGCAGATATTGAGGTGCAGAGGCGACTTTCGATCCCACCTGGCCGCCCAGCTTAAGTCTTCACAATTCTGAACGTCGATAGATAGCGGAGCATAGATCCCAAAAAGCCCTCGCTGTTCGATGGCTTGCGGAGCGCCGCTACCCCGATAACATTCAGGCCGATCTGCCGTGACAAGGACTAGCGGTATTCCGGTGTAGTAGCTTTCAATCGCGGCCGGTAATAGCTCCGCAGCAGCCGTTCCTGACGTGGTCAGAACCGCCACGGGTCCATCTTCCGCTTTTGAAAGACCCAGCGCAAAGAAGGCTGCAGCCCTCTCATCAAAGTGATGCCAGACCTTTAGCCCCAGACCCGTTCCGGCGGCGAGTAACGAAGTCACCAGCGGCGCATTGCGGGCACCAGCGCAGATCACGAACTGACTGATACCCAACCCCGTGAGATGCCCTAAGGTGGCCGCGGCCAGTTCAGAATTTCTACTCATACACCGAGCAGAGACTTAACGGAATTTCGCTTCAATGCCAACTCTCGCCATTCCCTATCAAATCGACTCCCCTCGACCAACCCCACTCCACTGGGCAGAGCAACTGCACGCCCGACCCAAGAAACGTTGCGTATAGCAACAAGACTTTGGAACGAACCTTCGTGCAGAGCTCCAAAAGGAGCACCAAAATCTTCAGGCACACCCAACCGCTCGCGATAACCCACCAACTGACGCAAAGCACCTTCGCCGCGAGGACAGGCTCCAAGCGCTGGGGTCGGATGCATCCGACGGATCAGCTCATTCAAATCGCCGTTCCCGTTATCGAGCACCACACTCAGACGGGTGATGAAATGAACAATTGATCCCAGGTCAAGCAAACCGCGCTCATCCCGTTCCACTCTGCCGAACGGTGATAGGAGCTCTTCGAGGTAGTCAGCTACCAACTCGTGTTCTCGAATCTCCTTGGGATCACTAGGAAAGTCAGCGACTTCATGTCGAGGGGCTGTCCCCGCCAGAGCCATGGTTTCGAGAACCCCTTTTTCAACCGTAAACAATTGCTCTGGTGTCGCGCCGATCATGCCCTCGAATCCCTCACGGTAACCGTATCCCCAGAGGTTTTCGGGCGCGCCGATAATAGCCTTTACGAGGGCTGACGGCTCTCCCCGATGTAAGATGCCACGCTCAGTCAATACGGGCACGGATTTTTTCAGGTCACCATGTTGAATCTGGCTCAAAATCTCGTCGAACACCAAGCGCACATCAGCATCGCCAAGACCAGACCAGGCTATTTCCGGAAGAGGTGTAGCGCCATTATCGGGAAGAAGCACTCTCAGATCAGCTGTCTCAAACACCCTCGCAGGTATTTTCCAAGGTAATTCGTCTGACAATTCAAAGTTGTTTCGATAAAATGCAGACTGTCCATCCTCCGGCGGATTATCCGCAGAAACAAATGGCCCCATCCCGCAGAGATAGCGGCCGGAATCCAACTTGATGAACGCAAAATCTTCCATGAATCTTTGGAGACGAACCAGTACTAATAGATTACGAAGTTGGCAAATGGTGAGATGTCACCGCATCAAAGGATTTTGCCCTCACCTTCCTCGTTAGGAAAACCCATGCATTTCGCCCCGATTCGACTAACTTAACTGAGGTGCTTTATACCGCTATGGCACCTTCGTCCGATGAATTTCAGCGACCTAAGAGCCATTCTTCAGTATGTCCCGCAATTTAGGGGGAGCACCTTCGTAGTCGCGCTAGACGGGGCGGTGGTCGATTCACCCGATTTTTCTAACATCCTGCTCGATCTCGCTGTTCTGCGCTCTCTCAATATCAATGTAGTTCTCGTCCACGGAGCCGCTTTTCAAATCGAGTCTCTGGGAAAAAAACGGGGTGTCGAACTCTCAAATGTAGACGGCACTGGTATCACCGACGAATCAACTCTTGAGGTAAGTATCGATGCTATTTCCAGACTGAGTAGCTCAGTCATGCAAAGCCTAACGACTGCTAAGTTGAAAGCAGCAACAGCTAACGCGATCCACGCTCATCCCGCCGGAATCATTAAAGGCATCGACGCCGGCCTTACCGGCACAATTGAGCGCATTGATGCCGGCGTTCTACAGAGCTTCATCGAACAAGATATCCTGCCGGTGGTTCCTCCCCTAGGGTTCGACGCGGACGGCCAGACCCTGCGCGTCAATTCCGATGCCGTAGCCCGCGAGGTGGCTACCGCGCTTGGTGCAGCAAAGATGCTTTTTATCTCAACGGAAAATCCTCGCATCCATCTTGCCGAGGAGCGCCAATTTTCTAGCGAGAACGCCCTGACGTTCGTTAAATCGGGATCCCTTCCTCCTGGACTGGCATCTAAACTAAACCATGGAGCACATGCGACTCGGGACGGTGTCACCCGTGTCCACATGATCGGGTCTCGCAGCGATGATGCACTGCTTGCTGAACTCTTCAGCAACGAGGGCGTCGGCGTCATGATCTATTCCGATGACTACCGGCAGATTCGAAAGGCTACCAGATCCGATGTTGACGAACTCTACCTGCTAATACACCGAGCGATGGAAGAGGACCAACTGGTCACGCGGACGCGAGCGGAAATCATCAGTCACATCGATGACTACATCGTTATGGAAGTCGATGGGAACGTTGTTGGTTGTGTCGCAGTACATTTTTACCCAGAGGAGACTCAAGCAGAACTCGCCTGCTTGTTTGTCAAAAAGGGCCACACCGATCAAGGCTATGGGCGCGCCCTTGTCAGCGCGGCAATTAGGCAATCAGGAGAGCTGAAAGCCGAACAGATTTTCGCCCTCTCAACTCAAGCAGCCGGTTACCTCGAACGGGAGGGCTTCAAAAGAATCGATAATCTTGAGAAACTGCCTCAAAGCCGTCGCGAAAGGTGGAAAGAAAATGGCCGTAATGCGCTTCTCCTTATTCGTGCGGCTTCCGACTAACCAACAGTCACACGATCTTCACCACGAATAGAGTGGTATCGTCAAGACCGGACTCTTCGAAAGCCCAATCGAGCATCCGCTGGGCAACTTCTTCCACTGAGTGACCATACTCATCAGCTTCCGAGAAGCAGCGTTCGATATTCTTATTCCAGAGCCCATCGATAACACCGTCGGAGCAAATTAGGAACCAGTTCCCCGAATCAAGTGTGGAGGAATCAACTTGCGGACTGACAAATTGGCACCCCCCGCCGATAGCCTGATTGAGAACATTGCGCCGCGGATGCATTCGCATTTCGCGCTCGTTTATTTTTCCCTGACGGAACTGGCTTCCCAAAAAAGTATGATCGTGAGTCAACTGAGCCAGTTCACCCTCTCGATACTGGTAACAACGACTGTCTCCAACATGGGCAAAGTAAACCTTAGTCCGAAAAAATAGTCCACACACCACGGTAGCCCCCATTCCACAGAGATCGTCATTATTGTCCCCCGTTCGAGTCACGAAATCGTGCAGTGACCTGATAGATGCTTCCAAAACACTTTCGGGATCAGCCGCCCCGTGAAAATCCCCCATCATGGCCGGAAGGTATCGCCGCAGATCTCTTACGACTAGACTACTGGCCACCGCTCCACCAGCAGGCCCACCCATGCCATCACTAACCGCAAACACAAGACCGTTGTCGTCGATTGACTGGTCGCCACAAAGCTCCACAGAATTCGCCCATCCGCCGCTGGACGAAAAAACAGAAAGCGCATCTTGATTTTCTGGCTTCCGACGACCCGACCGAGTGAGACCACACCAACTCAAACTTCGATGAGCTTTTTCTTCTTCGTGGAGTTGCTTCGGATCAGCCTTCACTTCGGCCAGTTCAAAATCGATGATACAAAACCGCCCCATCCGCTGGTTGTAGGTGATATTGCGGGGAAAGGGGTCATTATGAACCACACCGTATTCCTCCGCCAACTCCCTGAATAAAGCGTCAGCCTTCGCCTTGCTAATGCTGTTTTCGGCGGGCGATCCAGCATTGGTCGTCACAATCGTGAGCGTCTGCGGGTCGTTGTCGAGCAAACGGGGAACGTAATCGCAACCTCGGGCCTCTAGCACGTTCAGCACCCTCACTTCATTCGCGAATCGTTCATCCTTGTCGCTTCCCCGAAAGGTTTTATAAACACGACCGTCGTAACCTACCTTCACGATGGAGCGGATACCGTCTTTTGCGATTTTCATGCAGGAATCTTAAAAAGCTTCAACTAACTTAGATCTCCCTGAAGTCTGGTTGCTTTCCCCTAAAAAGCAAAGTCGATACACCCGCCATAGCGATCTTTTATCGGCAAGAGTTCACCGCCCCTATTCGCAGACCACGCCACAGACCTTTTGCCACGGTTTCACCTGTTGCGACGAGCAGACGTCCGTGCTAACCATGCCTCCACAGAGATGAAAGGGATTAGTGACATCCAGATTATTGGGAACGAGGTGGCCATCCGCTGGGCAGACGGTGCCGACAGTTTCTACAAGATGGACCGCCTCCGCGCCCTTTCTCCTAGCGCTGAAACTCAGGGGGAAAATGACCTCCTAGGTAAACCGATTTCAAACAACGAGAAGGGTAAGGACTTTTCAGGCGTCACCGTGACAGGGTGGCAACAGGTGGGAGGGTATGCCCTTCAGTTCCGCTTCTCTGACGGTCATAAAACCGGAATTTACACTTACGACTATCTTCAGGAGATCGCATCAGAAGCGAATTAACCTCATTAATACTTCCAAATGATTCCAAACATCCTCGCCGAACGCTACGCCACCGCTGATATGAAAGCGGTGTGGTCACCTGAGGGCAAAGTCCGCCTAGAACGTGAGCTCTGGATTGCTGTGATGAAGGGCCAGAAAGATCTCGGTCTCGATATTCCCCAGGAAGCCATCAATGCCTACGAGGCTGCCGTCGACGAGATCAATCTTGAATCTATCGATGCCCGCGAACGCGTCACCCGTCATGATGTCAAAGCCCGTATCGAAGAATTCTGCGATCTTGCTGGACACGAACATATACACAAGGGCATGACCTCGCGCGATCTCACCGAGAATGTCGAACAGCTTCAGGTTCATCGGGCGCTCGAAGTCACTCGATTCAAGACGGCAGCAGTTCTCCACCGACTCTCTCGAAAAGCCGCTGATTTCCGTGATCTGGTAGTCACAGCGAGAACTCACAATGTTGCTGCTCAGATCACCACTTTGGGCAAACGCCTTTCCATGTTCGGCGAAGAACTCATTGTCGCACAGCGCCAACTCAACACCCTCATCGAAGACTATCCTGTCCGCGGCCTCAAAGGAGCTGTCGGCACCCAACTCGACCAGCTCAGCCTCTTTGAAGGTGACGCTGCCAAAGTCCTTGAACTCGAATCCCGTATTGCAAGCCACCTCGGTATTTCCCGAATCTTCGCAAACGTAGGGCAGGTTTATCCCCGCAGCCTCGATCTTCAGGTGATTTCTGCCCTCAACGGAATTGCCTCGGGGCCCTCTGGCTTCGCGAAAACAATTCGGCTTATGGCTGGCCATGAACTTGCCAGCGAGGGATTTGCTAAGGGTCAGGTAGGATCTTCCGCAATGCCCCACAAAATGAACAGCAGAAGTTGTGAGCGAATTAATGGATTCAAGACCATCCTCAGTGGTTACCTCACCATGGCTTCGGCCCTCGCAGGAGACCAGTGGAATGAAGGCGATGTTTCCTGTTCTGTTGTTCGTCGCGTCATGCTGCCCGATGCTTTTTTCGCAGTCGACGGACTTCTTGAAACGATGGTGACAATCCTTGACCAAATGGATGCCTACCCTGCCGTTATTGAGCGCGAAAATCAGCATTACCTTCCCTTCCTGCTTAGCACCACGATCATGATGACAGCCGTTAAAAACGGAATCGGCCGCGAAACAGCTCACGAAGTGATCAAGGAACATGCCATTGCCGCAGCTCAAGCCTATCGAAGCGGCCAATCAGATCGTAATGATATGGTGAAACGCCTTGCTGATGACGGAAGTCTGGGAATGAATGAAAGCGAACTACAAGCCTGCCTCGATGAAGGCAAAGCCAACGCTGGCGCGGTTCAATCGCAGATCGACGCATTCATTCTGGAGGTCTCCGAAACCACCAAAATAGACGGTGCCGACACCTATCAGCCAGGGAGCATACTCTAATTTTTTGAAAAATATGTCACCCCAACTTACCGAATTCTTCGAGTTCCTCCGCATTCCAAGCGTTTCTACCGACAGCAAACATCGAGACGATGTTCGCTCATGTGCCACCTGGTTAATAAACAAATTCACCTCCATGGGGCTGAAGCCGGAGATGCACGAAACCCCTGGCCATCCTGTCGTTATCGCGCGGAGTGAGACCAAGGCAGATCGACCTACAGTCCTCATTTATGGGCACTACGACGTTCAGCCAGTTGACCCAGTCGACGAGTGGAAGACTGATCCGTTCGAGCCCACTCTCAAGGGGGACAAAATATACTGCCGAGGAGCCACCGACAACAAGGGACAACATTTCTCCCATATATTAGGGGTTGAAGAGACCCTCAAGGAACACGGAGACCTTCCGGTCAACGTGATTTTTCTTCTCGAGGGCGAAGAGGAAATCGGCAGCCCCAATCTCGCTCCCTTCCTTGAACAACATCGCGAATCGCTTGCTTGCGATATCTGCGCAGTTTCAGACACCGGGATGATTGGCCCCGGCATTCCGACCCTGACCTACGGACTGCGGGGTATTGCCTGTCTCGACTTTAAGATTCACGGCCCATCTCTTGACCTCCACTCTGGAGTCTACGGAGGCGCTGTCCCCAATCCGGCCACGATTGTTTCGCGGATTATTTCCTCTCTCCACGACGAGAATGAGATTATTCAGATTCCGGCATTTTACGATTCAGTCACTCCTCTCGAACCTTGGGAAAAAGACATGTGGGCATCCCTGCCTGATGGAGACGCAACAACGCTTGAGGAAACCGGGGCTGCCGGACTCTTGGGAGAAGCAGGTCACACCGCTCTCGAGCAGCGCTGGGGACGACCAACCGCTGAGGTCAATGGAGTAGGCGGCGGCTACCAGGGAGAGGGTTCCAAAACTGTAATTCCCCGCGAAGCCATGGCGAAGCTCAGCTTCCGCCTTGTTCCAGAACAGGATCCAGAAGAGATTCTTGAACTCGCCTCTGCCCATCTTAAAAAGCACTGCCCAAATTCGTGTCGGATCGACATCGAATTGGGCCACCACGGACCTGCTTATGTGATGGACCCCCATTCCAACTATGGGCAAGCAGCTCAACGAGCCCTTGAGCGGGCCTTTTCCGACAAGCCGCGTTTGATCCGTGAGGGTGGAAGCATTCCAATCATACAATCGGTCAAAGACATTATCGGAGCCGACACTCTCCTCCTTGGTCTGGCGCTTCCGGATTGCCAGATTCATGCACCCAACGAGAACTTCACGGTGACCAACTTCGAAGCAGGGATTCGTTTAAATCGGGCTCTCCTCGAAGAACTCCGAAATTGAAATAAGATCGAGCTTGGCTGACCATTTTTAAAGTCATGGGCGTTCAGTATCGCGATTATTACGAAATCCTCTCTGTTGATAAGTCTGCCTCGCAGAACGACATCAAGCGCGCCTTCAAGAAATTGGCGCGCAAATACCACCCTGATGTCGCCGCGGAAAAGGCTGACGCGGAAGAGAAATTCAAGGAGGTCAACGAAGCCTACGAAGTTTTAGGAGATCCGGAAAAGCGGAAGAAATACGATACCCTCGGTCCCAACTGGGATCAGAGCCAGGGCTTCCCGGGAGGCGGCTACAGTGACTTTGGAGGTGGTGGCGGTTCTTACGAATACCACTTTGGTGGCAGCACAGGCTTCAGCGACTTCTTCGAAAGCATGTTTGGCGGTCGAGCCTCAGGCGACCCCTTTGGTGCCTTCGGCAGCGGAGGGCGGCGTGCATCCAACCAAGCTCTAGCGGGCCAGGATATCGAAGCCGATCTTCTCGTGAGAATCGAAGAAATTATGGAGGGCTCCAGCCGCCAGATCCGTCTCTCTCGCCCCGGCGCCGGAGGCGGCGCAGCCAAAGAATCCACCATTCGCGTCAAAGTTCCCAAAGGAGTTGGTGAAGGACAGATGATTCGCTGCGCTGGCCTTGGTTATCCCGGCATAAACGGCGGGCCCGATGGAGACCTTTATCTGAAAGTCAGGCTGGAACGCCACCCCGATTATCAGGTTTCTGGCAGAGATCTAACCAATGAGCTTATTCTTGCTCCCTGGGAAGCTGTTCTGGGAACTTCTGTGACCATCCCGACGCCACATGGCAGCGTTAAACTATCTATCAAATCCAACACCCAACCAGGCACTAACATGCGACTAAAGGGTAAAGGCCTTCCCAAGGGAGAGGACGACTACGGGGATTTATACGTAGAGATTGCCGTAGAGTTTCCCGACTCGCCAAGCGAGGAAGAAAAAGAACTCTGGCAGAAACTGGCTGAGAAGAGTGATTTTTCGCCGCGAGACTAGACGACAGGTCCAACAGTTCCCTGCGCTATCCCCATCTCAGTTCCCCCACTTCAAAGCCGCGGAGCTATCATTAGCCCAAGATAGTGGAGCCTCGACTACCTTGATGGGCAACTACGCTGAATGGCTAAATCAGTGTCGCTGTGGCCTCTTCGCTGCCGCCCCCAATAAGGCTACCTAGAATAGCCATCATGACGAGATAGCCAAGCCGAGCATCACTACCTTCCTGAAAGATCGAGTCTCTCTTGCCCTTCCCTTTAAAAAAATTTGAGAAATTCACCAAGATTCTGAATCCAAAACGTCAAACGACGAGGAGTTTAATACCATCTCCTGAAAACATGATTAGCACGAAACCTTCCTTCTTGATCGCGTTCGTAGTGGCAGGCGTTTTGTTCCTATCTATTCTATCGACAGCGGCTGGACCCCGGTTTCATAGGGATTATCACAGCGGTGTTACATCAGCTAAAACCAGCGGCAAGCCCATGGTTATCGTGTTTTCAGCTGCTTGGTGTGGTCCCTGCCAGCAGATGAAGCAGTCAGTCTACCCAAGCGAACCTGTTAACCCTTTCCACGATGACTTCATCTGGATCTACCTTGATGTCGATAATCCTGACAACTCACCCGTCGTCAATCAGCACCGCGTCACGACGATCCCTCATATCGCACTAAAAGACAGCAATGGGAAGTCTCTAAAAACGCTGAGAGGTCAGATGTCCGCGAATGAATTTGCGCGTATTCTGAGGAAAACAAAGCAGCCTTAATTCGGAGCTTTTTTCTTTTATTTCCTTTGATACCTGCCAGTATTTGTCATGGGCAGCTACTTTATCTATCGGAGGAAAGGGTTCTGCGCCGCCCAAACAAAGCCGTAATCCTGATGAACCAGCACGCCGCTTCCCACAATTGTCGCCCCCATGCACTATTCCTAGCTTTCTTTTTCTTATCGCTGGTAACCCATGTTGCCGCTCAGAGCGACACTTGGTCGGGAAGCACATCAGCGATTTGGACGGATTCAGGAAACTGGGTCAGCGGTAATTTACCGGGCACCGGCCACACCGCCACTTTCCTCGATGGAGGAAATGGCAACACCACGATTGACCTATCGACGGGCGTAGCCATTGGCGTCATTCAGTTCAACGCCGGTGCTGCGAGCTATACGATTGGAGCTGGCGGCGTTAGCGCCCAAAACCTGACATTCGACGACGGCGGCGATATTAATCTCGCCACTGGAGTCGCCGCAAACCAGACCGTGGCCGCCTCGGTCATTCTCGGCGACGGCACGGGAAACAACTCGATCATTCTGGATAACGACAGCTCGAGCGAATTATTGATATCAGGCAACATTACCAGCGGCAGTGGAACAGCTCAGCAGACCTTGAGAGCCGAAGGAACGGGATTAATCGAACTGGCTGGAATCGTCACCGCAGGCGGCTCTCGACTAACACTAGAATCCCGGGGAAACCTCACAATCACTGGCAACGTGGTGGGAACCGGCAACACCCAGCGCACTATCGTCCGGAACGGAGGAGTCCTGACTACGACCGCGACAGGACTTGTTGGCCAGGGCAATTTAGACCTTCGCCACGGAACGGTTAATCTCAACAACACAACTAACGTTCAACTATTTGATGATGGAATCGTTCTCGGAGATACCACTCTTGGAGACGGAAATGCGACTCTCAATATCGGCTCGGGTGTCACCGTCGAACTCGACTCGAGCATAACTTATCAAGCCGACGACAATACAGCGAACGTGGCCTCAATTATCGGAGGTACGATTGATCTGAGCCTAGGAACTAGATTCATCAACGTCGCCGACAACGCTCTTGTGGACGGCAGTGAATTGATACTTGAGACCGACTTCAAGGATACTTCGGACACTACTGCGTCGGCAGACCTCATCATAACCGGAAGCGGTACGGTCACCTGGGGAAGCACGATCAATACAGACTCTGCCACCGAAAAAGTTGACCTTCTCGACTTCAACACTCGCAAAGTTGTTATCGCGGAGAGCGGCAACGAGATTACGGGCTTGAGACGGAACCTGCGGGTTCGGCAGAGAAACAGCGCAACCACCGGAAACTGGGATGTCGAAATGGACATCAATGGCCAGACCTTACTTCTCGATGACGACCTTATCCTCGGAGCTTTCAATAACGCCAGCATCGCACCCGCTAACCTGTCGAACGTTTACGTGACCGATTCTGCGGATACCGAGTCCAGCCTAATTCGGTTAACTGGAGACAATGACATTCAAGTGCAGAATGGCAATTCAAGCGGCTCCACCGGAGGAACGAATAAAACTGCTTTCATCGAGGCCGATATTCGTTTTGAGGGAGGCACGATGACATTGGTAGTACAGGACGGCGCGGATGATGTCGACCTTGAGATCTCCGGAACGATCCGAGACGACACCAATGGTGGCAGAACTGTTCAAAAAACCGAAGAAGGAACTGTCAGACTTACAGCAACCAATAATCTCTTCAACGTTCTGCAAATCTACGAAGGAACAGCCCAAGTCGTAAGTGATGGTTCAGTCGGCGATAATGATATCCAACTTGGCAACAATAACACCCGAGGCCAGCTGGAATACATTGGGACTGGCGGCAGCATCAACAATCAATTTCGCCTTGGGGACAATGATACAGGCACAACGGCGGGCAACATTGTCAATTCCGGGACAGGGCTTCTCACCTTAAATTCCGGGACATTCAACGAGGCCCGTGCATCAGCAACTACCAACCGAGAGCTTATCATCGGAGGCAGCAGTGATATTGAGATCACCGGAGCCATCGTTGATAACGCGGCTGCTGTGGCAACGGTCGCCATCAACAAGTTCGGAAGCAACACTTTGACCCTGTCCGGAGACAGCACCTTTACCGGCAACACCACCGTTAGCGAAGGCGGACTCCATCTTGATGGATCCTTAACCTCAAACGTCACCTTCGCAGACATGACAGCAGCAGGAGGCGATGGATCGACGACCGGGAGCATTTCCTTTGCAGGGGGTAATATTACTCTGAATGTTGATGCATCAACAAGCGCGGGCCTTACCACAACATCAGAACTGATTTCGACGGGTGGAAACGTTACCGTGGATTTCGGTGGCACGACCGGTGGCGGAAATATCGTCATCGTCGACTACGGCACCTACACCGGAACGGTGGAATCCGAGTTCCAACTCGCGAGCGGCACAACAACCAGCGCACGGGGTGGCGCCGGGACCATCGTCAACGATACTCTCAACAGTCAGATCACGGTAAACCTTGGATTCCTTGACCTCACTTGGAACAACGCTTCCACCAATTCCCTATGGGACGGCAACACGTCAGCTAACTGGGCAAGCGGCGCGAGTAACACCACATACTTCGATGGTGACTCTGTGACGTTTTCCAATGCGGGAAGCGGGACGGTCACTTTGAGCAACGGAGGCAGCACCATCGCTCCCGGAAAAGTCATTTTTGATAACGCCCTGACAAGCAGCTATTCTATCAATGCCAGCACCACGGAAACCCTGACAGTCGCACCAGGAGGTGGGCTTCAGATTTTAACCGATAACTCTTCTGCTGACATTACGATAAACGCTGAATTGGTCGGTAGTGGCGTTATCACCAAGGGTCAGACCGTCAACAGCGCTTCTAACGTGGGCCAGACCATTATCACTGGGAATAATGTCAACTTCTCGGGCACAACCTTGATCAACCAGGGTGACGTGCAAATTAATAATGTTAACGGGCTAGGAAACGACCGGAGCAACTCGATCACCTTGAAGGATTTCGGTGACGATGGGCGCCTCATTCTGGCTTTCCGCGACGAGACCTTCATCAACGACATCATCAGCGACAATCAAGGTGGGACCAAGATTCTTCGATTCGATAACGGAGGCAACAGCGCCAATCGTGCCCTGACAGTGGACAGCAACATTCTTATCAGAGAAACGTCATCCGCTTTCAGATTTGACGTCGAGGGCCAGAATGAAACGCTTGGCAACACTCACGTCCTGACGATGACCGGCAAAATTTCCAGCGATTTTATTGAGGCCGATGGTGCTGTAGAAAAGGCCGATCAAGGAACTCTGATTCTAAACAATGATTCCAACGATTTCACAGGCCGTTTCCACGTCAACTCCGGCTTCGCGAAGGTCACTTCCATCGGGAACATTGGCGAGGCCAGTGCGATCGGAGCTGTTCGGTCAAACTTTAGTGACTTTCACATTCGATTGGGGTCTGGTGGTACTGATGCGACGCCCCTGCAAAATAGCGGAACCCTTTCTTACATTGGCACCTCAGACGAATCAACGGATCGAATCGTTCGTATCGGGAACAGCGGCAACACCCAAGGAGCTCCCGGCTCCAACGGCGGCGCTATCATTTCAAATGACAGCCCGAATAACAGTTCACTTCAGTTCACCAACGCCATCTTCAATGATCCGGAGGATACTTCCACGGACCGAATCTCCGCGCGTCAACTGAGTCTAGAGGGCACTTCCACCGCAATTAACACGATCGATGGCGTCATCTCGGACAATTTTACTTCCGGACCAATCATTGATGAAACCGTATCAGTCAATGTCGATACCTCCGGAACCTGGCAGCTGAATGGCGCAAGCACCTACACCGGCAACACCACCGTTAATGGTGGAACGCTACGCGTGAATGGTTCGCTTGCTTCCGGCAGTCTTGTCACGGTTTCAGATAACGGCACCCTGGCGGGTAGCGGAACGATTGGAGGAAACGTGTCATTCGCTTCCGGGGCAACCCACACAGGCGGAGACACCGCGGCGGCCGCAGTGCAGACTCTCTCCGGCGATGTTAGCTATGCCTCCGGGGCCACAGTCAGCCTAAACCTGGTATCGAATTCGACGACCGTGGGCCAATTCGATCAGTTCGCCGTCGGCGGCAGCCTCTCTTTCGGTACTACGCTGAGCAACGATCTCACTCTTGAGATCAGCTTTGGCGATAATGTAAATATCGAGGACCCATTCTGGAACAGCGGAGCATTTACAAACGAATGGGAGGTTTGGGACTACGCCACTCTCGCCACCAATTTTGCGGACTCTGACTTCACCCTGTCGCTTTCAGCAGATTCCACTGGTGCCGGACTTGCACTCATCAGAGCAGAGGCTTTTGAAATAGCCAATTCCAACTTCGCCAATGATAATGCCGGAGTCTGGCTGCGCCAGATCGCCCCTATCCCCGAGCCAAGCACCTACGCCCTCATGGGACTTGGCTTGGCCGCGTTCGGTTGGTTTTCTCGCCGGCGCAGACAAAAGCCTTCCGAATAAATAGAGATCTTTGCGCGAGCTTTCGCGCATCTTGATTTCGTAACGCTCGGCTCACATTAAGTTGGTTTAGGCTTTGTCGGATTTGATTGTGAACCAAATCATTTTTCGAGTCGCTTTCTTAGCGAACCCGGCGTCGTCATCGAACGGTCGCAATCGTTTCAGATTTAGATATTTTTTCAGTGATGCGACAGAATGATGCGATTTTTGAGAGAGCGCGGACTTTTAGCGAGCTAATCAATTTCCCGCTGCGTGAGAGGTGAACCAACCATTTCGGCCACTCCCGAATGGATGCAGAGTGCCCTAAAGCGCCTTAGAATCGGGTTTCGTCCAACGCCAAGTCACAACAAAAGCGTCCTCCCCGAAATGGCCCTTCGTCATTAAAGGCAAGGAAAGAATACCCCATTTGGGGTATTCGACTAATTAAGATTACCTTGATTACGGCTACGAAAATTCTAATCTCACACGGAATCACCGATAATCCGTTCAAGCGCACGGGGTTAGTTGATAGTTTCGGAGGGACGTTTTAACCGTTCCCTTCCGAGACCTTCTCTACCGTGTGTCGCATCTATTTTGATCAATTTCCTCCACGCCTTACCAAACAATTATGAACCGACTTGTTAAGTTAGTTAACTCCATTTGGGGCCTTTTAATATCCACGTTGAAATCCCTCTGCGTTGTCATGGCTCTTGTTGGATTATCGCTAGGAAGCGTCCCACTATACGCAGCAGATTTATATTGGGATTCCGATACGACCGACGGCGGCAACGACGAAACCGACGGCACCGATCTTGGTGGAGCTGGCACATGGGATACCTCGAGCAGCCAATGGTGGAACGGTTCAGCCCTAGGAACGTGGTCTAATAGCAACACAGCCATTTTTACGAACCCCTTGGTGAATCCCAGTAGCCTTCAGTCGGTTGTGTTAAACACTGACATCACTGCTGATGGACTCACCTTTTTGCGCAGTGGATACGCACTTTCTGGGACCGGCACACTCACTCTCGACGGCACAGCAACTATCCGCAACAGCTACGCCACGAGTTCGACGATCGGCAACATCATTGCCGGAACCAGCGGACTCAACGTTGCCGGCGGAGGCTCGGTAAAATTGACTGGTGCGAACACCTACACCGGCACAACAAATATCGACAACGGTACTGTGATTATCACGGGCCAAGATGGCCTTGGCGCCAGCACCGACGCCATCAACATTAACGGTAGCACCTCCAGAGCGTTTGGAGCAGGCTCACTCATTCTGGACGGCAGCGCCGGGGGCATCACCCTGACCCGCGACCTCAACGTCCGAGGACGAGGCCCCACCAGCGATCGGGGTATTTCCTTAGTCTCCTTCGGGGATAACACGATCTCCAGCACGGTCAATGTAAACGTAGCTAACAATATTAGCCGCATGACTGCCTCAACAGGCACTCTCACCTTCGACACATCCAGTACTATCGATACGTCGGGTTCAACTGGCACTACTTCCTACAACCGTTATAACGAATTCGGAGCGATCAACGGATTCAAAGTTGCCGACATCGTGGTGAACGGTGCCGTCACCGGTGATGGAGGCTTTTTATTCCAGGGCGGAAATCAAGTCCATTGGAATCCAAACGCCACCTCCGGCTTCACCGGCCAGTTCCGGGTTCAGAATGGCTCCTTTCAACAAGGCGGTATGCTCATCACGAGCGCGGGTGTTCTCGGTGACCGCAATGCCACTGGGACCGCCAGCGTTTTAGACATAAACGGGGGCATTGTCGAAGTCCGCATGGACAACCCCACCCTTCAAGTCAACGATGGCAGCAATGCCAACGCCTACTTCAGAGGTAATGCCACTTTCGCTCTCGACAACGCTGGCGGGCTGAGCAATACCACCTTTAACCAAACACTTAACCTCGGCGATATACTCTACGAGGAAAACCGCGATTTCATCGCGGAAGGCCGCAATGGTTTCAGCCTTACCGTTAACTCCTACTCCGTCAACGGTGGCAACAACAGCCAAGACGTTTTCAGCCGGCTTGATGGTGGCGGACTACTCACCATCACTGGTGATTTTTCGGGGAATAATGACACCGGCAACCGCACCTATCGTTTTGAAGACAATGGTGACACCCTCATCACCGGTGGCTTCATGGTAGGTGCTGGAGGTAATAAAATCCTCCACAAAGACGGTATTGGAACTCTCACCATCGCCGGCACGAACACCAGCTTCGTCGACGTCGTTGATATTACACGAGGCACCATCGCTATCACCGACTTTGACTCTCTCGGAAATGGATCCACCGACACCATAAAAATGGCCGATGAAGATATCGGACTTGGAGGCACTGGACCTGCCGCCCTCCAGATCGGCGGCGCCGGCACTGGCACTCCGACAGCATCTGGCCTTACTACTTCCCGAAACATCGAAATCGTTGCCCTCTCTAACAATGATGCCGCCTTCATCCGTGCGATGCATACCACCAGCGACGCGATCGACTTCAACGGCAACATTGTTTCGTCAAACAGCAACCCCAACACTTTCCTCGTCTTGGACGGCACAAACACCGCTGACAACACCATTAGCGGAGTCATTTCAGACAACGCTACCGGAACCAACAATACCTCCGTTTACAAAGGCGGCTCCGGCACCTGGGTACTCGATGGAGTCAACACCTACACCGGACAAACCCGCATCGACCAAGGAACTCTCAAGATCAAGGCCAACGCGGCAACTTCGACAATCATCGCCGACGCCTCCGAAATTCGTTTCGAGCTTATTGAGGACAATCAGACTGGGCCTGACAACACCTTTAACGATTTCGCCAACAGTCGAGGCGGCGGAAATTTTGAGTTCGTGGGTAACGCTGACGAAGCCAATGTCGAGACTCTTGGAGCGCTCAACTCAAGGGACGGCGCCAATACAGTTCGACTCACAGCTGGTGGAGGCACGGGCACCGCAAGCCTCGTTTTTGACACCCTTAGCGCAATCCAGGACGACTCCACCCTCAACTTCGATCTTTCCGGTGGCAATGGTGGCACAATCACCTTCACCAATTACACCACCCAAAACCTCAACATCGACGACGCAAAAGTCTATGTGAATGGCTCCGACTTTGCTCTCATTAATTTCGATGGCGCAGGGTCCGGGGTTCGCGCTCCTGTTTACGGCACTGATGCCAGCTTTTCCAACGCAACCGACGAAGCGCCCTTCACTGCCGGAGACAACATCAATCTCACCGCCGATGTCACCACGACAGCCGCGCGAGCCATTGAATCACTGCGTATCGACGGCTCTACTGCTAATACCCTCGACATCTCGGCTGGTGATCTCACCATCGGGACAGGCGGAGGACAAAATGAAGACGCCGGTATTATCCTTACCGGCGGCAGCGCCACCATCACCGGCAGCACCATTACCACCGGCGGCACGGCTCTTGGCAACGGAGGTATCGTCATTCGAGTGGATGGCGCCTCAAATACACTGACCGTCAACTCCGCCATTCAGCACGGCGCGCAAGACGGCGACTTTATACTGAACGGCGAAGGAACTCTGGAACTGGGAGGATTGCTCAGTCTGGACGGCACCGGTGACGAGATTTCTCTTCTCGGAAGCAGCACCCTTGTCCTCGGCACTGGCGGAAACATCCAAGATAACCGGAACTTGAAAATCGGCCACGACGCCACCCTCGATCTCAACGGTAGATCAGAATATTTTCGCGATTTTCGCGGAGGTGGCACCATCCTCAACACCAGCAGCAGCGATATCACTCTAAGGCTCGCGCGCCAAGGAACCTTCACCGGTATCATTAACGAAACCGACAGCGGCAAAATCAGCCTGCGTTATACAAGCAATTCGGACCGCACCATGGAGGGGCTAAACACCTACACCGGCACTACGACCATCGAAAACAACGGACGCCTTTTCGTTTCTAATCTTGCCAATGGTGGCAGCGCCTCAGGCATTGGTGCCAGCAGCTCCGACGCCTCCAACCTTGTCATCATCGGTCAAGATACGGCTCCCGATGCTACTGGCTATCTCGACCTCAGTACACTGCGCTATGACGGCTGGGATTCAACCACCACCGATCGCCTCTTCACCTTTGGCTCTGCCGCAGCAGGTGCTGGTGCGGCCATCTCAAACACCGGAGTAAATAATGCCGGCCTAGCCTTCACCAATACCGGTGCTCTCGGTTTTGGGGCCGGTACTGACGACGTGAACCAGACTCTCTTTCTTACGGGTAGTAATTTAGGCGACAGTGTTTTCCTACCTCAGATCACTGACAACCCCTCCGGCACCGGCGTGACCAGCGTTCTGCTCGCTCCCGTCAACAACGGATCCAGTGTGGCATGGATCGTTGGTGGCACTAACAACACCTACACAGGCACAACCACGGTCGGCGACACCTTTTCAGACAACAACGATTTTGTCCGATATGTCGCCGTTGACGGAGAGGGACTGCCTACGACCAGTGACCTCGTCATCCAGGACGGCCACTTCGCTTCCAACGGAACCTTTGAGCGCACACTTGTTGAGTTTGCCAATCTGACCGGAGACGGCAAGGTCGCCTTCAATGGGGCCAACGGAAACACTGGTTTTTCAGCAGCTGACGGTGACCTAACGATCGCTTTTGGTGGCGTCGGTAGCGAACAGTCACTTACATGGGGAACTGACTTTAACCCGGGTGGGAATGACCTTCGCCTCGGAGATGCCCACGTGGGCACAGGCGTCATCAAAATCACCAACGACATCGACTTAGGAGCTACTACTCGCCAGATTGAAGTTTATACGAACGCACACAGCACGCGGGACTATGCTGAACTCTCCGGTAACCTCTCAGGAGCAGGCGCGGGACTGACCCTCAACAATGGCGGTGTCCTCCGCCTCTCCGGTGACAATACCTACACCGGAGCCACAACCATCACCAACGGTGAGCTCGCCGTCCAATCTCTGGGCAGCACGACCGGAGGCGCTTCGTCCAGCGTCGGCGCCAGCGGTGTCGCCGCAGTTGCCAATAGTGGGAGAGCGGTTCGACTAAATGGGTCCGGCAACAACCCCGCCACTCTTATCTACGAGGGTAGCGGTGAGGTTTCCGACCGCTACGTCAACGTCAACTTGGGCAGCGCAACTTCCAACGGAAACCGGGATGCTCGGATCTATGCCAATGGCTCGGGGCCACTCGTGCTCACAAATCTGGTTCTTCAGAGCGGTTCTAACAACCGCACACTCACGCTCCGCGGAGACAACGCTGCGGGAAATATGATTACCTCCGATCTCGGCGGTAGTGGTATTGGCGTCCTTTCCGATGGCTCCGCCACTTGGATCCTGACCGGTGACAACAGCTTCACCGGCGCCTTTAGCATCAATTCGGGAACCATTGGAGTTGGCAGTAGCACGGCCCTAGGACTTGGCAATGTCTCACTCAATAATGGTATCCTGTTTGCCTATGGATCCGATCAGACGCTCTCGAGCAATACCTTCGATCAAGACAACAACACCACCACGGGTTTCATCGGCGAGCATAGCTTGACCCTCGATGGCGACATCACGAAGCTCGGTAATAATAACTGGACTTGGAACAACGCAATCGACTCGACCAACGGTGACTCACTCACCGTCACCGGTAACGTCGTTGCAAACGCCCTTAACAACGACCGAACCTGGACATTCAACGGTAGCGGCGACACGAACATAGGTGGCAGCATCACCACTTCGACAGCCAATAACATCTCCCTAAACAAGAATGGCAGCGGCACCCTGAATCTCGCCGGGACAGCATCCGACTTAAACGAGGGGCAGATCTCCATCGACAATGGAGTCGTGCAACTGGGTGCCTCTGAGGTGATCCCTCACGGTGCAGGCGAAGTCGTCCGAATCGATTTTCACCCAGACATTTCTGCTAGCGAGTCAGCCACCTTGGATCTGAATGGTTTCAGCGAGACCATTAACTCCATCAGAACTACCAGCAGCGGGCCCGTCTTCATCGACAACACCGGCAGTAACAACTCCACCTTAACAATCGGTGCCGATAGCGCCGCCGAGACCTACACGGCCAGCGGTAGTAACACCCTTACCATCCGGGATACCGGCAGCGGAACTCTCAGCCTCCAGAAAACCGGCACTGGCACGGCAACATTCAGTGGCGCCAGCGTCGTTTTACTCCACAGCGGTTCAACTGGCGTCGACGGAGGCGGAACCCTGAACATTGGCTCGACCCTTGCGGCAACAACCGGGCTAACCGCGACCGGTACCAGCTCAATTCTTGATATCGACAGTATCATCACCGCGCCCTCTGGCATCACGACTGTGAGCGTTAATGACGGCGCAAAGCTCGATATCCAGAACGGGGGTAGTGACGCGCTCAGCAGTGTTAGCAGCCTCAGTCTGGCAAACACATCAGGGGTAACTCTCGCGCTTGATAACAATGACAGCATCACTCTAGTTACTAACGGAGCTTCCAACGGTGGCAACCAGGTCACAATCGACATCACCGACCTCAACATCGATTCCTCGGGTGCGACAACCTATCGCCTCATTGATGCTACCGGCGCGGGCACCGGTGGGCTCACCAGCTCAGGGACTACCTACGCACTCGGAACCACCCCGGGGTATCTCACTCTTGCCCTTAACTCGGACGACACTTTCCTCGACCTGACGGTTAGTGCGGCGGCGGCCGGAAATGACATTTACTGGGCAGGTAC
>DCQY01000027.1:0-24213 GCA_002323995.1 Akkermansiaceae bacterium UBA1506 | reverse complement strand
CTTACGGAACCGCCCCGCTTGTCAATGACACTGCCATCTTTGTCGCCGACAGCGTTACAGGCGGTGGCGCTGTCACGACAACGCTTGATGGCGACTTCCGGGTCAATGCGCTGCAATTCCGTGCCAGCACCGATTCAGCTAACACACCCAGTTCGGTCACCATCAATCCCGGCACCGGCAGCTACCTGGGTATCTCTCCCAGCGCCGCAACCGACGGCATCGATCTCAATGCCGGTTCATCCAGCGTCACGATTGGAACTGCCCTTCGAATTTTGGGTGATCAGCAATGGGATGTCGCCGATGCTGCCAATACCCTTACTATCTCAGGAGCCCTTCAGGGTGATGGAAACGTCGCCATCGTCGGCGCTGGCACAACCACCCTGTCCGCAACCGCCGATGCAGCTCTGTTCAATGGAAGTGGCACATCGAACTTTACGGTGACCAATGGCACCCTCATTGATGCCAACGGCGATGCCCTTGGCGCGGGTGACAAGGCTGCCCAGATCACTATTGGTGCCGGAGGTGCCTACTACGCAACGACCGGCTCTCCCGACAACGCGATCGAACTTGCCGGGGGCTCACTGTCACTTGGCAATGCCAACCGCACCTACGACGGGGTGATTACCACAACAGCAGACTCCGTCCTTAACACTCGTCACTTCAATGATCCGGACACCACCGTCGAAGGACGCACCATGACGTTCCGATCAGCGATCACAGGAACCAACACCCTCACCATCCAGGGCCAAAGTGACGCCAATCACGATGGTGACGTTCTCTTTCAGATCGATGGCACAGGAGCCAATCCTTCCATCAACGCAGACACTAGCGGTTTCTCCGGTGACTGGGTTCTTCAAGGGGGAGAATTGTTCTACGACGAAATTGGTTGGAACGGGGCCAGCAACTTCCAGACCCAAGGTGATATCACCTTGTCCGGCGCTACTAATGCACGCAGTCGAGTTCGTTGGGACCGAGTCGGAGCCGAACGCGACTTCAACATGACCACCCGAAACATCATCGTTTCCAGTGCCTCTGGCGATGCTGAGGGTGATATCTTGCTCAACGATGCAGACGAAACTCGCACCGGTGCCAGCACGACCGGCAAGGTTCAGTTAGGCGGACTCACCCTGGGGGGCGCTGGTGGCACCGGCTTCCTCTACGTCGACTATTCTGACGGCGTCTTCAGCGGGACCGACGATGCCCGAATGATGTTTGAATTCAATTCTGCCATCACCCTCGCCAACAACGGTATCATCCGCGGACTTGACAATAATGTCAGGACCGATTTTCTCGGCGGGATCAATGACGGTGGTAATGGCTACGAACTCACCATTCGGGGCGATGGCCAGGGTGATACTGGCGGGTTCGGAGGCATCACCCACATCACAGGCGATAGCACCGGGAACTTCAGCGGTGATGTCCGGCTCGACAGCGGCACACTGCGCGTTGGAAACGCCGGTGCCCTCGGCAGTGGCAGCATTATCTTCGATGGCGGCGCCATCAGTTCGTCGGTTGATGGCCTCACCATCGCGAACAACATCGAAGAGGCCGACACCGATCAGATTCGTTTCTACGGAGATGATGACAACTCTCTCGTGCTTTCTGACGATTTTACCATTCCTACCAACCGAACCATCCGCACCAAGGGTGACACTACCATCGAAGGTGCCAACACGTCCGCAAAGGAAACGATCACCTTCTCAGGCGCCATCACTGGCAGCGCAACAAACAACGGCACAAAGTTAGCGCTGGATGGTAATACTCAGGGGGCAGGCGTTATCAGCGGCGGTTACACTCAGTCGGGCAATAACGCAGACGTCGCAGTAAATGGTGGCGAATGGACGTTCAATACCACAGTCTCACGAATCGCAGACATTCTCACTATCAACTCCAGCGACGCGATTGTTAATCTTGAAGGTGATGGCACCAACCCGATTCTTACTTTCGGCACCAGCGCTCAAATACGAGTTCAGAATGACGCGACTCTTAACCTCCTCAGCAACGACACTGTGGATTTTGGGAACGCCCCACAATTTCGGATTGGTGCGGATAGTGCTGCCGGCCCGGGCACCCTGAACACGAATGGATTCAATATTGGCGACACTCCACTGCAACTGATTCTTGGAAACCCCCAAGCAGGCAGATCTGGTATCGTTACCGGAAGCGGAACGATTACAGGAAGGAACTTTGACCTGTATGAAGGCTCTATCGCTGCCGGGTTGGTCACCAGCACAGGAAACGACAACCTTGATAAAATGGGCCCCGGAACCGTCACTCTCAGTGGTGACAACACTGGCCTGACCTCAACGGGACGAACCAGAATCATTCAGGGAAATCTCATTCTCGATTACACCAGCGACACCAATCAGAAAATCAGTAACGCCAACTCGTCAGAACTAGAGATGCGTGGCGGCACACTCACCCTTAACGGACATGCTTCGACTGCAGTCATCGAAGATATTGGTGTGACCGGCACCGGCAACGATCAGTTGCGTCTGAATGATGGAGATGGTTACAACGTCGTTACCCTCAATAATAATGGCGGCGACATCGGGCTTCGATTTGGTCAAATCGTTCGGGGGCAGTCCGACGGCACCATTCTGTTTGATCTCAGTAATGCCGGCACCTCCTCTGCCACCAACGGTATCATCACCGACGAGGGAAATAGCTCTTCAGGCGTGCTTGACAGCACCGCAAATTCCAACCGTGCCTACGCTTTGGTTAGAGATACAACGGGCGAAATCGGTTTTGCCACTAATTCCGGCGGCGGTGCCAACGGTAACATTGGAGCCCTCACCTCCTCGTCAAAGGATGATATCACAAGTTGGGCCTCCGGTGATCACGTCACCGACTCGAGTGGTTTCACGGGTTCTTCCACCATATCCGAAATCGACAGTTTACGGTTTGATGCTGCTGCCGATTCCACTGTCAATGTAACGGCGTTGGGAATAGCCTCGGGTGGAATTCTTATCACTGATGACGTCACTTCCGGCACCCAGAGCATTACAGGATCTACCTTGGATTCGTCCGCTGAAAATATCATCGTTCACAACTACGGCACTAATACTTTCGAAATCGGCTCTGAGATCCTCGGAACCGATGTTCTCACCATCAGCGGGACGGGAACAACCAGGTTGACCGGAAATTACGACTCCACCGGTAACGTCGTTGTTTGGGGTGGCACCCTTGAAACCAACGGTGTTTTTGATGGCAACCAGAACGTCTACTTCAGTTCTGGTAGCGACGCCACTTGGAGGTTGACCGCCGACGAATCGGTCCGCCAGATTCTCGGAGGTCGCCAGGACTTCAACGCTCAGATCGTCGCGATTGATATTGGTACGAACACGCTCACGATCAACAATAACGGCAACAACCGTCAATATAACGGAGATTTCGTCGGTTCGGGCACAGTCATCGTCAAAGGGACCCATGATTACACGCTCCAGGGTGAGATGAGCGACAATAATACCCCGGACAACAATACCGAGTTCACTGGTGATTTCCTTGTTGACGGCGGTAAACTCCGGTTTGACTTGCGCTTCGACGCTCGCCAAGCCTCCGGATTCACCGTTCAGAACGGAGGTAGCCTGGAGTTCGACAAGCGCGGCAACACGCGTGAAGCAAATATGATCGGAAATGTGGGCATCACGCTAATTTCCGCAGATGGCGGTGCAGAGGCCGAACCTCTCAGAGCTCGCGGTCTTTATCTGAGATCTGACCAAGCTACCAATAACAGCGAAGGCTTCGGTACATTGACCCTTGGAGGCGGTAGCAGCTACGTTGGGATCGACGGCACTAACGGAAACGGAGACGATCCTTTTCTTCAGGCCGCAAGTATTGTTCGTAGCAATGCCTCCACGCTCAACGTTCGTGGCACTAATCTCGGCGAAGCTGGGAGTGGTGGCCGAGTTGGTCGTTTCTTGATCGCCAACAGCGGCGAAGCAAGCTTCACGAGCGCCAATCAAATCGGCGGCGGCGGTGCTAACGGGTCAACTTCTCTCTCAATCGTTCCGTGGGCTATTGGTCAGGATCTTGGAACTACCGGGAACGTGAACGCCACCGCAGTCGGAAACTCCTTCCTCACCTACCGGAACGATAATGGTTTCAGGGCTCTTGACCTCAGTAGCGAATACGCCGGGCTTTCATCAGCATCGAGTACAACCAATATTCGCGAGTCTCTCAATGCCTCTCAGTCGGGTATTGGCAGTCTTTCAGTTAATTCGCTTGTGATCGACAACAACAACACTGCCGCACTCGGTGTGACTGGGGCCGGTGCTGGCACGAGCATCGCCAACACAAGTGGTGGTTTCCTCTTCACCGTTAGCAGCGGGACGACTGGAACCACCTACGAGACAACTTTCAGCGGATTTGATGACGGGATCACCACCACTGCTGGTGAATACATCTTCCACGTGGTTAACCCCAATTTTGACGATCCCACCATCGCCAACAAGGTTGTAGTGTCGTCACCACTTTCAAGCTCAGGCGCCATCACCAAATCAGGACGCGGCTCACTCGTCCTTTCCGGCACTAACACCGCTGGGGCCGGTGGCACCGGAACCACGGTCAACGAGGGCACCCTCATAATCGCCGACAATGATAATATCGGTGGCGATAGTGGTAATTTGAACTTCGGTGGAGGCACCCTGCAGCTGACCAACACGACTTATGCCGATGATTTGACAGGGCGCACAATCAACTTCGTCTCAGGGACTTCCAGCACTCTGGATCTTGACGGAAACGATCTCACTTTCGGCAACAGCCTCGGTTCCGGAGCTGGCGGGCTAACCCTTACTAACGGTAGCCTTACCCTGAACGCCACTTCAACTCGCAGTGGTGCGACAACCTTTCTTACCACTGGGAACCAAACTCTGACCCTTGGAGCAAACAATGCGATCGGTTCCGGAGGGGATTTTGAGATTAACTACGGTGGCATCACGACTGGGAGAACTGTCCTTGCCCTAGGCTCGTCCAATCTCGATGTCGCCAACTTCACCGTGTCAGGAAACGGAGGTGGAAACCCAACCATCGCTGGCACCGGCACGATCACTGCAACGAATGAGTTTTTCTTTAATAACACCGGCGACACGGTAGTGGTTGATGCCCTCCTCGCAGGTAATGCCGGCCTGCGGATGAACAGCTCTAACAGCAGCGTTAATTTGAGAAACGACCTCAACACCTTTACCGGCCGAATCGAGATCGACCGCGGAACGCTGACCTATGATACAATTGGAAACGTCGGAGGAGGTGCTTCCTCCCTCGGTAACCCGGGTAACGCAACCGACGGCACGATCCGCCTCGCCGTGAACACGAACGATGCCATCCTTCGTTTCGACGGAAATACCAACCAAAGCAGTGATCGAATCATCTCCCTTACCGGAACTTTCGGAGGGGGTATCGTTGACAACGACGGGGCCGGGACCGCCACACTCGATTTAGGGACCGTCATTAGCCAAGAATACGGAACGAAGAACCTGAAATTCCGAGGTGCCAATGGAAGCGGTGCAGCGAGTATTCAATCGCTTCAGGGCCAGATCGGCACCATCAGTATCATTAAGGAAGAAAGCAAAACTTGGACCATTCGCGAGGAAAGTGCTTACACTGGCGCGACCACAGTTAACGCGGGCACCCTGATCGTGAACGGAAACTCACTCGCTGCTTCTGCCGGGAACGTTACCGTCGCAGCCGGTGCCACCCTTGGTGGATCAGGAGACATCGGTGGTGCTGCTACGATCACCGGAAATCACCATGCGGGCTCAACCGTCGGCACCGCAGGATCTGATTTTGTCGGCAAGCAGGATTTCGTCGGCGACCTCACCTACAACGGAGGAGTTGGGACACCAGCGACAGTAACTTGGGATCTGATTAGTAACTCCAACACTGGTGCAGGAACAAACTTTGATCAGTTCACCGTGGCCGGCACGCTCGACTTCTCCACGACAACCAATCTTATTCTGAATTTTGATGCAACTGGCAGTGCCGTTGATTGGACAAACGCCTCATGGTCAAACGATCAGTCTTGGGTGGTTTATTCAAGTAGCAGCGCCATCCAGAACGCTGGAAACCTAAATTTGGTCAGTCAAAACTGGTTGGATTCAAACGGGGGAAGCTTCGATGCCCTCCGCGGTCCGGATAATTCATCGTTTGCTTTGGATGTTTCGAACCCCAACCAGATTGTCCTAAGCTTCACTGCAGTACCCGAACCAAGCACCTACGCTCTCATGGGGCTCGGCCTCGCAGCCTTTGGCTGGTTCGCCCGCCGCAGACGCAACAAGGCGGCAGCTCCCACAGACGAGGCGGCCTAAGTTAAAGAAAAACTCACCAGCCGAAGTCCTCTCACTCAGGACTTCGGCTTATTTGTGTACAAAAAACTTCCTAAATTCCTGATCTTAGCTGGTTGACTCAAAATCCCCTTCCCCATATAATTCGAGCCCTTTCCCCCGAAAATCATGCGTATAGCTAACTCACTAAAGACAGCGATCATCGCTTCGCTCAGCCTAGCCATTGCTTTAACTCACGCAACCGCTGGTCTGATTCTCAAGCAAGACCAAACTGTCCCTCCCTCCAAGGAGGAGGTTACCAAACTTCTGACTGCAGCAGAAGGAGGAGACGCCGATGCCGCACTCCAAGTAGGATTGGCCTATTTTGAAGGAACTGGCGTTGAGGCGGATGCGCAAAAAGCAGAGGAGTGGCTTAAAAAAGCTACCTCACTTGGTAATCGTGAAGCAGCAACCCGCCTCGGCTACCTCTACTTGCAAACTTCAAACCAAGGTAAAGATGTCGAGCGTGCCAGCAAGGGCTTGGAAATTCTTAAAGCAGGCGGTTCCGAAGAAGCCTCAGCCAACGTCACCCTAGGCTTACTTCACCTCGTAGGAAACTACGTTCCTCAGGACTTCGACAAAGCGGCTGGCTATTTTCGAAAGGCCTCAGAAATGGGAGAAGGCGACGGCGACTTCTACCTCGGCCAAATGCACTCAGGCGAGGTCGGTTTCGAAGATCGAATTCAGCCAGAAAAAGCGATCGAATACCTGACCAAATCGTTTCAAGATGGAAATTTTGATGCGGCAAGAATCCTCGTTAAAATGCTTCGCGAAGGCAAGCACGTCCCTAAAAACGAGACCCGCGCCTTCGAGATTGTGAGTCAAGCAGCAGAAAAGGGTAACACTCAGGCGCAGCACTTTTTAGGAGATCTTTATGAGGCTGGCGCCGGGGTAAACAAGGATCTCGCGAAGGCGAGAGAGGCTTATATGGCAGCTGCCGAGGCCGGGCTTGCACAGTCCCAAAATAAGCTCGGTCTTATCTACGGCGACGGGCAAGAGGGACTTGAAGCTGATCGCGCTAAATCACAAGAATGGTTTCAAAAAGCCGCAGATCAGGGATTTCCGCTGGCTCACTTAAATCTCGCTCTCCTGATAGACACCGAAGAATCTCCGACTCCACAAGAGTCCTCTAAAGCATCAGCCCACCTTATTGCCGCCGCCGGCGCGGGTCTGGCCCAGGCGCAGGACCGCCTCGGAGCGTGGTATCGAGATGGACGCCATGTTCCCAAAGATCTTGTTGCCGCATCTTCATGGTTCAAACCTGCTGCGAACGCAGGTAACCTCAATTCAAAGATTAACCTGGCCCAACTTCTCGAAGTGACAGCGCAGGAAGAGGAAGCGATCAAGACCGCGCTCCAGCTTTACGTTGATGCGGGAAATGCTGGTCATCCCGTCGCCCACTTTCATATCGCGCGGATGTTGCTATCAGGTCGTCTGGGCCTTATTGACCCTGTAACAGCCTACGCTCACTTAGCAGCTTCCGCCGAAGCTGGGCTGGCCATATCACAAGAAGCTCTACCGAATCTCAAAGCCAACCTCAGCGAGGACCAAATTTCAAAAGGCGAAGAACTCAAAGGGAAAATCCGAGTCGCCAAAATCGGTTCAGGATCGGACGATACTGATTCGGGATCTGCGCCAGTCGAATAGCACTTTTCTGACTTTTCTGAGGACCCAAAGAGGGCACGGCCCTTCGAATAAATCCCCTCATGTAACCCTCCCCCTAACGGGCGATCTAGCCTGAGGTTTACAGTGAACAGCGACAGCGGAACTCAGGAATAACAAGACATGAGGGTATTGCTTCTTGCTTCATTTTGCCTCTCATGGCTGCTGCCGTCACTGGGATCTGACGAGCCGATTCGTATCGGTATTGTTGGTCTGGATACCTCACATGTCATTGCTTTTACCAAGCAATTCAACGATCCGGATAATCCAAAGCATGTTCGAGGCGGACGAGTCGTGGCCGCCTATAAAGGGGGTAGCCCCGATATTGCTTCAAGCGCTGACCGGATTGATGGATTCACTGAGACGTTGGTAAACGATTTTGGAGTCACCCTTTACGAAGACATCTCTTCCCTTTGCCAAAATGTGGATGCTATCCTCCTTGAAAGTGTCGACGGCCGCAAACACTTGGAACAGGCTCGTCCAATTTTTGAGGCCGGCTTACCGGTTTTCATTGATAAGCCAGTGGCCGGCTCGCTCAGGGACGCGATCAAAATCTTCCAACTTGCCGAGGACTCTGGTACCCCCTGCTGGAGTGCCTCATCTCTCAGGTTCAGACCAGGAGTGGCTAGTGTAGCCAGCGCAGACGCTGGCGAGGTTCGAGGTGCCTTTTCCTATGGACCGGCCTCGATTGAACCTACTCATCCAGATCTGTTTTGGTACGGCATTCATCCGACTGAGGCTCTCTTCACTGTTCTTGGGTCAGGCTGTATCTCAGTGGTGCGGACACACACCGATGACACCGATATCGTCACAGGAATCTGGAAAGACGGGAAAGTCGGAGTCGTTTACGGCCAGCGAAACCAAAAGACAGGCTTCAAAGTCATCAAATTCGGAACCAAAAAGATCGTCGAGCAGGCTGAGGGCGGCGACTACACCGAAATGCTTGAGGCGATCATCGACTTTTTTAAGACTGGACACCCTCCGGTGTCCGCTGCGGATACCCTTGAGATCTACGCTTTTATGGAAGCTGCCGATGAAAGCAAGCGTAGGAATGGAGCACCTGTCACGCTTGAGGAAGTATTCAAGATGGCACGGCCATAGCTTCAATATCCTCTCTCGTTATCTCAACTTTCCTGCCCGGCTAAGAGCAGCTTCATTATTGATTCCGAGTTCAATCGTTCAGTTGGACTCTATTTTACCGGCACCAAGAACCCGCTCATCGATAGCAACGCTACTGACGCAAGTGCTCATGACTTGCCCTCTCCCCCGTCCCACTTTGGTGCATTGAGGACAAGATAAGCATGAAGTGCTTCCAGAAAATAAAGGTATTCGGCGCGTGAGATATTTTGCGGGTTCTGCTCCCAACCAAGAATAAACAGCAGCTTCTCGCCGCCTAATTCTTCAAACACGTCTTCGCGAAACGTTGCAACAATCTTCCCCTCAATCTTTTCAACCTTCAGATGAGAACCCTCGTCCCCAGTAATCTGAAACCCATGAACGCTGGTGATATGTCGGGCAACAGAAGCATCACGCGGGTGCCAGTCTTTCTTGCTAACTGTTTCTTGTTTATTCCCGCAACTCGTCAGCAGCATCGCTGCAAGCGAGAGAGTGAGGAGAATATATCCTTTCATGATAAGGGAAAAATAGATGAGTTAATCAGGCCCAGTCATTCCAAGTATTCCAAGTGCGGTAACCGACACTGGCAAAGCACAAGAGTGCTGTCACCCCACAAATGACAGAACTCAGCTTTCGACTTTTAATGAAGGTAGGGAAGAATCCGGTGACTAGCGTCACACTGCAAAAGCCAAGGGCAGTACCAATGAATACAACTGAGGTGGCGGTCAAGGCATGAGCGAGCCCATTCAGCCCGAGGGCACCACCCACCATCGCGTAACCAATCGTGTCCGGACCCGGAATAAACCCGACTCCGGCGCCAACGAGAAATGGATACTTAAAATTCAGAACTTTATGAGTAGCTCCTTCAGCGCTTTTTGGACGACGAAAGGCTTCAAAGACAAGAAAGATCCCAAGAATGGTTAGGATGGGGATATCGAGGTTGGTTAGATAAAACTTTCCGGCCGGCCAGGTAGATGACAGGAGTTGCAAAACAAACTGACCCAAACCAAGTGCTGTAGCATCAAGCAGCCCGTGGGCAAGAGCCATGCCGAAAGTAAGTTTCCACGCATTTCTGCGAGTCATACTCCCGGTCGCCAATAGCAAGGGAGTCGGATGACCCGGGAAAAAGACATGAGCAAACGAAAATCCAATCAGGAAAATGACTTGTTCGAATGACATCACTTAGGGGCGCTTTCAGCTGATAGCTTAAGATACCTTGAGTTATTTTCACCGAAAATCATAATTGATATAATCGATTCTTTCATCCAACTGAGTTGTTTATTTCATGCCAACGCCCATCCTTACCATCTTTCACGTTCTTGAGAGGAAGGGAACCCTTTGAATTTTGACGCGCCAACCATCAGGGGGCGAGGGCCTATCGCTGGCCCTATTAGACAGTTTTTAGGATCGAGTTCCTCTAATAACATAGTCACTCGAGCTAAGATCACTATTGATTATTAAAAATCTTAAAATAATATGACCTTCCGAATGACTTGTTCCTGTTCCCATTGAGCTCCTATGAATTCTTCGGTCCGCGCTAATCTTCCCTGGCTGGCTGCTGTTCTGATCGGAGCTATTGTCACGTCCCTCTCGATGGCTGGTCTTGGTTCGAGCGGTAAGTTAAAGCAGGACGGTAATCGTTTTGCGATCTACGGCTCCGCCTATGGTCGCTTACTCGCACGTCTTTCAGAAACGACAGTTGATCGTGTCTGGCATCTCGGAGTCGAACAGATTGTTCCCCACAATATCGATGGCTCAATGCACGGAGAAACTTCGCTCGCGGAGGAGCTCGAGGCGGCCTCCCCGAACCTACCCGGTCAACCAGCAATCGATCATCTGAAGGATTGGTACACGGGGATGCGCGTGGCCAAGTATTCAAGGACTAACCCCTACTCACTCAGCGAGAGTCATCTCTTCACCGTCAAGAAAGAGGTTGAAGAAATGTTGTTGAGGAGCTTCAAAATGGATCCAGGCCATTACGGTGCCTACAATTCCTATCACTTATTCCTCACCACACACGAATTCGGAGGAGACGAAAGATCCCGGGCACATGCCATCAAAGTGGCAAATGCAGCTCTTGCTTCCATCGCCTCTGAACAGGAGGACCCCGAACCTTGGTTAACGGCGGCATCAGCAGCGATGAATCTCTATCTGCTCGAAACCGAAAACCACATGGAATCCGGAACTGATATTCCTCTCCACATCCTTAAGCAATATCGGGCTAAGATCGGAAACTGTCTTAGTATGTTTGAACAGCTCAAAGAACGGGCTGAACTGAATGGGAATTGGGATAACCTATCCTCCGCGCGACAGGTCGAGATCATCCATCGCTACCGCTTCGCCAATCGGACTTACAAACAATTCGACGCCATGATCGCCCGCGGCGAAGAAATCGGTTCCTCCAAGCAGGAGGAGCCAGCTGTAGATGCCAGGCGCAACGAGACAGACTAGCTTCGCTTCAAAGGAATCATCGTTTGCCTAACCGACCAGTGGTGCCTCATTCGGACGGAAAACGGTGATACCGATGTGGCTTCTTTTTTCACGCAGGTACTGAGATATACGGACATCGACGAGACATTGTCGGCCTTTACCTCGAGAGCTACTTGCGTGCATAAAACGGCAGGTCGCCCCCTCGCGTTTCGCGAGGCCAACATGGGAAGTGTAGGCGGAATGCCAATTCGAAACGATCGCGATAACGTCGCCATTCTTAAGTCTTGATTCAATAGAGGGCACCCTCGCACTAGGGATATAACTCACCGGGATGGTCGAAATATAGGCTTCAATTTTTGCCATTTGCGGAACCATCGATGGATCATTCCGCAGATAACGTGAATTGCGAACTGCCGTCGAGGTTTGCATGTATTTCACCTGACGGCGTATCGGAATACCGCCAAGTAAAGGCGTCACATTATTTCCCAGGCCGCGTTTTTCGTTGTTATAGAAGACTTCTTCGAGGTGGTGCATCCGGCTGACATAGGTTCCGTCACAGTGGCCGTCTCGATAACGTTCTAGTTCAACGTAGTGAAGCAAGACTTCACGAGACCAAAGAGAGGATGGATTCTTTATCATCCTTGCCATCGCCAGAGAAGTCTCGTAGAAAGTCCAACAGTCCTTTCCCAGAAAATTAACCGAAGGCGATTCAATCCGGTTATCTAGTTCAAGAGTATAGTTCACATAGGGCGTGCCACAGATGGCCTTGCCAAATTCGTTGGTTCTCTCTCCAATTGGCTTGGCGGCCCAGTTTTTTTGCCACGCTTTTTCGCAAAGTAAGTTGAACTGGCGCTCCCCCTTAAACACCGTGGACCAAGGAAGACCGGGCCGGCGCGTCGAGACACGCGTTGATTTAACCATTGGCGCCGTTCGACAATGACTCAAGAGAAGACCAGCGCCAGTTGCGCCCGCTATGGAAAGTGCGCGACGTCTCGAAATCGTGGATGAAGAACTCGAACAGACCATAAGACAACTGCGGTAGTAAAACACCGGGGCTCTTAATCGTGACGCCAAGTTTGTAAGAACTCAAGTGATGAGAATGCGCCATTAGGTTGAGGGTTTATCGAAAAATACTCTCTCAGTTCTCCGCTTTGAATCGTAATTTGACAGAGTTTCCATTCCCTAACTCCCCGATCGTTGACCAATTCCATTCATCCCTATCCCGCTGCCAACATCATTGATGAGCCTTTGCAACAAATTCCAAATGGGCCACGCTAATTCCCGATTGAGAAACCCGCTAAAATGGGGCATTTTCCCTCTCATGTCACCTTTGATCCAGCAACTCTTCCGTGGTCGCTTGATAATCATAGTCTTGGCACCTTTTCTTGTTGGAGTATCCGCCGTCTCTCAAGAAAACCTACTCCCAAAGCCTGTCACTTCGGAAGCCTTCAGCCATCTGACGAACCACTCTCCTTTTCTCCGTTCGCTGGACTACTCCGAATCTTTCGTTCTCACCGGCATGGCCAGGATCGAAGGCAATATTTATGCAACTCTTTTTGATTCTGAATCAAGCGAATCACGAATCGTTTCAGAGAGGATGAATCCTGACGGTTGGCAACTCGTCGACGTGCAAGGGAATGAATCAGACCTCGAATCGCTGACTGCTAATATTCAGGTCAATGGGGGTCAAGTATTCGCGATTCGCTATCAGGAAGCCGAATTCAAGCCAATCCGAGGTGCTGGCGGGGCTAACCGTACTGGAGCCGGCTCAGGTTTGAATCAGGAGCAACTCGACTCGGCCAGAAGAGCAGGTCAAGATCCGGCCGCCGGCTTCCGGGGAGACGGATATCGTGGGCCGCCACCACCGGAGATTCTCGACAAGCTGAGGAAAATTTCTCCTGCTCAAAGGGAACAGTTGGCACGCCGTGTCATGCAAATGTATAATGAAGGGGTCGATTCCGAAGTGCGCTTCAAGTTCTATCGCGAATCTCTTGATCGCGCTGTTCAACAACGTTAGCCACAGCACGCCTGGAAAGACTTTAACGTCAACTTTTGATCCAGATACGTAATTTAGATCGTGTCACCGGTAGAACCCACGACAGCCGAGTTCAATTTTCGGATCGAGAAAGGAGATGCCGAGTTGGTGGGACCAAGTCTTTGGCTTGATCCTCATCACCCTCGGGATTTGGCTTTTGTTTCCCATGCCCACGCAGATCATTTTGCTCCCCATAAAAAAACAATCTGTTCGACTGCTACGAGGCGTCTCATCGAATCTCGATTTCAGAATAAGGGGAACGAGTTTCTCAGTCTGGATTTTGGCGAGCGAATCACTCAAGAAGGCTACGAAGTAGAACTCCTTCCCGCCGGTCACATTCCTGGATCGGCAATGCTCTTCCTGACACGACTGGAAGACGGCGCCACCCTTCTCCACACCGGCGACTTCAAAACACGCCCTGGATTTGGAGCCGAAGCAAATGAGGTACGAAAAGCCGACTGGCTCATAATGGAAACCACCTTCGGAGTTCCAAAATTCTGTCTCCCTCCTTCCGGCGAGGTATTGGATCGGATGGTAAAATTTGCGCAGGAAACCATTGAAGAAAAGGAGATACCAATCTTCATGGCTTACTCTCTCGGTAAGGCGCAGGAAATCCTCATGTCGCTGCATGCGAAGTCACCCGGACTAAAGTTTCAAGTCCACTCCTCCGTGGCCAAAATGAATGAGGTTGTCGCATCGCTCGGATACGCCCTCCCGCCATGCGATCTCTTTGCCCCAAAAGAGAGGAGTCCAAAAGGCCACGTCCTTGTGATGCCACCAAGCGCAGGAAGAAGTCGCGTCGTCAGGCAGATGAAGAAAACCGTTCGCCTTGCCATGGTGAGCGGTTGGGGCATGGACTCAGGAGCGAAGTATCGCTATCAGTGCGATGAAGTCTTCCCTCTTTCAG
The DNA here is from genome assembly GCA_002323995.1 of Akkermansiaceae bacterium UBA1506. Lineage (GTDB taxonomy): Bacteria > Verrucomicrobiota > Verrucomicrobiia > Verrucomicrobiales > DEV007 > Arctic95D-9. Next base: position 9,743 of record DCQY01000027.1, on the reverse strand, counting down.
ACCATGCCGGCTACGACGACCTCCATTCTTTTGTCGATGAGGTAAATCCTAGCCGTGTTTATACCATACACGGGTTCTGTAATGAATTCGCAAGCGATCTCAGACAACGCGGGATAGAGGCATGGCCTCTCATTGGAGAGACTCAACTGGAGATGGAATTATTGTCAGACTCAGCCGGATTAGACGGCTCACCCACAAGAGTTGAATCAAATCGCCCTGCCTCTCAATTCGCAGACTTCACCAATATCTGTGAGACTATTTCAGCAACTACAGGGAAAACGCGGAAGCGTGAACTACTTGCAGCATATCTCCGCTCACTCGAGGAAGAGCCTCTTGTTCTCGCGGCGTCTTATTTGAGTGGCAAGGCCCTGCCCGGGGACACTAAGATGCGCTCTTTCAGCGTTGGCTGGGCGCTGATCCGGCAGGCATTACTCGATCTCACGGGCCTGACTCGTGCTCAGTATCGTCAGGTTTCATCCTCCCAGGCCGATGCTGCGAGGACGGCTTATCTCATTCTACAAGGCAAGACATCTCCGGAACCTCACTCTCTGCTTTCGGTGGCCGATCGCTTTTTTCGCATCGCTTCGACAAGTGCTCAGACGGAAAAAATCAAAATGCTGAGAAGCTTGTTTTCCGAATTTCATCACAGCGAAGGCTCTATTCTTATCGGAATTCTGCTGGGAGACCTGCGAATAGGACTCAAAGAGGCCCTTCTCGAAGAAGCCATCGCCGATGCCTTCGATCAGAAAATCAGAGACGTTCGCAATGCAAACATGTTATTGGGAGATATTGGGAATACGATTCGTCTGGCTCGGGATGATCGACTTAACGAAGCGGAGGCAAGCTGGTTTACTCCCCTGCGAGTTATGCTCGCTAGCCCAGAAGATACCGCGGAAGATATCGTTACTCGACTGGGCACTGAGAATCGACCTATCTGGCTGGAAGACAAGTTCGACGGAATTCGTGCTCAATTGCACCGAAAAGGAGATGAAGTCGAAATCTATTCACGAGACCTTCGACCGATCACTTCGGAATTCATGGACCTCGTCCGACCCGCGCAGGCTCTCGACCGTGACGTTATTCTCGATGGAGAGATCATTGCTTACGCAGAAGGCAAGAAACTGACTTTCTTTGATCTCCAAAAACGTTTAGGCCGCAGGGATAATCGACTCGACCAAGGAGACCTCTTCTTCGGCGAAGCCGTTCCGGTTCGCTTTCTTGCCTTTGACCTTCTCGCAATCGACGGGAAAGGCTGTCTCGAGAAGCCGCTTTGTGAACGCAGAACTTTACTTGATGAAATCACTTTCAACGAGGCAATTCAGAGCTGCGAGGTCATCCAGGTCGCTAAGCCCAAGGAAGTCGATCAAGCCTTTAATGAATCACGCAAGCGCGGAAATGAGGGGCTCATCGCAAAGGATCCGTTTAGCCCCTATTCCCCTGGCCGACGCGGCAAGCAGTGGCTCAAACTCAAAAAAGCCATGCCGACACTCGATGTCGTTGTCGTCAAGGCACAACAGGGCCATGGAAAGCGCGCCCATGTCCTAAGTGACTATACCTTCTCAGTTCGCGATGAAGATAGCGGAGAACTCCGTATCATTGGCAAAGCCTACTCGGGGCTTACCGACGAAGAGATCGAAGAGCTGACAGCTCACTTCCAAGAACGAACCATCGAGAAAAACAGGAATATCCATATCGTTGAACCGGACACAGTCCTAGAGATCGCCTTCGACTCGATCAATCCAAGCAAGCGGCATAATTCCGGCCTCGCCCTCCGCTTTCCGAGGATCAAAGCTATCCGTCGGGATAAGACACTGCAAGATATTGATACTTTGCAGTATTCTAAGATGCTGGCGGGAATCGAGTGAAAACTCGATTGAGTCCTACTCGTCACTTGTCTCGCCAAGACAGTCAAAAGAGCTCGATTAATATTGTGGTAAAAGGATTGTTTGGATCTCTCAAAGAGCTGGCTCTTTCCTCGCAGCAGTCGGGCGGCAAAGCAATATTGCAACGCCCATCCATCGCCTCTCGCCATTCTTCATAGCTCAGAAAAAAATCATCCATTTCCGCAATTAAAGCTGAGTGGGATTTGGCGTGTCACCGTAAACCGCGTCCGGATCGAAAGCTTTCTCGGATTCGATAAATTTTAGATCCGGTAGGTCATCTCCGCTTCCGGATATTTCACGATAGAAACAACTACGATAACCGACATGGCAGGATGCTTCGTCACCTCCGGCATCAGGAGTTGTCAGGGTTACCTCAATAATAATGCAGTCCTGATCATCATCTATCAGGATACGCTGGACTTCTTGAGTCATTCCTGATGTCTCGCCCTTCTTCCAGAGCTTCTGTCGAGAGCGGGACCAGTAATGCGCTAGACGTGTTCCAATGGTGAGACGAAGAGCCTCTTCATTCATAAAGGCAAACATGAGGATTTCCCGTGTCTCAGCGTGCTGCGTAATGCATGGTATAACCCCTTTATCGTCGAACTTAGGAGCCAATTGTGTTCCTTCTTCAACTTGTTCAACACTGGTTCGGTCGGAGAAGATAGGTGGTGTGTTAGTCGTCATGATTTCATTAAATATATCCCTGCGGGTCATAACATGCAATAACTGTCAGAGGCGCAACGAAAATAGGAAAGCGCTCGCGCAGCATTTCAAAAAAAGCGGCTGATTATTAAACTAGTTCCCCCCTAGTCACCAATTTTCAATAGAACCAGACCAATAACGCAAATTACTTGCATTAAATACAAACGCAAATAATTTGGATCCATGGTCCCTACATTCGAGCAGACCCCGGCCTCAGCAATCTATGACGTTCTCATCGTTGGTGCCGGCCCAGCCGGGGTCGGTTGCGCTGCAGCACTTAAGGACTGTGGTATCGATAATATTGCTCTATTAGATCGGCGGGGTGTGGGTGCAGCCTTCGAAGCGTGGCCCGCACAGATGCGAATGATCTCACCCTCATTCCACTCCAACCCTTTTGGTCAAGTGGATCTTAACGCGATCACTCCACATACATCTCCGGCAGACTATCTTCACACCGAACATCCAACCGGGCCGGAATATTCGCGCTACCTCAACGCTGTAGCCGAGTTTTACCAACTGGAAGTGAAAACAGGGATCGAAGTCAAGGGCGTTGAAAAAGCCGATGACTCCCTTACCCTCATCACAGAGAGTGCGAATCTTCATGCCCGACATGTGATCTGGGCCGGTGGAGAATTCTTTTTTCCTCGAATCGATATTCGCGGGAGCGATTTTTGTATTCACAACAGTTCAGTCGTTGACTGGAGCGAGATTCCCGGCGTCGAGCATGCCGTAATCGGTGGGTTCGAGAGTGGCATCGACGCCGCCGTGCATCTTGCCCGGCAGGGCAAAACGGTTCATCTTCTCTCGCGGGGTGAACCCTGGCACCAGAATAGTCCCGACCCCAGCCGAGCCCTGAGCCCCTTCACGACTGACCGTTTAAAGGATGTTCTTCTAAATGCCTCCGGAACCGTTCGCTTTTACAAAAACGCCGACATCGTAGAAGTGAAAAAAGTGGGAGAAGACTACGTTCTCATCGACGGTGAAAATGAGCCTTTTGAGATATCGACGCCGCCAATTCTCGCCACTGGATTCCGAGGTGGTCTAGGACCAGTAGCTTCATGGTTTATAGACGAGAACGGGCATACTTCTTTCACCGAGGAAGCAGACGAATCACCCAATCTGGCTAACTTGTTCTACAGCGGGCCGCTGCTTCAGCACCGCCAGTCTATATTTTGTTTTATCTACAAATTTCGGGCCCGCTTCGGAATTATTGCCCGGACGATTGCAGAGCGCCTTGGACACGAATGGACAGAGCCTTTAAAGCAATGGAAGGAACACGGTTTCATGATTGATGACCTCTCCTGCTGCGAGGATTGCACCTGTGCCGTCGAGCCCGATGAAGAAGCTTCGCCTGCTGAGGTCGAAGACTACGCGACAGCCATTAAGTAGGCTCGGTTTCAATCGACTAAATGGCAACCAATCCACGCTTAAAAGCAGTTCGAGGAATGATCTCAACAAGTCGGTATAGCCGGCCCTTTCTCATAAAACCGTGATCCAGAAGCAGAATCAGTTGTCAAAGTCTCAGATTGAGACCAGCCAAAACTCGCTCAAGACAGCTGATATCCTAACATTCGTCGTGAAGAGTCACATCTTCCTCCCTACACGCCGCACCATTCTTAATGAAGACTCCACTATTCTCTTCTTCCGCGAAGGGTCATAGAGAAACCTCAAAGCCCAATAAGCAGGTTCTTTCTCTCGGCCTCGAAAGCGTAGGAAAAACTCAGTTGCTGTCACGCCTCAGCGGACGTTTTTCGACACCGGAGAATTTTAGGGGGTCTACTCTTGCTTGCGATTCCTATCCCGACAACGAAATATCATGGGTCGACAGCCCCGGAATTTATCGTGACTCGGAAACTGAAACCGCAAATGCCACGAAGGAAGCGCTGTCGAAGTCCAGTCAAGTCATGCTCGTCGTGAAAGCAGATCGAGCTGTTGAGCAGTTGCATTTGCTCCTCCCGATGGTCGAGGGGAAAGCAGGATTTATTGTCCTAACCTTTTCGGATCGCATTAATCAGCAACCGGAGGGAGCTAAGCTCCAACGTGATCTTGCTGAAACTTGTACAGTCCCGGTGTTCCTTGTCGATGCCCGCAGTTTCGGGGAGAGCGTAGGAGACGAAATTCGAAATGCCGTTAACCGAGATTCTTTTTTCCGCTTTCAGAAAAGTGACCTAGACCTGCTTGTCACGGACTACCCCCCTCCGGAAAAGCACATTCCCAAGACGGAACTCATTGTGGGACATCCTCTCGTTGCAGTCTCTCTCCTCCTATGTCCGACTATCATCGCCGTGACGCTGGCCAATCGATTCGCTGACTGGCTTTACGCCCCTGTCACCACGATTATTTCCCCGCTTCAAGCATGGATAGAGAACGCTCCCCCGTTTTTGGCATCACTCTTCTCAGGCGACTACGGCTTGGTTTCCATGTTTCCTTTTCTGATCCTTTATGCCCTGCCTACGATCATTATCTTTTCAGCTATACTTGCGATCTATAAATCGACCGGCCTGATTGACCGGCTTTCTGTCGCCTTGCACCCCTACCTGAGACCATTTGGAATTGGAGGACGAGATTTGGTCCGAGTCATCATGGGATTTGGTTGCAATGTTCCTGCCGTGATCGCGAGTCGTTCATGTGCTTCCTGTTCAAGAGGCGCGTGTGTTTCTGCAATTTCCTTTGGCTCCGCCTGCTCATACCAGCTCCCGGCAACCCTCGCTGTGTTTGCCGCAGCAGAAATGTCCGAACTCAGCGTCGTTTACATCGTTGTCCTGACCGTGACCACCCTTATCTACCTGCGCTTCAACACTCCCAAGGTGCTGCGGATGGCCAATAACCAGCTACTCCTCCCAGATTCAGATCCACTACACAAACCTTCGATACGAGGAATTTCCCGTGAGGTCGTCGAAAGCATTCATCAGTTTGTCATCATGGCACTTCCAGTTTTTGCGGCAATCTGTTTTGTCGCCGCTACCCTGGCCTACCTTGGAATCCTTGATGCCCTCGGGCGCATACTCCAGCCGCTCATGGCTCTCTTTAGCCTTCCCGGTGAAGCCGCCACGGCTATTGCCCTCGGTTCGATCCGCAAAGACGGCATTGCGATTGGGTTACTAGACGACGATTGGGGAGCACTCAAAGTTGGACTTGAAAATCCCGCACAAGTTCTAACAGCAGTCTATCTTGCTGGCGTCCTTCTTCCCTGCCTAGTCACGCTCTACACCATCGGAAAGGAGATGCGTTGGGCCTTCGCGGCCAAGCTGTGTTTGCGCCAGATGGCATGGGCCAGTGCGTTCTCTCTGGCAATCGCGTGGATTGGGACACTTTTCTTCTAAAAGTATCCCAGCGTTTCGGCGCCCCTAAAACGCTTTAGAAAGGTTCATCCGAAACCGGGACCCCTCAAGTTTTAGGTCGAGAACGAAAGTCACGAGTTTTGGAAACGCTTCGACACCAGGGAGAAGTCGGGCGAGCGGGCGAAGTTACCTTAAAACCCCGTCCGTCATAGCGACAAAGATTCCCTCAACTCAAAATGCCGTATTCCAATCGCCTTCGAAGGTCCGGACTAAACCAAAAATTCCGGGCTCTGGATGAGCCCGGAATCTTGGAGCCGTTGGAAAGCCTTAGATGGTGTAGGGGCCTCGGCGCTCGTAACTGCGGTAAGAATTTGCTTCATCGTCTCCGATGAACTCTTCCTTGACCGGATCGAAGGTCACCTTGCGACCGAGTTTCCAGCTTGTCGCGGCAGCGAAACATGCAAGATGGCCATTCCGGGTCACTGTGGAGTTACAACGCGGCTGCTCTCGCGTCTTCACGCAATCCATAAAGTCCCGGACGTGATTAATCGGGTCAGTTCCGGCCATTTTCTCGTAGTCTCTGCCCTCGAGAAGTTTATCGTCGCTGACAGCGAGAACTTCAAAATCGCCTGCTTCGACCCAGCCTTCATCACCTTCAAACTTGACTGGACACGAACCAAGACCCGGAGTCCATTCGCCCTCGTCTTTGAATCCAGAAAGGCGCATCACTAATTTAATCCCGTTTTCGTAGGTGGCGTGAATGGTGTTATCGTCCACCGCCTCGTATTCGACTGGTGCCGTTCCATCCGCATCAGCTGCCCACTGACAGAGGTCAATCGTGTGCGCTCCCCATTCGGGTAATCTCCAGGCAGCGTAGAATCCAGCATGGTTGCGCCAGCGCCCTTTGCAATATTCAGCGTTATATGGCTTCATCGGAGCCGGTCCGACCCACTTATCCCAGTTGACGATTTCGGGATCTGGAAGTGGCTCCTCAGGAAGAGGCTCAAGGTAATCTTGAAGCGCAAGGATACCGGCATGGACGGCGGTCATGTTGCCCAGTTTACCTGTCTTGGCGAGATCCTGAGCCAAACCAAAGTTACCGACATTACGGCGCTGCGTTCCAGCTTGGAAAACACGCTTGTGTTTGGTGACTTCTTCATCGAGTTCACGGCACTCCTGCATATTCATGGCACAAGGCTTTTCGCAGTAAATGTCTTTTCCGGCACGCGCTGCATAGACAGAGGCTGTTGTGTGCCAGCGGTCACCAGTGGCGATCACAACGGCGTCAATATCATCACGCTCTAGAACGCCAGACATGTCGTCGTAAGTCACGCAGTCAGTGTTCTCATACTGGCGGTCTGCCATTCGTTTGATGATCTCTCTCCGCTCTTTCTGCGGGTCAGCAATAGCAACAAAACGGCAATCAGGCTGAGCAAGAAACGAGCTTAGCACTTTTCGACCGCGGGGGCCGAGGCCAATGCCACCTACGGTAATACGATTACTGGGTGCGACTTTGTCTCCTAGCCCCAGGACGGAAGAGGGCACAATCATTGGAGCGGCGCCAAACAAGGCAGCCTTTTTGAGAAATTTACGACGATTGGATGGGTTTTTCATTATATCTCTAATTGAAGCAGGACTCTACAAGCGGGAAGGCGGTCTGTTCAATTCTTTTTGTGTCCCTGTTTCCGTGGATTTATCATCGGCAGAATCGTAGCGGAATGGTGATATAGGACGCGCTAACGTAGGTTGGGCATCGTGCTTCATGTGCTAGGTTTCACCATGAAAGTCTACCCCCTTTCCTCGTTCATGTTCGTTGTAGTTCTTGTTTCGCTTATTATCACTAGCCTAAAGGCCGAAAATTGGTCTAATTGGCGAGGTCCGGAACATACTGGAAGCCGAGAGGGCGAAAATTATCCAACCGAGTGGCCCCCGGGATCCGTGAAGTGGAAGGTGTCTCTCCCGGGAAAAGGCGCCTCGGTTCCAGTCGTCCATGACGGCAGAATTTACGTGACCACGCCCGACGCCGGTATGGACTCTGTGATCGCTTTTGACCTTTCGGGGCAAAAGGTATGGGAAACCAAATTCGGACAAGAGCGCCCCGCGAAGCATAAAAAGCTAGGTACAAGCTGTAATTCCTCTCCAGTCACAGACGGTGAAGCCCTCTATGTTCACTTCAAAAGCGGCACTCTTGCGAGTCTGGAAATGGACGGGACCATCCGATGGAAGCGGAATCTCGCTGACGACTTTGGACCTCAAGAACTCTACTGGGATCAGGGAAGTTCTCCAGTCATTGTCGACAAGAAACTTATCCTCCCGCGCCTTCATTCTGGAGATTCCTGGATTGCTGCATTTGATCTTTCAACTGGAAGGATCCTCTGGAAGACAGCACGCAACTACGACGTGCCACCCGAAAACGATAACGGGTATACCACTCCGGTTCCGATTCGCCACGGAGACAAGGACGCTGTCATGGTCTGGTGTTCCGATCACGTCACCACTTACGCGACCGAAACAGGCGAACTGATTTGGTCTAGTGGCGGATTTAATCCCGAGGGAATGAAGCTTTGGCCGCATATTGCCACTCCGGTTGTTATCGATGACATCGCGATCATTCCGGTCGGACGAGACGACCGGATGCAAGCTTCAGTTCATGCAATACGCTTAGGAGGCAGCGGAGATGTGACTGAGACGCACCGTCTCTGGGAGACTGACAAGTTTGGTGTCTATGTCGCCAGCCCGGTGGCTTACGAGGGCAAGGTCTATCTTCTTCGTCACAAAGGAGGACTCGTGGCTGTTGATCCCGAGACCGGCAAGGCTCACTGGGAGGAGGCGTTTCCGCGAGCCGCTGATGCCTACTACGCATCGCCCGTCATTGCGGGGGGCATTCTTTACGCCGCCCGTGAAGATGGAGTCGTTTTTGCCGCTAAGGTGGGAGAAACCTTTGAGCTCCTCAGCGAGAATGCCATGGGCGAACAAATTCTTGCGACACCGGTACCCTTCGGCGGGAAACTATTGCTTCGAGGCGAAAAACACTTGTTTTGCGTCGAGTAAAACTATTTCACTCAAAGCTACCGGGCCTGTCCCTCGAAAAGGATCCCGACTCAATGCTCAATAGTAGGGTCGGAGCATCAGATAGACGATCGGGCCAGTCATGGCCACATATAGCCACATCGGAAAAGCCACCTTAACGAGACGACGGTGTTTCGCGAACTGGTTTGAGATCGCATAACTCAGACTAAGGAGAATGAACGGAAAACTGAATGCTGCGAGAGCGATGTGAGAAATAAGGAAGAAAAAGTAAACCTTCCTGATTGCCCCTTCCCCACCATACTTAACTTCGCCGTGGGTGAGGTGATAACTGACGTAGCTGAGGAGAAACAGAATTGATAGCAGCACAGCCAAATTGATGAGTTTCTTGTGCAAATCCGCACGATTTAATTTCACAATGGCGACGACCGCTCCGACCAAACAGAACGCTACTAGGGTGTTGAGCAGGGCATTAATGGCGGGAAGGATGGAAAGGTCCCAGCTCTCGGGAATTGGAATGGATATCCTTTGCATCGCCCCAACGAGGCCCCAGACAACCAGAGTCAGAATCCAACTCACCACAACAAGCCGGTTGCCAAGCGCCTTATTCGGCGCCAGCAACCGGTAGTCCTTTCGAGTTTGAAAATTCTGGGGAGTTGCACGCATTCTTTCCACAATAGCTACGTTTAGAAGCTCGTCATCGGAATCAATCGCTGTCGGTTTTTTCCACACAGCCACTCATTATCAAATCAGAAAAATAATCACCTCCACCCATTTGAGGTATCTATATCAATCCAGCTAAAGTAGTCAAACCGTGGTGAACCAGAGAAACGTGGCAAATCTTTGATTT
>DCQY01000021.1 GCA_002323995.1 Akkermansiaceae bacterium UBA1506 | reverse complement strand
ACAACCGCAGAGCATCGCGAAAAAAGTGATGGCGGACTGGGCCAACGTAGTGCCTTGATGCAAAGCCTTTCAGCCAAGGGCGATGATTTCTAATTTTTCCAGCATCATCGAATTTTAGAAAGCAAATTTCATCGGGGAAAAAGCCAGAATCACTGCTGGCCAACGTGCCAATAATGGTTTGTTCCGTGAATACGTCTGCTGGTTCCTGAACTGCAAATTCGATAAGCTCACGGAGAAGGTTTTTATTGGTGAGGTCAGTGCCTACCCATATGCAGCCGCTGTTCACAGATTTTTCTGTGATAAGTTCGGGGCAGTAAGCCTTGGCGAGGTTCTCATTCAAACTGCAACCCGACTCACGAGTAACGCGGACCCCTTCCAATTCGGAATCCAGTAGCCCGTTGACAGTAGGATCTTTAAACCAGAGGACGTCGGCGTCGGCGAAGAAGAAAGTGTCTTTGGTTGATAGAAAAATGATGGCCGCCAGCTTGAGTATGAGGGGTTGATTGAAACTGAGTTTTTTCAGCGGTGTGGATAATTCTTTAGGAAGACCAGAGAAGACCTCATCTGGTGTGATAATTTCGATTTTCTCGCCCCAGAACGCGAGATCGCGCAAGTGCTTTGCTTCATCGAAGGTTCCATCACTGATGATTGAGAGCTTGGGCCGTCCGTTCCAATTGAGGGAGATTGATCGCAGTGACTCAATGAGCAGGTCGATATGGGCTGCTCCACTCATCGTGACATAGCTCAAACCCGAATCGTTTTGAGTTGTCCAAGGTGCAGGAGGATTGAATGTTAGTCGAAAGTAACCCCAAAGATCTAAGCGATGAGACCAGGGAAGTTTCGAGAGCGGATTGAATAGGAGGAAAAGGAATCCGGGAGAGACTTTCATAGGAGCATGCCTCTAGTCTGAGTCAGAAGCTCTGGCAGGATCCGAGGGAAGAGAATCCTGAAGCTCAAAAGTGTCGACATTTAAAATTTGATTGCAGATAGCCAACGTGCTTCTGCGATGCGCGATGAAAATAATAGTCATGGAACCGAGAAGTCGTTCGATTGAAGCCATGACTGATAGTTCGGTTTTTGAATCCAGTGCGCTTGTTGCTTCGTCCAGCACTAGGAGGCTGGGCTTGCAATACAGTGCTCGCGCGAGACCAATGCGTTGACGTTGTCCTCCGGAGAGACGGAGACCGCGTTCACCTACTGTGGTCTCCCACCCATTGGGTAGTTCATTTTCGATAAGTTCTAGAATCTGTGCTGCGGAGGCCGCCTCGCGCAGTTGCGATTCATTGATCTGATCAGAGGGGATTCCAAACGCAATGTTGGCGGCGATAGTGTCATCAATAAGAAAAATGTCTTGAGATACGTAGCCGATGCCCGTCCGCCAGGCGCGCTTGTTTTCTGGAAAGAGTCGCTCACTATCAATCAGAATCTCTCCTTCGGTGGGATTGTGGAGGCCAATCAGCAAATCGACTAAGGTTGACTTGCCCGACCCAGTTGTTCCAACAATGCCCAGCGTCGAATTTTTCGGGATGGAGAGATTAAGGTTTTTGATGGCTGGTTTCGAGGCAGTGGGGTATTGGAACGAAACGTCATTGAATACTATTTCCCGACTCCATTGAAAGGATGCTGGTCTTGTGAAGCTATTATCCGATCTTGAATCGATCTCCGAAACATTTTCTTCTGCCGCCCGAAATTCATCGTAAACCTCATCAAGCGCATGGCGCGTCGTCGCCAATTGATTTAGCTGACTGTAAAGAAGTTGCATGGCTGGGAGTAGGCGATATCCAGCCAGTGCCATTACTCCCAGATTGGGCAGAATTAATGCTAGATCACCGCCTTTTGCGGCGGAAATCAACACGGCGACTACGACCCCCCCGAAAGCCAGCGGTTCGATCAAGTATCGTGGCGCGCTACTAATTAGGGCCAACCAGGCTGACAGTCTGGCCTGTTGTTTTGAATGAACTTTGAATCGGTTAATGAAGGCATCTTCTACGCAATGCACTTTGACAGGTTTGATGCCACCAAAGAGCTGTTGTGATTCGGTGAAGATTCCGCGATTGGCTGTCTTAAATCCTTTTGTAGCGCTGGTTCTCCATTTTCTGAACAGTCGGTAGACGATTGAATAGAATAATCCGAAAGCCAATGTTGCCACAATTGCGATCTGCGGATGGACGAAAAATAGAAGAGCAATTAGTAGGACAATTGTTGCTATTCTAGCGATACTGTCGAGAAGGGGAAGGAGAAGCGCGGTGGTGAAATTCATAACGTCCCCCACCACTTTCTTGATCAAAACACCTGAATTTTCGCCAAGTAAATCGGTATAGCCTCTGCTGGCAATTTTTTGAATAAGGATCGAGCGCAACCAATGACCAAATCCATGGGCGTAGCGAGTGCGAGCAAACTCCGCGGCCAGATTGATACCATTCGATAGGGCGAGCATAACAATCGCAAGTGCACCCGCTACGATTAGCAGGCGATGGTCGTCCATTTCGGGTAGCCATTGGAGAAACCAGTTCCCAAACTGAGACTGTCGGAGTCGATTTGGATCGGCAGCAAGTGCCAAGAAAGGGAAAATAGAGGTCACTCCCAGAACTTGAAAAAGTCCCTGAGCGAATGAAAGAGCCGTGATAAGTATCAGTTTCTTTCTCCCGTAGGGGCGCGCCAGGGCATATATTTTCGCTAAAAGCTCTTTCGAATTTTTAAGGGAATTTTTCACAAGAAGTTTTGGACTAAGCCGAAGCCTTGATCCACTCGGGAGCCTTCTCTGAAAAGTCGGCAATTTCGTTGAGGATTGTCAGAGTATTAATCTGTGGATTCCACCCCCATTTGGTTGAAGCCCCCGCGGAATCCAAAACCACCCAGGGAAGATCAAAAGGGCGAACTGGAGGTGAAATGTTAGGGTTTTCCTTTGGTAGGTGGGATTGAGGATGTTCGGGCGTCTCCGAACCGGGAAACCGTCCCTTACACCAATCCGAAAGTTGTCTCAGCGACATGGCGGATTCAATTCCTCCTGACACATTGATGGTTCTAGAGGTCGAAGATGATGATTGCGGATCGGTCTGCTTCAATAATAGAGGCGCCAAATCTTTCGGATGTAGACAGTCCCGCACCTGGTGCCCCATCCCCTCAAATCCGATATATCTCAACGGTCTCCCCTCCCGCCAGCAGTGAATCCAAAACGCAAAGATGCCTTGATCAGGTTTGCCGAATTGACCCGCACCGGCCATGACGCCACATCGATTGATCCATACCGGGAAGTCGAAGGCTTCTCCATATTCGAGAGCCAACGTCTCCGAGGTTAGTTTAGTCGATCCATAGAGACTCACCGGAGGTGCCGTGGAGAATTCTTCACTGATACCATGCTCGCTAATCCCGGGAAGGCTTCCGTCAAGGACGGGTCTGAAGGCGTGATCCTTGACCTCCACTTTCAGATTCGCTAGTGGAGGAATCGAATAGACCCGACTGGTGGAGAGCAGGATAAAGCCAGCATTCCACCGCTTGCAGGCTTCGAGTAGATTGATCGTGCCGCCGAGATTGTGCTCAACCAATTGGCGGGAACTGGACTTGCCGTCGACTCCGGCGAGTACGCTTGGATTGGCAGCGGCATCGATGACCCAGTCGAAAGAGCCTAGAACTTCGAGGTCGGCGGCATTGCGAATATCGCCATGAATCAGGTTGACCCCCATGGCGATGAGCTTGTCTCGATTGAGCCACGAACCGCTTCGAGAAAAGTTGTCGATCCCGGTGATCTCCAGCGAATCGCTGTGCTCAAGGAGGGCTTTTGTCAGGGTGGACCCAACAAAACCGCAAGCGCCTGTAATGAGGAGTTTCAAGTTCCTAGTTTTGAGTTCTTAGTTTGCTGCCGGTGGCCTCCACAATCTGCCTCACCGTCTCTTCCAGGCTGACGGTGATATCCCATTCGGGATAGTGCTGAAGCATCTTCGACAAATCGGAAATATAGCAGATGTGATCGCCGATGCGGTTTTCATCGACGTATTTGTAGATCTGCTCCTTGCCGGAAAATTTCTCGGCAAGTTTGAAAGCTTCCCAGATCGAGCAGGAGTTATCCCGTCCACCACCGATGTTGTAGACCTCGGCGATGCGAGGGGCTTTGATGAAGGCCTCAATAAATCGGGCCACATCATGTGAGTGAATGTTATCCCGGACTTGCTTGCC
>DCQY01000111.1:38672-44262 GCA_002323995.1 Akkermansiaceae bacterium UBA1506 | reverse complement strand
AAAAGCTCCCAGAGCTAGGTATGGACCAAATGGAAGTGGACGTGACCACTCCTGCTTCACCGCGAATTTCTGAATTAACCCGATTATGGCACCAATGATGGAGGCCGCGAACAAAACATAAACTGCGCATTGCCAGCCCTGAAAGGCTCCAATCATCGCAACAAACTTAACGTCCCCAAACCCCATCGCTTCGCGAGGTACGACAGCTGAGGTGATTTTTCCTGACACGCTCCTAACCTCCTCCACTTCCACCCGTTCACCGTCGACTTCAAATCTGTCACCAAAGACTCGAAACGACTCGCTAAACTCTATCGGTTGGCCGTTGAAGTAAAGTTCTTGGGTCTCCAATTCAAGGCGATCCCATTTCCGAAAGAAAACTTCACCCCACTCGTATTCATGTTCCCCCAACTTAATCATTATTGGAGCTTCATCACCTCCCGGCTGGGAAATGGAAAACTCGGTAGATTCGTCAAACGTGTGACGAATTTTACCGAATGCCACCTTACCTAAAAGAACAACTAACCAGAGCACCGTAAATCCGATGACAATACCTAGCGCGCCTTGTAGACCACCCTTCCACCAAACCGCTTCATCATGAAGACTTGGAATCCCAAAACTCAGGCCGAGCCCAATAATGGCGCCCCCGATTGTGATTGAGTCGGGAATAATGAAATGATCGAAATCGATGAAAGTGGCCGAAAGCAGCAAAGAAGTAAGTAGCCATAGTGCGAAGACTTCGCCCAACATTTCATAATCTCGCAGAGCATCAATCTCTGGCACTTTAAGCATCCAGATAGCAAGAAAAACAACTCCTGTGAGCAGTTCGACAACAAAGTAGCGAGGTGAAATCGCTACGTCGCACCATTTACATTTCCCTCTAAGCATCAGCCACGAGAGCAGAGGGATATTTAAGGTCATCGGAATCTGTCTCTGGCAATCCGGGCAGAAGGAACGCTTCGGCTTGTTCACGCTTAGGCCATTAGGAACCCGATAGATCACCACATTAAGGAAGGACCCAATGGCTGCGCCGATTCCAAAAGCAAAAATTGGAAGAAGAATAGCAAGAATTGATTCTGGCGACATGAGCGAAACCCGTTAGATCATCGCTTAACCGATCCTAACTGTCTAGCACTTAGAGCTAGAAGCTTAGACCCTTAACTTTTAGCCCATGCACCAGTAAGCTTGCCCTTTTACTCCGAGACAATCGCCGCAGCAAAGACGGCACCCAGTTCGCATGTTATATTGCTACCCGCTACTGGCTTCTGCCGTTTTCACCACTGGATCCAGTAGTCACGGCGAAAGACCGGTAAGAGTTCGATAAAATAGGTTAGGAAGTCTCACCCTCAAAGAAACCTCTCGTCAATTCACTGGTGTGTCCGGCTCACGATAGAACCAGTCCGGAAATGGCGCCTCTTTTTCACCCCCAGACTTGCGATGTAGGAATTTGATTCCCCGGTCCCGCATTATCGGCATTTCCGTTCCCTTGGTCTCTTCTAACAGATCAAAAAGCCGTTGGTTTAACTCTTCAACCATCTCAGAATACTGGGGGTCGTTAATGAGATTGATTCGCTCTTTGGGATCTTTGTCTAAATCGAATAGTTCATCTATATCCCAAACTCCGTGGTATCGGATATACTTAAAGCGTTCACCGAGGACGGCGTGGGTCGTAGGCGTATGAGGGTAATTTCTTTCCCAGTAATACTCGTAGAGTAGGTAGTCGCGCCACTCTGTTTCATCACCAGTGACAAGTGGTTTCATGCTTTTCCCATCCATATCGCTGGGGATCTCAGCCCCTGCAAAATCAAGCATGGTAGGAGCCACATCAATGTTGGCTACAACTTCCGTCAAAACCTGTCCTCCTCTGACACGCTTAGGGTAACGAAGCAGCATAGGGATTCTAACCGAAGCATCGTAAGCATTGCGCTTATCTATCAGTCCTCGCTCTCCAAAAAGAAAACCGTTATCGGCCATAAATAAAATCACAGTGCTGTCCAGTTCGCCACGATCCTCAAGCTCTTTGAGAACTGCACCGGTGCTATCGTCGATCGCTCGGATGGTTTCGCAGTAGCGCTTGTAGTAGGTCGCGATGTCGAGGTTAGTGTAATACGCGAACTCTTCGCCGTGACGGCTATTGCGTTGGTTCTGCACCCACAAAGGAACGTCACGAAACATCTCAGGTTGCTCAAACCATGTGACCGGCTTTTCATAAATTTCGTTTTCGTAACAATAAGCATGACGGTTGGCAGGAAGGAAGTCAGCATGAACTGCTTTATGTGAAAGGTAGAGCATCCACGGCTTACCGCTCTCTCGCCCTTTAAGCCAATCAGTTGCGTAATCAGTCAGAACATCAGTGATGTAGCCTTCCTGCGGCACTCGCTCACCGTTTACATTCAAACCGTCACGGCTAACTTGCGGTACGTAGCGCCCCTTAACTTTAGCCTTCGCCGGGTCGGCAAAATAGACGCCTTGCCCCTTGAACGCGACCCAGTGATCAAAACCAGGCTGCGGGTAATCAATCTCTCCGCCCATGTGCCATTTACCAACGAACGCAGTTTCATAGCCTGCATTCTGAAGATACTTTGGGAAAAAGACGAGCTTGTCCGAAAACGGATTATAATTGTCGACGACACCGTGGTTATGCGCATAAAGCCCTGTCAGGATGGAAGCACGACTAGGTGAGCAGAGTGAGGTTGTCACTACCGCATTTTTAAAATGAACTCCCTCTTCGGCGATTCGGTCTAATGTCGGCGTCTCTAGAAATGGATGCCCCATAAAGCCCATCGCGTCGTAGCGCTGGTCATCTGTTAGAATAACGAGCAGATTTGGCTTTTCTTCCGCGAAAAGAAGGCTGGAAAGGCTTAGTATTAAACTCGCAGAGAGCAGGTGTCGTAAACGCATGCCCTGATAGTATGCACCCCCCCTTCCAAGGTCAACTCGGCGACGCGCTATATTGACGAGTGTCAGAGGATACCTCACTTTTTGGCAGCGGAGTTCACTATGGTTAAAGCAGTGAATTATTTTGAAACTGGATTGAGCCTTATTGCTCCATCTAGCTGATTTTAAGAAAGTCGTAGCATTTATTTGTTACTTGGCCTCTATATTGCTTTAACGGAAAAGCGCTTTCTAAGCAAACTCCCCGCTTATGTCCGATTCTGGAAACGCCCGTTATGTCGACCCGTTTTTGGGTAATGATACGACGCGACTGCCCTCCCCTGAAGGAATCGCCAGCCATTGGTGGTGCGCAAAACCCCCCGTTGGCAATACCCATCCGGGCGCTACGCTGCCATTTGGGATGGTTTCGATCTGCGCGTATTCCGGCGCCTACGTGACAGGTTACGGCCAGAATAACGTTTCGCTTACGGGTGACGTTCCCGAGAAACTCTTTGATCGTCATGAAATCGTCGGACTGGCCCACTTCCAACAATCTGGCACCGGTAGGATTCGTCAGTATTACAACTACTTCTTAACCACCCCGCTAGTCGGCGAAGGCCTCGATGGCTTAGGTAGGCGTTACAGCTTGGTGAATGAGCAGGCGAGGCCTGGATTTTACTCTGGTGAATTCAAAGAATCGAACGTCTCTTTCAAGGCGACCTGTACGAGACGGACGGCGATTCATCATTATGCCTTTCCTTCTTCAGTCACCGGAAAGGTTGCCATTGATTTCAGTGCTGGTGGACTGCTAATCGAGGGAATGAAGGCTTATCCTGAGAAAGGAAAAGCAAAGTTTATCAACCCAACGACCTGCCAGGGGCGCGTGATTATCGAAGGGATCCCCTTCTTTTTCCGTCTTGAGTGTACTACACCCATCAAATCATCTGGTTTTTGGGAAGATCGAAAAATTCTCGAGGGGGTCGGTGCTTACAAAGCTAAGAAGGAGGCGAAGAGCCAAAAATTGCCCTTTGGAGCCTGGTTCGAAGCGATGTCTCCGGGCGATGCCATTGAGGTTCGAATTGGATTTTCACTCCATTGTAAGGAACGTCCCGGCGAAGCGGTTGGACTGAATCGGCACCTAACCTTCGAAGCAGTTGCATCAGAAGCCGATTCTAAATGGGAAAGTATTCTTTCAAAAATTCATGTCGAAGGCGGGACTGACGAATTGCGGGAAATTTTTTATTCCGCCTTTTATCATTCCACGATCAAACCTGCGAATTTTACGGACGAAAACCCGTTCTCGGGAGAACCAGGCCCGTTTTTCTTTGATCTCTCAACATTATGGGACCTCTACAAAACACAGTTGCCGCTACTCATGACCTTGTGGCCCGAATTAGGCGCTGACTTTGTGTCGTTTCTCGTTGATGTCGCAAAACGTGAGGGGGCATTTCCTATCAGCTACCTTATGGATAATGCCCCGGAGCGTTTTTCTAAGCAGGCCACCGGACTTTGTCATATGATTCTCAACGATGCTCACATGCGCGGCATTCAGGGAGACTGGGACTCAGTACTACGTTTGCTCTGGAAGACAAGCCTTCGCGGTCGAGGTGGTAAGTTCTCTGAATTTTCTCGAAATCACGTCGTCCACCCACTCTCACACACCCTCGATTTAGCATTTGCCAACTGGTGTATCGCGCAGATGGCCAAGCGACTGGGTGATCAAATCATTTACGATGGCAGCATTCCCTTAGCCTATCACTGGCCTAACGCCTTCGATAAAAAGACTGGGCTCTTGCGAGAAAATTCGGACTATTACGAGGGGGAAAACTGGAACTATTCCTTCCGTTTCATCCACGACATGGTTGGTCGAATCAAGCTAGCCGGGGGAGAAGAGAGATTTGTCGAATTACTCGACCAATTCTTTGGTTTTAAGGAGCCAGCGCACGGGCAAACAGTTCATTCATTTGAGGGCCTAAACAACGAGCCCGATATGGAGGCTCCATATGCTTACATCTGGGCAGGAAGACATGATCGTACAGCAGAGGTCGTCCGAAGCGTGATGCGCTACCAGTTCGCCACTGGAAAAGGCGGTCTGCCCGGAAATGACGATTCGGGAGGCCTCTCTTCATGGTATGTTTGGAGCGCTATCGGACTCTTCCCGGTGACCGGGTTGCCTATTATGCTGATCGGAAGTCCGATCTTTGATTCAGCAAGTTTGAAACTATATGGTGGGGATTTCCGGGTTATTGCGCAGAATCAGAGCGCGAAAAACTACTATGTCCAGAAGGCTTGGCTCAACGGAAACCCTCTCGACAGAGCCTATCTAAAGCTTTCCGAGTTCTCCGCCGAAGCGACGCTTACATTGGAAATGGGTCCGAAGCCTTCTCGCTGGGCGAATGAGTCGCGCCCACCTTCATTCATTTCGTAGGTCGATAATTTCCAGTGGCTTACTCATCTGCTTCTTGGGCATCGTGACATTTTTGCTACCGCAAAAGTGTTTCACACTTCCTAAATAAACCCATCTTGGCACGTAATCTGCGACGTTGTCCGCAGTAAGTGTTCGTTCTGTCGATAACCCTCAAACCTTAGTTAAAATGTACGAGACCCCTCATTCTACCGTAGAAACATTCACAGGTGAATCCCCCTCCTCATCTGACCCTCAAAACCTAATCCTCGTCGTTCGTGCCGATCCCATCATTTGCGGTCACTCCACCGAGGC
>DCQY01000111.1:32746-38312 GCA_002323995.1 Akkermansiaceae bacterium UBA1506 | reverse complement strand
TTGAGAACGTGCACATCGTAACCTACCCTATTGAAACCCTGCAGGCCAGTAAGCTCCCACTCAAGCCTCTCGAAACAATTACTCCCTACTCACCTGGTATCAAAGTGGATCGGCCCGAGCCGATTGGAGATTACAAAGTGCTCGATGGAAGGCTCAGCTACGCCATCGGCGGGCAACTTGTTGACCTTCTCCATCAACTCTCTGGGGAAACGTTGATCATGGATCTATATTTGGTCCCTCATGGGCAAATGGTGATCAACGCAGTTGAAAGTTTCAAAAGTATCGTCAAGCAGCCGAACGTAGTCACGATCGGAGAGGCCGTCGGGTCCGACATCACAAACGTTGTCTCAAATGCTCTTGCTGCGGGACAGCTAGGTGCCGCTCAAATGGTTCTTTCAAACTACCTTAAGCACGATCTTCCCGTAGCAGTCAGTCAATTTACCAAAGATATGATTGTTGAATCGGGAGCCAAAGTTGACTCTCGTTTGGGCACTGACTTTGCTCACCAGTTGACCGAGCGAGTCGAAATCAGTTTCCCCGCCATCGATACCACGTCCTATACCGATATTGCAAAGAATACCCATGAAGTCGACCAGTTGCTTAACAACCGCGGATTGGAAAGAGATGGCTATGTTATGTTTCTTTCACGAATCGCTCCGGCCAAAGGTGTAGACGATCTCGTTCACGCATACAAATCAAGTGAGCTCTATGGGAATAAGAAGCTCATAATCTGCGGTAACGGCCCAATGAAAGAGGAGATTCAAAAGCTCGCAGCTGCCGACCAAAGTATTTTAGTGCTAGATGATGTTTCGGATGAAGAAAAAGGCGCCCTCATGCACGGGGCCTTTGCTTACTGTCTTCCAAGCAAACCTCGCCCTGAGTTTATAGAGACTTTTGGGATTGCTGTCGCCGAGAAGATGCTTGCCGGTGGGAATGGGCCCGTCATTACCACGCGAACAGGCGGCATTCCGGAAGCGACCGGCGGCCACTGCCTCGAGCACGAAGCGGGGAACGTTGGTGAGCTTCGTGAGTGCCTCAACCGCGCCTACTTCATGACCCGCGAGGAGCGTCACGAACTTTCTCAACGAGCCAAGCAGTTTGCTCTCAATTTTGACCGCGCTGCCATTCTCAGTAACTTGATCACCCGATCTAAAGCAGTCACCGCGTGAATCTTACGCATCCTGTGCCCCTGACAGTGACGGGCGCAAGGCTGCTATCGTGAGATGCTCCCAGCTCCTAGCTCCTAGCTCCTAGCTCCTAGCTCCTAGCTCCTTAGCGTCCATTTTAATCTCGATCACCTCGACGTTACCTTGAGAATTCGCAGATTTTCTCCACCAATCCTGTAGCGTAGCGGCTGAGAGCAGGTTGTATTCCCAGGATTCCCTTTCCTCCTTCGCAAGTGATCTAGATCTATTCCTAGACTGGCTGGGTTTCGGGGGAACATTTTGGCCGGTTTCGCCCCTTGGCACGAACGGCGTAATCTGCTTCATTCTGCACATGCGCATATTTGTCTTGGTGTCCACCTTCTTTGGTTCAATCTTTTCGTGTTCTGTCGCTCAGGATCAGGAAATCTCTTCCTCCGTTGCCGCTCATACTATCGACCTACCTAATCTGGTCCTTATCATCGCCGACGATATGGCCTGGGATGACTCGGCTCCTTATGGCCATGATTCAATCGTGACTCCAAATTTAACCCGCCTTGCGAATGAAGGAATGCGGTTCGATAATGCAATCCTCACTATCAGTTCCTGTAGCCCGAGTCGCGCCAGCATCATCACAGGCCGCTACCCCCATCAGACGGACGCAGAAGAACTGCACTGGCCAGTTCCGCCCGAACAGATCACATTCGTCGAAAAACTCCGCGATCAAGGCTATTGGACCGCTGCTGCTGGAAAGTGGCATCTTGGCGATGCTCTCCGCGATCGCTTTGACGAGATTCGAGAGGTTGACACATCCGGGTTCCAGTTGCCTAGCGGCGAAGCTGGTAAGGCCGGCAAGTTTGTTGAAACACTCCAAGGTGAAGCCCAAAGCGGGTGCGCCGAATGGGTGCCGCTTTTAAAAGATCGACCCAAGGATAAGCCCTTTTTTCTTTGGCTCGCTGCTCTCGATCCCCATCGCCCCTACCACCCCAATATTCTCAGTGAAGGTTCGCGCCCCGAGGAAATTAAGGTAGCCCCTTATCATCCCGAAACTTCGGCTGTTAAGTCGGATTATCAGCTCTACTACGATGAGATTACAAGACTTGACAAGTATGTGGGTCTAGTAATGGACGAAATTGAAGCTCAGGGTGTGGCGGATCATACCCTGATTCTTTTTATCAGTGACAATGGACGCCCATTTCCTAGGGATAAAACCACACTCTACGACAGCGGGATCAAGACTCCTTGGATTGTGAAGTGGCCTGATGTCGTGAAAGCAAGCAGCGAATGTAAGCGCCTCGTCAGTTCCGTCGATATTGCGAAAACCTTTATGAAACTAGGCGGAGTTAAAAACGTCGGATCAACCTTCGAAGGAGTCGATTTCTCGCCACTTCTAACCAACCCGAAAAACCCAATTAGGGATTTTGCGTTCGCTGAGAAAAACTGGCACGATTTCGAGGATCATGTAAGAGCAGTTCGGAATGAACGATATAAATACATTCGAAACTACTATAACGATCTTCCACAAACCCCGTCCGCGGATGGTCTACGAAGCCCAACCTATGTTGAACTGCTTCGCCTCCGCGATAACGGGGGGCTGAATGAAAACCAAAAGGGCTGCTTCACCACTCCACGCCCCGAGGAAGAACTCTATGACACTAAAATGGATCCACATGAGCTGAAAAACCTTGCCGGTGATCTAAGTCATGCAAAGCTTCTAACGGCTATGCGTGCTGCGCTCGAAGATTGGGAGACGCGAACTAAGGACAGCGCCCCCGAACTCCGGACTGCTGACGAATTTGACCGAGAATCAGGGCTTCCAACACCGGCTCGAGTTCGACCTCGTCTTTCCAAGGAGGAAATGGTAGAGAAAGGTCTTGTCGCTCCTTAAAAGCTAACCTGATGAAAATTCTGTTCTTTTCCCCTGCCATTTGGGCGATACCCATCTCACTCGGCCACGCTTTTGAGTGGACTGATACCGAAGGAAAGCACCTCGATCTTACCCACGACGGTCGTTCTATTGCTCGTTACATTTACGAACCGATTGACGAGAGCTCAGCCAAGCGTCGCGAAGCTACCTACAAACCGTTCTGCCACATTTATGATCGCCATCTGAAGGATCAATTTATAACCAAGGGTCCAGGAGGGCAGTTCACTCACCATCGGGGCATTTTTTATGGATTCTCACGAGTCAGCTATACCGATCGCGATGGCGAGAAGCATGAGAAAATCGATACGTGGCATTGCCGTGGGGGGCATCTTGTTCATCGCGAGTTCCTTGAGCATAGTGCCGATAGCGAATCTGCTTCCTTTACTTCCCTCATCGATTGGGTCGGGGATGATGGAAGGCCTTTTGCCGAAGAAAAGCGCTCAATGACCTTCTCCATGAGCGGTGATGATATCTTAGTTGATTTTGGTTCAACCCTCACTCCGACAGTTCCCGAGATGCGTGTGGATGGCGACCCTCAACACGCAGGCTTCCAGTTTCGTGCTCACAACGATGTCAACGACCAGCATAAGAGCGCCACTTACTACATTCGCCCCGACACCGGCATTGCCAAGATGGGTGAAACGATCAATTGGTCGACCAAACTCGACGATAAAACAACTCGCAACCTCCCCTGGAAGGCCATGAGCTTCGTCGTTCATGACAAACGCTATACCGTTTGCTACCTTGACCATCCTGAGAACCCAAAGCCGGCTCGTTACAGCGAGCGAGATTACGGCAGATTTGGTAGCTATTTTAGCGCTGATCTCGTTCCCAAGGAACCGCTTACTGTTCGTTATCGGCTTGTTATTCACCAAGGTGAAATGAAGTCGGAAGAGGTTGCGCAACACAGCGAAAGATTTCTGAGGAATCAGTAATCCCTGCAAGGCTACGCCCATCGCATGCCGACCTCTAACACCACAAAAAACTCTTCTCTCACCGGACGTTGCCGTTCGGAAGTTTCCGCTATACTAAAAAAGGTGCGAAAGATTGAGCTACGAACCCGGGGACTTGTTCGCGAGAGCTTTGGAGGCGAATACCACAGCTGCTTCAAAGGCGAAGGGATCGACTTTGAGGACTTCCGTGAATACCAGCCAGGCGATGAAGTTCGGTCGATCGACTGGAATGTGACAGCTCGCTTTGGACAGCCATACGTGAAGAAGTTCACAGAAGAGCGCGAACTCACCGTTTTACTTTGCGTCGACATCAGCGCTTCAGAGAACTACGGGAGTCTTGGGCCCAGCAAAAGAGAATTGATGGCTGAGGTCGCCGCGCTACTCACATTTAGTGCACTGCAGAACAAGGACAAAGTGGGCTTAATTCTCTTCACCGACGAAGTGGAACTCTACCTCCCCCCCAAAAAAGGTACTGCCGCAGCACTTCGTTTGATTCGGGAAATTCTTCTTTTCCCTCCCAAGGGACGAAAGACATCACTTCGAGCACCCGCAGATCTACTGCAGAACGCGATTCGAAAGCGTTCCCTTGTCTTCATGCTCTCGGACTTTCTATTCGAAGAGAAGCTGAGCAGTGAGCTACGCATCGTCAATCGAAAGCACGACCTAGTTGCCATCCAATTCAGCGATCCCGCGGAGTTGTCACTGCCTTCTGCGGGACATGTCCGCCTCGAAGACCCCGAAACCAGTCAGCAAGTCGAAGTGAACACATCAAATCCGCGCGTTCGCCGCGCCTATTTAAAAGCTGTCGCCCAGTGGCAGCAGGCGATTGATCAAGATTTTAAGCGGCTCTCAATTGATAAGATCTCCCTACGAACCGACGAGGAATATTTGCCGCCCCTGCACGGCTTCTTTAAGCAACGCAAGAAGGTTGAAGCTTCATGAATACTTTCTACTGTTTTCTCGCACAGCCACCAGGCGCTGATGAGCTTTTTGATATAGTCATCCTAACACCCAAGGATCCGGTCTGGCCTCTCATTCTTTGGACGACATCAATCATTGCGATTCTAATTGGAGCCACAGCCCTCACCATTTGGGTAATTCGATCGAGGAAACCAGTCGGCTCCTCACTTAGTCCCAAAGAAAGAGCAACGGCACGTTTCCGATCAGTTCAGCAACGCTCGGACGAGTTAAAGGCCAATGAAATTATGCTGGAGGTTTCAGATAGTCTTAAAGATTACTTGGCCGAGCAATACAACGACCCGCTTCGATACGAGACAACTCAGGAATTTCTTGCCCGCATTTCGCGAGAGACCACTCAGTTGCCAACCGCAGCTCAAGAGCAGGTTCGCGGTTTCGTCGTAGCGGCCGACGAAATGAAGTTCGGGAACACTTCAAATTCCCGACAAAAGTGCCTGCCCCTGATCGAAACAGCGGAGGGTATCGTGAACATTTGCGAGGCAAACGACCAGGGGCGCGGTTCTAACAGGAAACTTCCAACGCATAAAGCATAACCGATGAAGCTCCTGGCGATCCGAAGGGCAGCG
>DCQY01000111.1:27208-32360 GCA_002323995.1 Akkermansiaceae bacterium UBA1506 | reverse complement strand
GATAAAGATTAGAAAGACCGCCCCTTTTTTACCATGTTACGAGTTGAATATTCCCCCATCGTATTCATCGAGTTGGAAGCTTTTTTGTTTTGAAACTGCCCACTTACTTTGCTTCCTCGAGGGATTGACCAATCGCTAACGACGCATAAGTTCCTGCCCAAGATGATTTTCCTTCGCATTCTCGTTGCCGGAACGGCAGCTCTTTTTCTCTGTCAATGCTCCAGCTTTGAAAAAGAGTGGACCCAATCGGTCGCCAACTACCAATCAGGCAAGGTTAACGCCCCTTTTGGGCCATGGCAGGGTGACTGGTCGACTATCACAAATAATCATACTGGGGGCTTGCGAGCTATTGTTAAACCTTCACTAAAGAAGGATCACTACACCTTCCGCTACCATGCAACTTGGGCTTCTATTTTTCAGGGCAGTTACTCTGTTGATTTCCCGGGTAAGAAGCAGGGCGATTATTATATTATCGAGGGAGACAAAAGCCTCGGGATCTTTGGGAACTTCGGCCACAAAGCGATCGTCACCAATTCCTCATTTGAAGCTAAGTATTCCAACGACAAAGGTGACCTAGGTTCTTTCACACTGAAGCGGCCCTGACCTTCCTATTGCGATATGTCTCGCGACCGAAGCCTCCCCATCTTTGATCTTGAGGCTAATCTTGCAGCCGCCCTTACTCAGTCGAATGCCCGCGTCGTGATCGAAGCCCCCACGGGTTCGGGCAAATCCACGCAGGTGCCACAAATTATCACTGATTCCGGGATTTGTGGCGACGGAGAGATACTCGTGTTACAACCGCGTCGAATCGCTGCCCGCATGCTGGCTAGGCGGGTTGCTCTTGAACGTGGTAGCGAATTAGGTGACGAGATAGGGTTTCAGGTTCGCTTCGAAAACGCTGTTTCAGCGAACACAAAAGTTCGTTTCATTACTGAAGGAATTCTGATCCGGAAGTTTATCCAGCAACCTGATCTTAGCGATGTTGCTGCTGTTGTACTCGACGAATTCCACGAAAGACACTTCTTTGCTGACATCACTCTCGCCCGCTGTCTTGAGCTACAGCGGACAAAACGCCCTGACCTCAAGATCGTTGTCATGTCGGCAACCTTAAATGCCGGAGAACTCATGGGCTACCTCGGCGACGGAGCGAGACATCTCATTTCGAAGGGGCGTACCTTCCCGGTAAATGTAACCTACGCACCTCCCCGCGAAAGGCACAAAGGAGAGTTATGGGATCAAGCAACACGTGCAATCAGAGACCACCTGAGAGCCAACCCTGTGAGTGGGCACATTCTTGTTTTCATGCCCGGCCGGTTTGAGATTAAGAAAACTCTTCAATCTCTGAGGCGCTCAAACTGGGCATCTCCTTTCGAAATTCTCGAGTTATACGGAGAGCTCGCACCGAGCAGACAGGATGAAGCTGTCTCCGCCTCTTCTCGCCTAAAGATTGTAGTGGCTACGAATGTAGCAGAGACGTCAATTACAATTGACGGTGTCACACTCGTTATTGACTCCGGGTTTGAACGTCGCTCCTCCTTCGATCATCGACGAGGAATTACGACTTTACATGTAGAGAAAATTTCACAGGCTTCAGCCGATCAACGCGCCGGCCGGGCTGGCCGAACCTCCGCAGGGAATGCGATTAGACTTTGGAGTGAACGCGATCACCAGTCCCGCCCCCTAAACACTATCGCGGAAATTCACCGCATGGATCTTTCCGAAGCGCTTTTAATTCTTAGCTCAAGCGGCATCGAAGATACTAGGTCATTTCGTTGGTTCGACACCCCAGATCCGTTAGCCCTCGATGAGGCTTATCATCGTCTCAAGACGCTTGGAGCGCTCAATGAAAAAGAGCATCTAACTCAACTCGGTCAGCAAGTCAGCCAGCTTCCAGTTTCCCCCCGATATGGTCGCATTCTCGTGGAGGCATCCACCAAAGGTTGCCTCCACTACGTCGCTTTAATTGCCGCGATAACTCAAGCCCGGTCACTCTTTCCGAAACAGAAGCGCAATCCTGATCACTTGATGCCGGAGGATTTCAGCCAAGAAGGCGATTTTTCGGACTTCCAACCTCTCATACGCGCCTGGATCCAAATGCAACAAAATGGATATCGCAAAGATTTAGGAGAGCGTCTGGGTATTCATGCAGGTGCTTCGAGAGACGTTGGAAGAATCGCGGAACAGTTCGTTCGAATCGCCTCTCGATGGGAGGAATCACCCGCCCCTAGCGAGCAAGAGCCTGACGCCGAGATGCTCGGTCGCATTCTTCTCACAGGTTTCTCGGACCGCCTCGCGCTCCGCCACAACGCCAATACCCGCTCCTGTGCCGTAATCTCGGGACGTCGAGGGCAGATTGAAAAAGAGAGTATCGCTTGCGACAAGGAGACACATCTTTTCATAGCCGGAGAAATGATCGAAGTTGAAGGGCGCGACGTTAGCGTGAAGCTTGGACTTTGTACGCGGATCAAAGAACAGTGGCTCAGAGACGCCTTTCCGAGCGACTTTGTCGAGAAAGCCGGAGCCGTTTGGGATGAGCGTTCCCGAAAGGTAGAAGCCAGACGGGAGCGCCGCTTCCGTGATCTTGTTCTGGAATCCCGCCCTTCTCAAGAGGTCCCACTGGATGAAGCTGCGAAACTCATTTCTCACCGCGTTCTTTCCGGCGAATTAAATCTCAAGGCATGGGATACCAGTGTCGAAAGCCACTTCGCTCGCGTGAACCTAGTGGCCACGCTCTGCCCCGAATACGACCTCCCTCGAATTGATCAGGAAGCCCGCCTACTGATGCTCGAGGAAATTTGCAAAGGCGCAACTAGCTACAAACAAATCAAAGACCGCCCCGTGAACCAAGTCATCAAAACTTGGTTATCCCCCCATCAAGACGCAGCGATCCAACATCTCGCTCCCGAAAGCCTTACGCTTTCAAACGGAAAACAAAGTCGAATTCATTACGCCCGAGACGAAAAGCCAAAGATTTCGATACTCATTCAACACATTTTCGGTCTCGAGGATTCCCCCTCTATCTGCGAAGGAAAGCAGCCGGTAGTGATCGAAATATTAGCGCCGAATCATCGTCCCGTTCAGGTCACTGAGGATCTCGCCAGCTTTTGGACTGGCAGCTATCGGTCTGTTCGCTCGCAACTGAGGGGCCGATACCCAAAGCACGATTGGCCCGAGTTCTAGCAGAGGCAGTTTGGTTTACTAACCAGTCAGGCCTCGATCTATCCATGGATCTTACCCTTGTCGACTCAAAGGCTCGCGCGTTTTAGCGATAAGGGCAACAGCCTGCAATAATTCCCCTTAAAGAAAAGGTTTCGCCGGTTTGCGGTTATTTAGGTTTTACATTTTGTTAAGTTTTCTTAACACTTGAGAAGTCTTTGTTCTCCTACCAGTGTTTTCAACGGTCACTTCATCCAATATGCGTCATGAATACGCCATCGCCCCATCGCTCTGCCCACCGTCTAACGGGTCCGATTAAACATCTCTTCTTCTGGCTTTCGGGTGCCGGGGCAGACACGTTGGAGAAATGCCCTGGCTGGGAGCAGAGGAAGTATGTTGCTTTTGGAGCAACCGTTCTCGTTCCCAGCGTCTTTGCGTTTATCGCCTGTGCTTACGCTCTATCAACCTTAACCGACAACTGGAAGATCATCGTTCCAGTATCGTTAGCGTGGGGACTCATCATCATGACAATTGACCGCGCGCTACTGTCGATTTATAGGTCGTATCAGGGATTTTTCCGTAAGGTCAACCAGTTCACTCTTCGAATCGTCGTAGCAGCTCTGATGGGGATAACGATTTCCCACCCCCTTACCCTTCTTCTTTTTAAAGATACCATCTCCAGCGCGATTGAGGAAGATCGCCAGACGGAGATAGAACAGGTTCGTATCGCCGCGAACAGAGAAAAGAAGGCTGTGGAAACAAAGATCGGGGAAATGGAAACCAAAATCGCCACCCGACGCGAGGAGTTCAATTCAACATTTTCGGCAGAGTTTTTGGTCGTCGATACCTCTGTCGGTGAGGCCGACCCTGTTGCTGCTCTTGATGAGGAACTCAGGGCACAGATGGACGGCCGCATTGCCAAGGAAACGGAAGCTTTCGCCCTTAAAGTCGAAAGCATTAATGCTGAGTTCTCGGAGATGCAGAGCCACTATGGAGATCTTCAGACGGAATTAGACTACTGGCAGCGTGAATTTGAAAATGAAGTCAACGGTCAGCGCAGTGGACTTGTCGGTTTAGGTCCGCGTGCTCGCAGCATCCAGAACGACCAACTTGCTTGGCGGCGCGATGAGGCGGCGCGCATTGCCGAACTCCTGAAATATCTTACTGAGCAGCGCAATGAATCCCTTGACCAGATCAAAACTGTTGAGAACCTGATCAAAGAGGAATTCGTCGGCATCGCCGCTGCTAAAGCTGAGCGCCTCAGGGATGAACGCGAACGAGTTGCAGCGCTGAAGCGCCAGGTTCAGCAATCGCAAGCTGAGCAGTTTGTTATTCAGCAGAATTCCATCCGAGATACAATTTCCAGCGAGATCGATACCCGTCTCGAAGAACTCTCCCGACTTCAGGGTGAGTTGGCTTCTATCGGAGTCCAAGAGCAGCAGCGGATTGACACAATCAGGGAAGAACCCCGTAAGGACATTCTCACCCAGTCGCTCGCCCTACATCATCTCTTCAGAAGCAGCAACGAAGGCGGTCGGATGGCACTGATTACCTATGCGGTTCTGTGTGCTCTTTTCCTTCTCGTAGACACCATCCCCCTCGTTGTTAAATTTTTCTCACGTCCCGGCCCCTACGACTCGCTCGTCGATCGTGACGAAGTTCACTACGCCAGGGAACGGGAAGCCTGGGTCAAAAGTTATAATGAATACATGGATAGTTTGTCCTCAGGAAGATTACTTCACCTGACACAGAATAAGCCTCTGGAAAAAGCTGTCATCGAAGGGATCGACAGTTCTCGTGCTGCCAAAGAGTTCGTGGAGAACCTGATCGATCTCGAAACTGCTTTCGAAGAGCGTATCGAATCAGAAAAAGCCCGGCTTGCTGAAGAGAAAAATATTCGCTCCAAGATTAGGTCTGAACGCCTTGAAAAGCTCGCAGAGGCCTTCTACACCGATCTCGGCAATAGGATGGAAGCCTTCTTCGATCAGGATAGCGC
>DCQY01000111.1:0-26826 GCA_002323995.1 Akkermansiaceae bacterium UBA1506 | reverse complement strand
ACATCCCAATTCCTGATTGCGGCGTGGTGAAAGCAGCTTCGATCACTCGGATTTCGGGCCGCTGACCGTCTTGTAGGATAACCTCGATAATATCAAACCTAAAAATCACTTCGGGCCTCCCGAGGGCTTTCAACCAAGCGTTGGCCCCTCGAATGATGAGGGCTTTTTTTTCTTGGTTAACAGCCTGAGCAGGCTGACCAAACTGTTCACTAGTTCTCGTCTTCACTTCAGCGAACGCGAGAATTTCTCCATCTCGATAGACCAAATCAACTTCACCGCCACGCCTCGGCTTGAAATTGCGATAGAGAGGCTTACCACCGCGACCGGAGACGGCCTTGACAGCAAGTCGCTCACCCGTGTCACCGACCCAGCGATTCCAATCACTATCGCTCACTACGCTCCGATCCGGTAACCTAACCACTCGCTCACACTCGCGGTCAACATATCGATACCAGAGCCAAAGGAACCACATCACGACAAATCGAATTCCTCTTGTGCAACTGGAGCGAAACTCCGACGGTGTATCGGGCATGGACCATATCTCTTGAGGGCTTCAAGGTGGGCTTTAGTGCCATAGCCTTTGTGTCTTTCGAAGCCATATTCCGGATATATCTCAGCATATTCTCGCATGAGCTGATCGCGCTCGACTTTGGCAATAACGCTGGCAGCCGCAATAGAGAGGCTCAGTGAATCACCTTTAACGAGAGCGCGGTGATCCGCGGGAAACCCTTGGATCGGCTTACCATCGATCAAAGCGATCTCGGCGGAGGGGTCCAGCTTCAGAAAAGCCAATCGCATTCCCAGCCAAGTAGCCTTAAGAATGTTGATTCGATCAATCTCGCTCGCCTCAACAATTACTGAAGCCCAATCAATTCGTTCATCTTCGATAATCTCATTATAAATCTTTTGTCTAATCTTCTCGCTCAACACTTTAGAGTCATTTAATACACTATTTTTATAACCTTCGGGAAGAACTACAGCAGCGACTGAAACCGGACCTGCCAGGGGACCACGTCCCGCTTCGTCGATGCCTGCGATCCTTTGGAACCCCTCTCTCCTGAGGTTCGCTTCATGGGAAAGGTCAGGCATCAGTATTCGTTAACCACATCGATCAATTGCCGGAATCGCCCGGCGATTCCTCGTTTCTTATGGCAAATCAGGCGCGGCATATCCTTGAGGTGAACTTCGTCTGATTCAGCTGGAAGTGATTCACAGGCGTCGAACTTCCCTTCCTCGAGCAAATCGCTGAACTCGTTGTTGAGACGAATCAGCATTTCAGAGGTCACGGGATGATTAAGGCGCATCACGAGGCGCTCTCCCACATAGCGGTAGCTGTGATAATTGCGATAGAATCGTGCGATTTCGTCGACCGCCTCGTCCATATCCGTCGTCATTTTAAATAAGCTGAAATCGTCATCTGAAATAAGCCCTAGTCGAAAAAGATGATCCTGAACAAACTGAAACCAGGTTTTCCAGTAGGTTCCGCCTTCTTTATCCAACAATACGATAGGCACAATCTGTGCTTTGCCCGTTTGGATGAGAGTGAGGGCCTCAAACAACTCATCCATCGTGCCAAAGCCTCCGGGTAAAGCTGCTAGCGCATCGCTTTCTTTGACAAAAGCAAGTTTTCTAGTGAAGAAGTAATTGAAGTTTATGAGCTTCTCATCGCCATCGATCGTTTCGTTGGCGCTCTGCTCAAAGGGCAGGTTGATGTTCAGTCCGAAGCTGTTGTCCCGACCAGAACCCTTCTGGGCCGCTCCCATGATTCCATGACCGGCACCAGTGATACCCATGAAGCCGGCCTCACGCATACGCCTCCCGAATTCAACAGCAACCTCATATTCCGGCTCATCGGGCTTCGTTCGGGCGCTACCGAAAATTGAGATCTTGCGTTCTTCAACGTAAGGAGAAAAAACCTGACTCGCCTTGCGCATTTCTTTAAGGGCACGATTGAAAAGTTTCATATCTCCCTCAGGAGGGGCGTCTTTTGCCAGTTTCAAAGCGGTCACGATCATTTCCTGAACCAGTTCGTTGTTCGCTCCACAGTGCCAGTCATCGACAAGTGACTTAATCCGCTCATCAATTTCAGGATCTCCGGTTGACCGATATTTCCTTGGTAACCCGAAAATACCGCCTCCAGTAAAGTCGCGGGGATTTTTTCGCAGGTATCTTCTTCCACTCATCTCATAGAAAAACTAACGGAAGCGGGACGCGGGCTCAATCAGGAATGCCCTCAATCACACGCAAAAAGCCGATTTTTTCCTTTCCCGCAGGGAATTTAGGATGCTTATTCCCCGCCCTATGCCCCTCCCTCTCGACGATATTCGAATCGATAGCTTTCACCAGCTTATTGCTCCAGACGTTCTCATGGAAAAATTGCCGGTCTCGGAAGAGGCAGCTCAGGTAGTGACTGATGCTCGTCAGGAGATTGCCGACATCTTCTCCGGAAAGGATGATCGAATCGTTGCAGTTGTTGGTCCCTGCTCCATCCACGATACTAAGGCAGCGCTGGAATACGCAGATCTCCTCGCTTCGATCAAAAAGGAACTCATAGAGGACGTTCTCGTCATCATGCGGGTATACTTCGAAAAACCCCGAACAACCGTGGGGTGGAAGGGCCTCATCAACGATCCCTGCCTCGACGAATCCTTTAACATCAACGAAGGCTTGGCCATTGCCCGTGAACTTCTCCGAGACATCGCCGAAAAAGGATTGGCGGCGGGCACTGAATTTCTCGATACAATCAGCCCCCAGTTTTATGCCGATTTAATTAGCTGGGGCGCCATCGGCGCTCGCACGACGGAATGCCAACTCCATCGCGAGTTAGCCTCCGGACTCAGTATGCCGGTAGGTTTCAAAAACGGCACGGGTGGCAACTACCAGATTGCCATTGATGCGATAAAGTCAGCAAGTCACCCCCATCACTTCCTTTCGCTCACCAGGTCCGGCGACAGTGCCATCGTTGCCACCAAGGGAAACGATACCTGTCATCTTATCCTACGCGGCGGAAAGACGGGGCCCAATTACGGTCCCGAAACGGTGTCAGAAGTTCGCAGCGCACTTGAAGAGAGGGGTATTTATCCGGCGCTTATGCTGGACTGCAGCCATGCAAACAGCGGCAAAGACTTTCGTAATCAGCCCTCAGTTTGCGCTGAGATCGGAAAGCAAATTTCCAGCGGTGATAATTCCATTCGTGCCGTTATGATTGAAAGCCATCTTTGTGAAGGTTCCCAGAAGATCAGTTCAGATCTCGATTCACTCGAGTATGGGGTGAGCGTCACAGATTCCTGCGTGGGATGGGATACTACCGTGGAGATGCTGAAACAACTTGCGCGCGACGTTAGAAAACGAAGGGCAACATTCCTAGCTTAACAAGCTATTCATCAGTTCTTCCTGCGAGCACGGTAATCTTAGAAATCACTTAACTGTTCATCTTTCTAGGCCTAGGCCTGCAGTCTAGGGAGAATAGACTCGTCATTCTAGATGAGCGTTGCGCACCCTCGCTAATTGTCCGAAAATACATTATGTCATCATCTCCTCAGGCGGTAGAGGCTCTTGAACTTGTCAGTGACCTTCAGGCGCGATTTATTTGCGGTCTCGAGAACGTTGCTATAGGACATGGCTGTCCTGCCTCATTTACGAAGACTGAGTGGCTCAGAAACGACGGACGCCATGGCGGGGGCAATCGCTTCACTGCAGCAGTTGGTTCTATTTTCAATCGAGCCTCGGTTAATGTCTCGCAAATTCACTATGGTGATGAACCGGAGAAAAAGCTCGGCTCTGCTACAGCCATATCCACGATTATTCATCCGCTGAATCCACATGCCCCATCAGTGCATATGCATATCAGTTGGACAGAGATGAAGAACGGAACTGGCTATTGGCGGATCATGGGCGATCTTAACCCGTCCATTGATCATCCGCAGTTCAAAGTCGCTTTCCAAAATACGATGCAAAAGGCAGCGCCTGATCAATACAAAGAAGCTACCGCTCAAGGAGACCAATATTTTTTCATTCCCGCCCTAAATCGGCATCGCGGGGTCGCTCATTTTTATCTGGAAAATTATAGCACCGAAGATCGCGCTGCCGATAAAACTTTGGCGCGAACCTTCGGAGAATCTGTCATTGACGCCTATGTGGAAATCCTAAATCAAGCACTGGCTAACTATCCAGAGATCACCCCGAAAGACACCCTAGCCCAACTCGCGTACCACACCCTTTATTTTTTCCAGGTTCTCACTTTGGACCGTGGCACGACATCAGGCTTGCTTGTGCACGATCAAAACGATCAGGGCATCATGGCATCCCTCCCCGCAATGGTTGACCGCGGGCTGTTTAAATCTTGGCAGTCCAAGGTAGTTTCACCTCAGGATCGATTAGTAGGGAAACTAACCGAGGCTCTTCCGGCGTCGATGCCGTCGCCCGTCACCGAGGAAGTTAAGGGTTTGTTGGCCTCAACCGTACGAAACCACTATCGCCTTTACCCCGAGGCTCTAGATCATCAGTCCCAAGGGTATAAAGTTCCGCCCACGGTGAACAATCACTCGTGATGCGGAAAGGCGTTCGGTGGTTTATTCGAAGGTTTCGACAGTTCCAGCCTGCTTCTCTACACCGTCCCACTCGAGTCCCTCACGTGGTGCAGGGTCTTCGGTCCAATCGCCAAAATCGGCTCCGGCTGCAATCCACTTAGAAAAAAGTTCTTTTTCCGCATCAGTCCACTGGGGAGCTTTGCCTTCTGGCGGGAAGTGCATGTCATCATAGATGGGAAGCTTGGTCACCTCGAGCATACGAGACGCGTCTGGGTCACCCGGTACGAGAATTTTTTCTTCATCCTCGTCAACAGAATTTAATATCCCTTCCTTGGTCGCGAGAACAATATCTGCCTTTGGGCGGCGTGTTCTTCCCCTTTCGTCCGCATAGGGAGGAGAGTGACAGCTGACACACCCAGATTTCACAAACGGATAGATCTGCGTTGCAAAATCGATGTCCTCAGCCTGCAATACCACGCCGGGAGTTGTGAGGGTGAGGATGGCCAATAATAGTTTAGTCTTCTGCATCTTTAGGATTCGGAGTTTAGCGATTGTTTGCTAAATTAATGGTCGCACAGGTTATTTAACCGTCAAATCCCGCCTAGGGACACATATGCGGCCCTCTCTGCCTTTTAGGGGTCCTTAGAGAAACCATCCTCAAACTTAGAGACATTCAACTCCAGAGCATTAGGCGTAATCAATTTAGATGACTTTAGAAATTCTGATTCGATATCTCCACTTCATTTCGCTGATGTTCCTAGTTACCGCGGTGATCGGGCAACATTACCTACTCAGGAAAGAGATGAAACGGAGCGAAATAGCCTGCGTCCAGAAACTGGATATTTTATACGCCGTCATGGTCGTGGTAGTTTTGGCCACCGGCTTCGCTCAGTGGTTCTGGGTTGGCAAACCAGCTGATTTCTATGCTAACAACCCTGTTTTTCACACCAAAGTCTCTCTCTTCCTGATCGTCGGAGTTATCTCAGCCTATCCCAGCGTGTTTTTCGGCAAGCAAAAGAAGGGTGATCCGAATGAACTGGTTGACGTGCCATCGACTATCACCTGGAGTATTCGAGCTGAGCTAGCTTTACTAGCTTTGATGCCACTTCTGGCAACTCTTATGGCGAAGGGAATTGGCATTCCAATTTCGGAATAGTGGTCATGGCTTGTCTAGGCAAGGAAGTCCCTTTTTCCGAGGCTGTCACTGGAGAGCCTCCCGAGGACTTCGTAGAAATAGGCGATCAACTCGTCCACTGCGAAGATTCCGGAGAAGGGCCTGCCGTCATGATGCTGCATGGGTTCGCCTCTAGCAGCTTTTCCTTTCGCCTTATTCGGCAACCCCTTTCACAATCATTCCGCGTTCTTACCGTCGATCTGAACGGGTTCGGCCTGACCGAAAGGCCGCGCAAAACAGAGAGTTATCATCACCGAACACAGTCAGATTTAGTTGTC
This sequence comes from Akkermansiaceae bacterium UBA1506, assembly GCA_002323995.1. Lineage (GTDB taxonomy): Bacteria > Verrucomicrobiota > Verrucomicrobiia > Verrucomicrobiales > DEV007 > Arctic95D-9. The sequence goes on along the minus strand of DCQY01000111.1, from coordinate 20,845 downwards.
GAGCTTCTTAAGATCAAGGGCATTGAACGCTTTCACCTGATAGGCCATTCATACGGAGCCGTGATCAGCACTCATATCGCAGAGCTTTACCCCGAAAAAGTCAATCGATTGGTGCTGATCAGTCCGCCAGCAGATTTCACCGGAAATTCCCCTTGGTATCTGCGCGGGAAATTAGGAATCAAACTTGCCATTCTTATGGTTAGACTTCTTCTCTCAAATCCCGCGAAGTTCCACCAACTTTCGGCCAGAGCAGTGTATGGCGATGAAGCTTTGCCCATCACCGTCTCGGAACACTATCGCCGCTCCATGCTGATTGAAGGACTGAGGACCGCTTGCCTCGGCTACATTGAGAACTTTGAAAAACATCGAGCCGAGATGATTCGCTATGAAAAAATTATTCAGCCGGTGCTTATTATAGCCGGAAAGGAGGATAGAATTATCACGGAAGAAAAAATCGGACGGGTGATAAGCATGATCACCCATGCCGAAGCCGTCTTCATTCCCGAATGCGGCCACTGCCCGCCTGAGGAGCAACCTGAAGCCGTCATCAAAGCGACCCGAAGGTTCCTAGCTTCGTAATATGTAAAAATGAACGGTTGTCTCCAGAATGCGTTCCTGGGTTCCCTGATTGCAGATGCCGTTGCAATGCCTGTTCACTGGTATTACAACACGCAGGCACTCGATCGCGATTACGGCTTGCTGGAAGGTTACGTCAAACCGAAGAGCTCTCATCCTGACAGTATCCTTTGGCGTTCACACTACAAACCGAGGAATGAGACCGGAGAAATTCTCCACAACCAATCCGAGTTTTGGGGACGGCGAGAAGTGCACTACCACCAGTTCTTGGAGGCGGGTGACAACACGATCAATTATCTCCTCGCGATCCAACTATATCGCTCAACCATTCGCTCAGGCACATACAATCCCGAAGCCTGGTTGGATCTATACATTAAGCTGATGCAGACACCCGGGTGGCATCTCGACACTTATCTCGAAGAATATCATCGAGCCTTTTTTGATCGCCTAGCACTGGGAAAACCACCCCTCCAATGCGGAATCGACGATATCCACATTGGAGGACTGTCCGCCGTGCCCGCTCTTATTGCGGCGATCAACGCTCTTCCGGGAAAAGCGCCCCATCTTCAGGAGGAACTAATCCGCCAACATGTAGCGCTCACTCACAAGAATCACGAAGTGGACCGAAGCGCACTAGCCACGACTCGAATCCTTCTCTCGATCGCGAGGGGCGCTACCCTTCGCAGTGCCATCCTCGAGCACGCCAACGGCTGGATCGGCAAAAGGCGGCTCGAAGAAATGGCCGGCTTGGAAGATCGGCAAATCATTGGGAAGCATTACTCCCCAGCCTGCTACTTGCCGGAATCTTTCACCGCTTCTCTCTGTCTCGCTTGGAAGTATTCGGATGACTTCTCGGAAGGAATTTTAGCGAATGCCCGCTGCGGAGGTGACAGTTGTCATCGCGGAGCCATCGTAGGGTCTTTGTTAGGTGCTGCCGCACCTCAAATTCCTTCCTACTGGCTACAAAACTTAAAATCAATGGAACGCCTCCGATGTGACACCCTCGACTCGACCTATCAAGAGTAGATGCGGAGGGCCCCTCATTACTCGATACCCATATAGGAGCCACTCAACCATTTCTCATGTTTCCTCTTTGGTATTCAAAAATCTATACGGACGGGATCTCGCCAAAAGCGAATTTCCCGAGAAGACGTTACCGCGATGTCCGAGCACTCTTAGACTCCCGAGCTGACGGAAGGAGCATCACCTACCATAAACCGACTGCAGCCTCTGTTGACGATCTCAAGCTAGCTCACAAGCCTGCCTATGTGGAAGCCTTTCTGTTAGGAAGGCTTGATGAAAGGGCCGTTCGCCGCATTGGGCTCCGCCCGTGGACGGATACAATCGTTGAACGAACACTCGTTCTTACCAACGGAACGATACTAGCAATGCGACATGCTATAGAAAAAAGCGGCTTTGCCGGAAACCTTGGCGGAGGAACCCATCATGCTTACTCAGATTTTGGCTCCGGCTATTGCATCTTTAACGATCTCGCAATATCAGCTCTGGTCGCACGTCGCGACTATGGCGTTTCCCGTATCCTCATTCTCGATCTTGATGTTCACCAGGGGGATGGGACGGCCCAAATTTTTGAAAATGATCCGGACATTCGCACGGTTTCCTTTCACTGCAGAACCAATTTCCCGTTTCGTAAGATGACTTCCGACATCGACGTAGAGTTCGCTCCTGGAACCACCGACGACGAATACCTCTCTTCTCTGGAAGCGTTTCTTCAGAGAGATACTCCTCTATTCGAACCAGAATTGATTCTGTTCCAAGCGGGGGTCGATGGTTTGGAAACCGACAAATTAGGCCATCTTTGCCTTTCACATGAGGGTTTACGTCACCGTAATGAATTAGTGTTTTCTTTCGCCGGCGCCAGCGGAATACCACTGGTTATCACGATGGGCGGGGGCTACAGTAATCCCCTATTACCTTCGGTCACGGCTCACGGCGAACTGTTTATCCAAGCCGCTCACAGCAGCAGGTAAACACAAACTCTTGACTGTCGCCCCTACCGATTCACTCCAAAGAAGAGCATCGTCGCTGCGCGTCCCTCGCTCATCTCAGGCTTCGAATCTGATACCCGGATAGCGGCCTGATGAGAGCCCCGGGGTAGATCGTCTGCCAGAATTACGAAGCGAGGGTAATTTAACCCTTTACTGAAGCGTTCATGAAAAAGCTGGATTCTCTTCCACTCCCCGCGATCAACGCTAACCTCCACGCTTCCGGAGTCAGGTCCTGCCAGAATAAAAGCCCCTAGCATTGTTCCATTGAAGCCGCAGTAAAGGTAAGACCCGCTTTCATCAGAACGCAGCGCGCGATAAGCTGTATACTGATCGCGTATCCCTCCAAGGGGGAGCAAGGAGCGAGAGACCGATTCCCATTTCCACCCTCCAAGCCATTCTAAAGACTGCGGATCGACGACCACAGCATTTGAGTAGGAGCCTGAATCAAGAGGTTGTGGCAGCGTTTCCGGTGACGGTATTTCGGCTAGGGGCGTTTTCTTAATGATGTGAGTAATTAATCCAGAAGCGAACTCGTAGCCACCATCCGTGGGATGGGCTCCGCCGTAATCGTTCGCCCAGCTCATGCGACCATTTCTGATCTCTGAGGCGAGGGCTTGACCGACATCAGCGATCGGGACGCCATAGTGCCTTGCGACGCCCTTGTGTGACGCCGCACTGATGGCTTCCCCACCCGCTTCGATTTTATCCAACATACTACGATTTACGAACTGCACTGAGATAACATCGCCCTTGGGATTGCTTCGAAAGTATTGCCGGATGATACCCTCAAGACCGCGAGTAGCGGTCTTGCGATCATAACCGGCGTCTTGGTCATCATTCACGGCAAACTCCACGATGAGCAGATCGACCTGACCCTTCGACAAAACGTCGCGTTTGAGCCGAAATGCCCCACTGACCGAACAGGTTGATGAAAGACCGGCATTGGTAAACTTGAAGTCAACGTTGGGCCACTCTTGCTGAAGCCACTCGGACACCATTGCAAAATGTCCGCTTGGTTTCTGAGTGATCGACCCGCCTAAAAAAGCGACGTGAGCCTTGTTCCCCTTCTCTAGTTTTGCGATAAAATTCTGCACACCAGACTTTCCCATTTCAACTCCAGGCAGTTCTGCAGCATTTAATTTCGGAGGCAGCGCCAGCAGTAAGGTGATGGCGGCTATCGGGGATACAAAAAGAACTTTCATGACTTGTAGGAGACGAGTAAAAGCGAGATTGATTCTACCATGAAATCGTTTTTCAAATTTATTGCGCTAGTTTTGAGCTTTGGGATTAGCAGCGCCATAGCTCAGGTCAAGACCTCCCAACCCAACTTACTCGTCATCATGGTGGATGACCTTGGATACGGGGACCTTTCCTGCTACGGCGCTCCGGATCTAAAAACACCGCACATTGACAACTTTTTCGCCGCCGGAATGCGCTTTGACTCGTTCTATGCCAATTGTCCTGTCTGCTCTCCAACTCGCGCTTCTTTTCTAACCGGACTCTATCCCGACAATGCCGGCGTACCCGGCGTGATACGAACACCACTTGATGATCGCCCGACAAGCTGGGGAGACCTCCGTAACGACGTCACAACGTTGCCGACGCACCTAAAGAGGGCTGGCTACGACACTGCTCTGATTGGTAAATGGCATCTGGGACTGGAAGCGCCTGACCGGCCGCAAGATGTCGGCTTTGATTTTTTCCATGGCTTCCTAGGCGACATGATGGATGACTACTATGATCACCTTCGTTTTGGTCAGAACTACATGCGCCGGATGGAGGAGGAGATCGAACCGATAGGGCACGCTACAGATCTGTTCACCGACTGGACTTTAGAATACTTCAAAACGCGAGCGGAAAAAGATAATCCTTTCTTTCTCTTCCTTGCCTACAATGCGCCTCACACGCCGATTCAACCCCCTCAGGAATGGCTAGACAAGGTGCTGACTCGTGAAGATGGCATCGATAAAAAGCGCGCCGCTCTTGTGGCACTGATCGAACATCTCGACGACGGCGTTGGGCGGGTCATTCAGGGCCTGAAAGATAGAGGTCTTTGGGAAGATACCGTCGTGATTTTCACAAGTGACAATGGTGGACAGGGTAACGTCGGAGCCCGAAACCTTCCGCTCTCAGGAGCCAAGCAGGACATGTGGGAGGGAGGAATTCGTGTCGGAACAGCCGTCACGTGGCCCGGCGTCATCGATCCCGCTTCCCGTCAGACTGATCATATATCATTGACAATGGACATCTATCCAACTCTTGCAGAGATTGCCGGGTTACCAGTCGATCAAGATATTGACGGACGGAGTTTTCTACCCGTGCTAAAGGGAGAGCCTTTTGAGGAAGAACCCCGCACTCTTTTTTGGGTCCGCCTTGAGGGCAACATGAAGTATGGCGGCATCCCCTACCATGCCGTTCGGAGGGGAGACTGGAAGCTACTTCGAAATCATCCGTTCGAGTCTTATCAATTGTTTAATCTTTCCAACGATCCAAGCGAGCAAAACCCAATTCCTCGAGAAAAAGCATCGAAGGTCTACGGTGAGCTTTTCAACGCCCTCATGACGCACATTAACCAAGCGGGCCGACATCCGTGGCAGCGGAAGAACCCCTGATCTTAGGACTATCCTTAGGCGACGGATCGGCCAAAATTTTAAAAACCCCGACAATTAGCAAGGTAGATTCTGATCGCTTAGTCTATTCGCTTCGGCGATGGCGGAAGAAGATTTTCCTGTAACTTCCCTGCTGCCATTCGCGTCTCACTAGGAAAGCTACTCATGAAATATGCCCCTATTTTGTTTATAATTAGCTCACTCATGGCTTCGCCGAGCAGGTCTGAGGTGACATACCACAGAGACATAGCCCCGATCATCTATGGCAACTGCACAGGTTGCCACCGCGAAGGCGAAAGCGCCCCTTTCCCCCTCAGCAGCTTTGAGGAAGTATCCAAGAAGGCGCGCACCATTAAACAAGTCGTTAGCGATCGCTACATGCCGCCGTGGCATGCCAGCCAACAGTTAACCCACTTTTCAGACATACGGCGTCTCGATGACCACGAAATCGAACTCATCAATCAATGGGTTGAGTCCGGCAAGCCGGAAGGAGACATTCAAGACACACCGGATCTTCCCACCTTCACTCAGGGTTGGCAACTGGGAGAGCCGGATATAATTCTGACAATGGCTCAGGCCTACCCAGTTGCGGCAGACGGCCCTGATGTCTACCGCAACTTCGTTTTACCTCTAAACCTCGACGAAGACAAGTGGGTAAAAGCTATCGAACTGCGCCCGTCGGCCCGAGCGGTCGTTCATCACTCACTCTACTTTCTCGACGATAGTGGCGCCGCGCGAAAACTCGAAGGGAAAGACGGCAAGCCAGGATTTAGAGGAATGAAATTTCGTAGGAGCGGTTCACTTGGCGGATACGTCCCTGGCGTTTCCCCCCGACTTCTACCGGGCGATCTTGCCCACCCACTTCCAAAGGGGTCGGACTTCGTTCTCTCAACGCATTTTCACCCCTCTGGTAAACCAGAACTGGAACAAACCAAGGTTGGAATCTACCTCGCAGATAAACCTCCTTCGCGTCTCATCCAGGAAATACAGATTCCTCCTGGGTTTGGCCGTGGTGTTGGAATCGATATCCCTCCAGGTGAAAAAAACTACACCATCACTGACAACTTCACACTTCCAGTTGATGCGGAAGCGGTTTGCATCACCGGTCACGCTCATTATCTGGCAGAAACCATGACAATGACGGCGAAATACCCCAATGGTGAGCAACGAGTCCTTCTCGATATTCCTGATTGGGATCTTGATTGGCAGGACACTTACTACTTTGACGAGAAAGTCATTCTACCCTCTGGAACGGTGTTGACGACTGTAATCACCTATGACAATTCGGAAGACAACTACGACAACCCCTTCTCACCTCCACGTCGAGTTAAATGGGGGCTAGAGTCCACTGACGAGATGGGCAGCATCACCGTACTGGCCGTGCCTGTTAACGCAACGGACATCACCGAACTCTCGAGACAAACAAAGATAAACCAAGTAAAGATTCTCGCCCAGTTGGGACGGGAGTTTTCCAACTCACGGTTGTTAGAGGGACTCCCTATGATGATTCGCTTCCTTGATAAAGATTCGGACGGCACATTGCAAAGCAGCGAACTTCCCGAACGCCTCCGGGTCGCCTTGCTACCGAGGCTCGACAAAGATGGAAATAAGGCTCTCGACCCCTCTGAATTGCAGATTCTGCAGGACTGGCTTGAAAGTTTGAAAGCATCGCGAGACGCATGATACGTGTCCTATCATTTGTCACAGCGCTCCTTTTGATGTTCGAGTCTCGTGCTGAAGACAACCTCGGGCACGTCGATATATTCGTCTCAATTGACTGCCCGATAGCTAATGCCTATGCCCCCGAGCTTTCTAGAATTCACCATGAGTTTTCACCTGTTGGCTTCGACTTTTACCTGATCTACCCGGACCCGACTACTACCGCTGAAGATATCGAAGATCACCGAAGGGAATACTTTTTGAACATACCGGGCATGCGCGATCCAAATCATGAGCGGGTGAAAACTGCCGGAGCCTCCATCACTCCCGAGGTGGCCGTTTTCGATTCGGAAGATAAACTTTTATATCGCGGACGGATTGACAACCTCTTCAACGCTTATGGAGACAAACGGAGGGCCGCCACCGAAAATTACCTAAGAAATATTCTGAAAGACATCCTAGAAGGCAAAGAACTATCATTCACACAAACGGTTCCGATCGGTTGTTTTATAGAACCAATCCCTTGAGTTATCTTTGTAATTGCAAACGAGGTTGCGCCTTAATTTTTTTTAACCTCTAAAAGCTATTTTTGCCTGTATTTTTTAATTTTGGGTACACTCCCCTCGCATCCAGCCCCTCTTAGTCGTCAGTGAGTAAGCCAGGTTATCATAGCGTGTAATTTTCTGAGTCGTACTCGTCAACGGCTTTAACTAATCCTTGGCTCTTAGAACCCGGATCTTCGCAATCCCGACGACAACGGTCATCTCTCTAATCGCGCCTTCTATCAGTTTCCTCGGCCTAGGCTTGAGTGAAAGAAGAGCAAACTGATTTTTTTTGGGGGGGGCTGGAGGGCTAGAGTTGGCTTATCACGGCCAGTTGTTTCCGACCCGAACAGAGAAAAAGGACTCGGAAGCACCGGCATGGTTAACACAATAGCCGCCGTGTCTCGGGCGCTCGTCTTCCGAAACTATCCTGATTCAGCGTTCTATCGGCACTCCGCTCTCTTGATGTCACTGATAAATTAGTTTTAGTTCATCTAATATTTTGACAATGCTTAATAAAGCTGTTCACATTAAAGGCCATACATGTTCGCTTCTTTTTCCAGAGCAACGCGAACCGCTGCTATGAACAGTATTCAATCTGATACGGAAACGGGGGGTGCGGCTTCCGATGGACCAGTTCAGGTTGAGATGTTTAATCGAAACGCTGCCACCAGTCTGCCTCGGAAACGCTCGCCAAAATGTAAGGCTTATGGTGACGGCCTCAAAGCACCTTCAACCATCGGGAAAAACTTTGTTCTCGATACTAACGTATTACTTCACGACCCTGACTGTCTCGATCGCTTTGGAGATAATCATATTTGCATTCCAATCGAGGTCCTATGCGAATTAGATCGCTTCAAGAGTGAGCAGTCGGAACGCGGAGCCAACACGCGCAGCGTTCACCGTCGTCTTACTGAGATTTTCTCATCTCACCCCAACGAAGCAACTATCGGTATTCCAACTCCGGAGGGCGGTTCTGTTCGCCTTGTTCCAAACAGTGTGAAAAGCGCCAATGTTGAGGAACTCATGACGACGTTTCGCGGTGAAGAAACCAACGATAACCGCATTCTTGTCTGTGCCAGCATGGTAGCCGAACGAAACTCGGCTCCGACCGTACTTATTACTAAGGACCTTAACCTACAGCTTAAAGCCCACGCTGTGGGAATTCCGTGTGAAGACTATCAAAACGACAAGGTTGATAGTGACCAAATCTGTCAAACCGGCCCCAATATAATCGACCTCAAACCGAACGAACTTCAGCGCTTTGCTAGCACTGGGGGGATTGACCTGCCCCCTTTTGTGAAACAAATCAGCCCAAACGAATACGTTCTGTTAAAAGCGGGAGAAAAACGCACCATGCCGGCACGAATGGGTTCAGACGGCGCTTTTCATAAACTTTATATCCCAGACCAAATCAAGATTCAGCGAGGCACTGGGATTCGCCCCCTCAACCTAGGGCAGCAGTGCTTCATGGATGCGCTTCTAAATCCTGAGGCTACTCTGGTTACCTGTTATGGTCAGGCAGGTACTGGCAAGACGCTCCTCGCCGTGGCCTCAGCCCTTCACGCAACCTTTGCGGGCGATTTCAACGGGGTTACGGTGAGCCGTCCCGTCATTCCTCTTGGCGATACGCTCGGATTTCTTCCAGGCTCTCTTGAAGAGAAGCTCGACCCGTGGCTCAAGCCTATTTTTGACGCCCTTGAATTTCTTCTAACCCCTGAAAGCACTTCGGGTAAAAGAAGACAACAAACCAAGAGCCGCAAAGGAAATACCGAGGCTACGATGAACAGTGTCGGAAAGAAGGTTTATGAGGGGATTCTCGAATCCGGGCTCATTGAAATCGAAGCCCTTTGCTACATCCGCGGACGCTCGATCCCCAATCGTTATTTTATTCTCGACGAAGCCCAACAACTCACGCCGCTTGAGGCTAAAACTATCGTAACCCGCATGGCGCGCGGATCAAAACTTGTTCTCATTGGGGATCCCGCTCAGATAGACAACCCATATGTGGATAGACTCAGCAATGGCCTTGTGTATACTCGCGACCGGCTTCGCGACGAAGCTTGTAGCTCGCACGTAACACTGGAACGCGGCGAACGCAGCCAATTGGCGGAAGCAGCCGCAAAGAAAATGTAAAACGGGCGGACGCCTGCATTTTATTTGCGCAAAAGTCAGGTTCGAAGGCTAGATTATCAATACGATGGCCCGTGATTACACGATCAAACGCATTCCCAAGAACGCCAAATCACAGATCGACTATGCCAGTGAGCTGAACGAAAAGCAGTTTGCCGCAGTCACCGCGCCGCCTGGTCCCTCTCTTGTTATTGCTGGAGCAGGCAGCGGGAAAACACGCACTCTCACGTATCGAGTCGCCTACTTGCTTGATAACGGGATACCAGCCGCCAGCATCCTTCTACTCACTTTCACCAATAAGGCGGCTCGCGAGATGCTCGATCGTGTCGAAGAGCTTGTTCCCTACGACACCAGCGAGTTGTGGGGTGGCACCTTTCACTCCGTCGGAAACCGAATTCTCAGACGCCATGCTCCAGAAATCGGATGGGAGAGGAACTTCTCCATCATGGATCGCGAAGATCAGAAGGAGATTCTCAATGCCGTCATCGCCGAAAGTGACATCGATACGAAGTCGATGCGATTCCCCAAGCCTGAGGTCCTCGGAGATATTTTTAGCCTCGCAAAAAACACTGGCTGTGAAATTGAAGATATCCTCCTCTCACGGTATCCTTACTTCCATCACCTTGCCGAACCCGTGGCCTCGCTTGAGAAAGGATACGAAAAGAAGAAACAGTCTACGAACTCGATGGACTTTGACGATCTTCTCGAGAAAACCCTTAGACTCTTCGAAAATCACCCAACCATCAGGGAATCTTACCAGCGACAGTTCGAGTGGATTCTCGTTGACGAGTATCAAGACACCAATGCCCTCCAAGCTGAACTGATCAACACTCTAGCGCAGCCACAAAACAACGTCATGGTGGTTGGCGACGATGCTCAATCAATCTATTCCTGGCGTGGGGCGGATTTTCGGAACATTCTCGACTTTCCTGAGGAATATGAGGGTGCCACGAAATACGTCATCGAAACAAACTATCGGTCCGTTCCCGAAATCCTGACATTAGCGAACGCCGCTATTGCCCCAAACACCCAGCAGTTCAAAAAAGATCTGGCAGCCTCACGCCCAGACCGTGATATGCTTCCTGCTCTCGCTCCGCTGCAAGACCCAAATACTCAGGCTGCTTTCGTTGCTCAGCGCATTCTCGAACTCAGAGACGAAGGGATAGAGCTTAACGAAATTGCAGTTCTCTACCGAGCTCACTTCCATGCTATGGAAATCCAAATGGAGCTGACGAATCGCGGTATCCCTTTCGTGATCACCAGCGGACTCCGCTTTTTCGAACAAGCTCACATTAAAGATGCTGCTGCCTTCATGAAGTTCGTCTGCAACCGTCGTGATGAGGTTGCCTTCAAAAGATTCGTAAAAATGCTCCCCGGCATTGGAGCTAAAAGCGCTGACAACCTCTGGAACGAGTGGCTTAGAAGCGATGAAGCACATGTCGAGGCCATACATTCCTTCTCTGAGATTATGCTAGGTTTCAAAGTACCTTCGAAAGCAAAATCAACCTGGAAGCAACTGGCCTACACCCTAGACGAGCTTATCAATCTTGAGGGAAAGCCTAAGCCTCCAGCAGAGATGATGCCTTCAATCCTAGGTGGAGTTTACGAGGACTATATGCGCAGTAAGTTTACCAATTTTGATAATCGAAGGCAGGACTTACTCCAACTGGAAAAATATGCAGAGGCGTTCGACGACATTGAAGAGTTCCTCAGCCAACTGAGCCTTTTGGCTGGTCAAGACGCTGTCGGAGCCACCCAAGCGGAGCCTGACAGCGAATCCGTTTGCTTAAGCTCTGTTCATCAGGCTAAAGGTCTAGAGTGGCGAGCGGTTTTTGTTGTCTGGCTAGCCGAAGGACGTTTTCCAAGCAACCGGGTAATCGATGAAGACGACGAAGAGAACAGCGGACTGGAAGAAGAAAGGCGCCTCTTCTACGTCGCCGTGACGCGAGCCAAAGACGAGCTCTATCTCACCTACCCGCTGATCTGGCACGGCGCGTTCGATGGGGAAACACTGCAGCGTCCTTCGCAGTTTATAGACGATATCCCGACCGATTTGGTTGAAGAGTGGAATATCGGGCCAGCGGCTTGGTAGCTCTTTTCAAGGTTGGTGAAAGAATTAGCTGATGATCAGTGTCAAATTTCGAAGCGTTCAACCTAAAACCTTCCCTTTATCGCCTTTCTATCCCGTTCTTGCAGTACTCACTTACCTACAATGATCGGTTCAGGCGCAACGCCACCCATCCAGAACCTAAGGATTGGAACCTTTATCAATAACTTCAGCTATCACCATCCATGAGACTATCGACACCGCGAACAGAGGGTGAATTTTTAATTAGTAAAAACCATACTTAGTCCGTTCACATAGAATGGGTTATCTCAGGTTTATATGATGCTTTTTTTATTTTTTTTCGTCAGGGGTGACGCCGAAAATATCACCTGGTTAAGAATTGGAGGCGCTTGACTTTGAGTTTGTCAGAAGCACAGCAGTCGAATTCACCGCTCGATGGAAGCGCTTTTCGCCAGCGTGATTTGAGCGAAAAAGGTAACACGTTCCGAAGCATCGTATCAGTCACCGGCCATCAGGGAGTTGCTCGACCACTTGGGACCGCCCCTGCTTGCCGACACCACCCAGCACGATCAATGGAGCCCCTGGCGGATCGACGAAACGGGAAAAGAAGCGCCCGTGCTCAAATTGGGCTACTTCATCCCAACCGTCCTTTCCGTTGAATGCGTGCACCTTGCCACTGAAACCGGTGATGTAGAGCTTGCCGTCATCGGCATCAACGAGTCCTGAGATTCCGAATCCGTCCATGGGACCCTCCGGAAGTTCGGGCCCCTTTCGCCACTCCTCGGTTTCAAGGTTGAGTATGTCGACTTTAAGGCTAGTATCTCCGCCATTGTCCAACCCCCCCATGCAGAACAATTCATCCCCAACGACGGCAACGGACAGTGCCCGTCGAAGGAAAGGCTGCTCGATGCTTCGCCACTCCGGTCTTTCAACCGATAGATCGAGGACCTCAACCGTTTTGATCCAAGTACTGTTGTAATCCTTACCCTTCATCTGCCAGCCGCCAACCACGTAGATCTTGTTATCGACTATAATTGAGTCGTGACTGGAACGAGGAGTTGGCAAGTCGACGAGCTGAGACCACTCTCCAGATTCAGGGTCAAACAAGCGCACATAAGGAACCGAAACGAGATTTTGCTCCTCACCTTCAGCATTTCTCGGCTGCATCCCTCCGACACGAATGACACCCCGATCATGGGTCCATAAAGTAGGACCGAGCGCGGGTTCATCGGAGGCAAGCTCCTCCCACTCTGCTCCGGGCTGCAGTTTTAGACGATAAAGCGGTTTATTAACCTGATCCCAACTGTAGCTGTGCGCTGCGCCTAGTTGCCCCCCATAAACATAAATAGCTTCATTATGACAGGTGGCTCCGAAGCTGGTAATCGCGACCGGAAGATCCGGAAACCCCGTCGCTTGGTCGCCCGACGAAAGAGACGGGAGTATCGCTAACAAGGTTAGTAATTTCAATGTTCGCATACTTAAACTTCTCGTAGGTGCGTGCGTTTTCCACTTCATTTTGTGACAAAAGATCGTGAAAACGATTAGGCAGAAGGTAGACATCCAAGCGGAAAAATTCCAATGAAGCAAAAGAGTCTGAGACTCGATGCCCGCTCTATTCGTCCGCACCCTAAGAACCGTTAGCCCGTCTGCTAAGCAGGCGCGAGTTACTCTGAAAAAAGGACGCCACGCCCAATGTCATTTACGCAACAAAATAAGCTCGCCCATCTTCTAATCTCCAAGCTTTAAATTGAAAAACGCTGACAAAGCCGAAGCGACTTGTGAAAGCAACTACGCACGCTTCTGTTTCATCTCCTGTCGACTCAGTTCATGATCGAGCTGTCGATTGTAAGACTCACTTCACAAGCGACGACTTTAACTTCTCAAGGTTTCTCTCATGGGGAGCCTGCCAATGGTCTTTTTCGGTTAAGGCACTGTCATGGATCTCACCTGGACGGATAGGTTCGTGGGCATCCTCAGCCAAGCCTATCAATCGATTTATTACTTCTGGATAATCAGCAGCCACGTCATCCAGCTCCTCGACATCTTTAGACAAATCATAGAGCTCCCAATCGCCCTCCCCCTTTCGATACGCTTTCCAAGCCCCCTCCCGAACGGCCGTCTGCCCACGGTACTCCCAGTAGAGATAGTTGTGCTGTTCCTGGCCTCCCTTACCCGTCAGGGTTGGAAGAAAAGACAGGCCATCAGTTTTTGGGCACTCAGCATTACTGATCGCAGCAAGCGTGGGCATCACGTCAGGATAATAAAAAAGGTGATCGCTTACTGAACCCGCATCAACATTCCCGGGCCAACGTACGTAGTAGGGAACTTTTAAGCCCCCCTCGTAAAGCGACCCTTTACCCGCCCGAAACCTTTCTTTCGTTTCCGGGTTATAGTTAGGCCCGAAAAAACCGTGAGGTCGCTCTTCTGTTTTAAAGTAGTCCTGCCCCCCATTGTCCCCGCATAAGAAGATAACTGTTTTGTCGTCAAGACTAAGTTCTTTTAGAAGAGAAAGTATCTCTCCAAGTTGGCGATCCACAAGGTGCATGAAAGCAGCGTAAACTCTGGCATCACGTTCTGTTCTCTGCCCAGCTGTCCATGGCTTATCTTTGAATAACTGCCAGGAAAGATTATCTTCATCAATACCCCACAAACCGTGTGGTGGCGTCCACGGGAGATAGCAGAAAAAAGGTTCTTTCTGATGATCCTTAATAAACTGGATTGATTCATTAAAGATAACATCTTGCGCGTGGGTCTCCCCTTCGTAGAAACTCATCCCATCGTTACCGGGTAATGGCACTTCCTCGCTGTTTCGAATTAGGTAGCGGGGATAAAAGGTATGGGCATGAACTTGGTCATAGTAGCCAAAGAAGACATCGAAGCCGTGTTTCTCGGGAACGCCTGAGGTTCCACGTCCACCGATTCCCCATTTACCGAAGCCTCCCGTCGCATAGCCGAGCGGTTTCAACATACTGGCGAGAGTAGGTTCATCAGCCCGTATCGGGGCAAAGCCATTGTTCGCCCTCATCGACATGTGCCCCGAATGCAAACCAGTCAGCAACGAACAACGTGTCGGGCCGCAAACTGGCGCTCCGGCGTAGGCATTGGTAAATCGCATGCCTTCCGCAGCGAACTGATCGATATTCGGAGTGATCAAATCAACGCTCCCCATGTGACCGGACTCAAAGTAACCCCATTCGTCGAGCATCAGATAGATGATATTTGGCCTAGCATCCGTAGCCAGGGGAAGGGAAAAAGCTGCGAGGCAGATCAACTTTACGGTAGCCTTGGCGACACTGTTCATAGCGAAAACTGTAACGACCCCATTTCGATCGGCAACTGGCGCAAAAAAACAACACACCCTACGATCAAGCATTTAACGGTGGCTCGCCGAATGTGTCGTTGACCGGAGTCAATTCGTTTGTTCTGATCGGCCTGTTAACTATGAGAGCCATTTGCACTTTTTTTTTCCTTTTACTACTCACCACTCTTTCGGGACAGGAAAAGCCGTCCTTTGCAAAGGTCGTAACCCTTCCGGAGTCGATAGCTGAGCGCACGATTTCACTCAACTCAGAGTATTTGGTCCACCGAGCCCACAGGCCGAGTAAAGGGCAGCAGCCGCTTCTGATCGTTCTCCACGGGGGCGGTGGCACCGGAAGAGACATCCAACGAATCAGGGGGGCAGCGATGGGGCCACTCCGAACAATGAAGAAGGCCGGAATCGAGGGCATTGTCGTTGCCCCTCAGGCTGCTGAAAACCCCATGAAACTCGGAGCCAAAGGTGGCTGGGTTCCTTCTGACCTCGATCTGCTCCTTGAACACCTTATTTCGACTCTCCCAATTGATCCTAACCGTGTTTACCTCACCGGCGTCAGCATGGGAGGCTACGGCACCTACGCTTGGGCTGGGGTCAGCCCACAACACTTCGCTGCCATCGCACCGATGGTTGGCGGCATTGGGCCCGGTGGCCCTAAAGACATCACGACGCAACTCGATCTATGGGGAGAGAACCTCGCCACGATACCGATGCGCGCCTACTACGGAGCCAAAGACAGAGTTGTGCCGGCAGACCGCGGGGAAATGATCCTTGCCTCAATCGAGAAGGCAGGCGGAAATCAAGCTGAGATAATTGTCTACGACGACCTTGGTCACGATGCTGCCAAACGCCCGTTCTCCGATCCAAAATTCTTCAAATGGCTCTTCAGCCATTCGCGCGGAAGCAACTAGGTAAAATCGACCCCATCAAAAAACCGTTTCTACCTTCACTCCTTTGGCCCCTTACTATCAACCTCCTCATGATGCATCAGACTCTTTCTTTATTATTAGCTAATGCCGCCCTCCTTGCCACTGTTTTGCCGCTAAACGCTGAAGAACGACCTAACATCCTCTGGATCACAAGCGAGGATAACGGGATTTCGTGGGTGAGTTGCTACGGTGGCACTAACACAAAGACACCCAACATCGACAAACTCGCTTCCGAAGGATTTCGTTACAAATACTGCTTCGATAATGCGGCCGTCTGCGCACCGACCCGCTCATGTTGGATCACTGGTATGTATGGCATTTCCAACGGCACTCAACCCATGCGAAGCCGCAATGAAATTCCCCACAGTAAGATCCCTTACTACCCAGATCTTCTCAACAAAGCTGGCTACCACACTTCAAATCCCGGCAAGACAGATTACAACATAGGCGGGAGGGACGATTATGACGCATGGGACATCGGCAAGGGCATGAAAGTCACTTACGGCTGGAAGAAGCGTGCGTCCGGACAACCCTTCTTTGCTGTAGTCAACTATGGCGACAGCCATGAAAGTAGAGCCCACGGCGACAACGAAAACACCCGCAACGATCCTGCGGAGATGAAATTGTTCTCCTACCACCCCGACCTGCCCGAGATCCGCAAGACCTACGCAAAATACGCTGACGCAGTCGAGAGAATGGACTCTAAAGTCGGCGAGTGCCTCGCTGAACTTGAAAAAGATGGTCTTGCCGACAGCACTATCGTGATCTACTGCTCCGATCACGGCGGCGTCCTCGCAAGGAGTAAGCGCTTCTGCTACTCAAGCGGTATCCATTGTCCTCTCGTCGTTCGCATTCCTGAGAAGTTCAAGCACCTCTACCCCGCTGAGGCGCCCGGTGCCGTTCTCGATCGCCTGGTCAGTTTTGTGGACATGCCCAAGACTTGGCTCAGTCTTGCAGGCGCCGATATTCCAGAAACCTTTCAAGGAACTATTTTTCTCGGCGAAAATATCGAAAAAGAACCGGCCCACCATCTTGCTTTCCGTGAACGAGCCGATGAGCGAGTCGACTGTGTCCGAGTGATGCGTGATAAACGTTTCTCCTATCATAAGAACTACGCTCCCTACGCACCCGCAGGCCAGCATCTAGCCTATCTATGGAAAGCAGAGGCCACTCCCGCTTGGGAGCAACATCATCGTGAAGGCAAAACCAATGCAATCACTGGGCGCTTTTTTGAGCCACGCGTTTCGGAGGAATTCTACGACAACAAGGCCGACTTCGATAACGTGCACAACCTCATCGATGACCCAGCTCACGAAAAGAAAATTGCGGAGCTCAAAGCGGCTTTGCGCCAAAAGCAACTCGAACTGTTCGATTCGGGCTTACTCCCCGAGCAGATGCGCGTTCGCCGGGCCGAAGCCAACGACATGACCATCTACGAGATGGTTCGTAATGAAGAGCTCTATCCCCTCGAAAAATACCTCGACGCCGCAGACATCGCCCTCGCCCGGGACAAAACCAACCTTCAGAACTTTGCCGATGATATGGAACATGAAGATGAAGGCATTCGCTGGTGGTCTATCGTTGGGCTACACCTCCTCGAGAAGGATGCTGCATCGGCCTCGACCATTCTCGAAGCCGCTCTCGATGATGAAATCGACGAAATCCGGATGATGGCCGCTTGGACCCTGATCAAACTAGGACAGCCGGACAAGGCCTCCACCAGCATTAATGACATGCTCCTTAATGGCACCGAGAATGAGGCCATGCTTCATAACATTATCGACTGGATGGCGGAACCCGGTTTACCCTTCGTTAGAAAATACGTCGAGAACGGAGGCAATCGCCAAGGTAAATACGGTATCGGCATTTTAGGTCGTATCGCTGAACTAAATGGGTGGTAGGCGAATCAACTCCAGTCGGGGAATCGTGGTTTTTCCAACGCCTGTGACAGGCGTTAAAAAGAAGACAACAAAAAAGGGCCAGGCTTAGCACCTGACCCTGATTGACCCTGTCGAACTTTGACTGGGAATTCATCGACCTCTCGGTCGTAGTGGTAAGAGAAACAGCCTGCAATGAGGTGCAGGCTAGAGAAGCCTTAAACCGGCTTCACATTCTCGGCACAAGGCCCCTTTTGCCCCTGCGCTTCTGTGTATTGCACTCGGTCTCCCTCACGCAATTCATCGAAGTTAGCTTCCTCCACATTGGAGCGATGGAAGAACAAGTCCGGCCCCTCGGTTGAAATGAAGCCAAAGCCCTTATCGTCCACAATTTTCTTAATAGTTCCTTCTGCCATAACGCATCTGATTGTTTTATAAATGAAATAGCGATTCACCGCGAATACCACTTCAAGGAACCAGTAACCTCATTTAAGAATAATTCCTTCAATTTCGTAAAATAGACGCATTTCACGTCGTTAATCAGCGAGCTAACCCCCTTACGACAAGGTTCATAGACCATACCACTTCGTAAATCCCCCTACCTCTTCACGCTCGGTACGGTAACCGTTCACGGATGCTTCACGCAGTGGATACCCGAGCGCTACGCCACAGATCAATTTCTTCTCAAAAGGCACCCCTAATACTTCGCGAACGATGTCAGGATACTCTGCTAGCGCAGCCTGCGGGCAGGTTTCGAGTTCAAAGCTCCTCGCAGCAAGCATGACGTTCTGAATAAACATTCCACAGTCGATCCAAGAACCTTGCTCCAACGCTTCATCGATGAAGAAGTAGAGCTCGACCGGCGCGCCAAACCCGTGATAGTTTTTTTCCCACTGCGAGGATCGCGCTTTCTTGTCTGTACGCTCTATCCCGAGTGAATCGTAGAGAGCCATTCCGCACGCAAATCGCCGTGTCTGGTAAGGCTCGGGAAACCGGTGGGCATAGTATTGATAGTCGGCCTTCCCTCTGTCTCCCGATCGGAGAGCCTCTATCATGAGATCACCTATTTTCTGCTTCGCCTCGCCGGCGACGACCGCTACTTCCCATGGCTGAGTATTTCCACCCGAAGGAGCCCAGCGAGCGGCTTCTAGGACAGACTCTATTGTCTCCTTGGTAACCGGTTTTTCGAGAAAGGCGCGCGTAGAGGCACGACCACGCATTGCTTCGATAACTTCCATTGATCACGCTAAGCGAAACGCGCCTGAAATCAAAGGAGCTAATTCTCTCGCCACGCGATAGGTCATCACATCAACCACGAAACGGAGCACAGCGTTGTCCATCGATATAACTCCGCAAGAGGGCCCTCATCGCTTCAACCTTCTCTGGATTCTCCGTGAAGAGGTTTTTCGACTGACGTGGATCCTCCTTTAGATTGAAAAGTAATCCTTTAGTGCCTTTCTCGAAGGGCGCCAGGCCAAAATATTTGAGGTAGCTTGCATCCTCCTTTCTCGAAGCCCCTGATGCCGCATCGATCAATACCCAGTCCCCCTGACGTATGGCATAATTATTAGGCCCCGTATTCTGAACTGTGGCGGTGCGAAGCGGTTTCTCGTAGTCTTCGTCCCGCAATACCGGAAGTAGATTGTAACTGTCGATCGCTTCGTCCACGCTGAGATCGTAACCAGCCAGCTCCGCGAAGGTCGCGGCAAAATCGACTTGGCTCACGACCTCGTCAGATACAGCGCCTGGCTCAATCTGGGATGGCCAGCGCACGATGAACGGCACCCGGTGTCCGCCTTCATACGTGTCACGCTTCACACCGCGAAATTCACCCGAACTCCACTGATCAAATTCCTGGAGGCGGTCAAACGCAGCCGTCTCGGCTCCGTTGTCGGCAGTGAAAATGACGATGGTGTTTTCGGCCACGCCCGCTTTATCCAGCGCGTCGAGAACCTTGCCGACCTGGGCATCGGTTTCGATCACGAAATCGCCGTAGTAACCGGCTTTCGATTTGCCGTGAAAATCCTCGTTCGGAACGATGGGATAGTGCGGTGAGTTGAAGGCTAGGTAGGCAAAGAAAGGCTTGGACTCTGATTGCTTCTCCAACCACTCAACCGTTTTGTCGGTTATAGTCGGTAGGATATCGTAAGGATTCCAACTCTCCGCCATAGGACCGGGACGAAACGATCCGGCACCCGCGAGAGGCTCGGACTTGATTACCGGCAGCGTTGGAATGGTAACGAAACGATCATTCTCGATCCAGCAGTAGGGAGGAAAGTTAATCGTTCCGTCGCCCCAGTAGTAATCAAACCCTTGATCCAGTGGCCCATCCGGAAACGGCTTGGTCCAGTCATAGGCCTCGGGATCGGGGTCTCCTTTTTTGCGCCCTTTTTTGCGGATCGCATCAAAGTCCCACCCAAGGTGCCATTTGCCGAAAGCCCCAGTGTTGTAGCCCTTCCCCTGGAACATTTTTGCGATGGTGAAATCATCATCTTCGAAAACGGACCCCCCAAATGCCCCAACAATCCCGTGAAAACGGCGCCAGTGATGCTGCCCCGTTAAAAGAGCAAAGCGGCTAGGGGTGCAGATGCCGGAGGAACTGTGCCCATCGGTGAAGGTCATTCCCTCCGAAGCAAGGCGATCGAGGTTCGGCGTTTGAATTTTCGCCTCAGCATTTCCATAGGAAACATCAGCCACGCCCATGTCATCAGCATAAAGGATCACTACGTTTGGCTTATCGCCGGGAAGAAGCAACGACCCACCTGCGAGCAGATTAGTCAGGACAAAAATAAACAGGCGTTTCATGAGCTACAATAGAGATCTTGAGTATCGGAGCTTGAACTCAATTCTGCCATTAAAATCATCCCTCCGACTTTGCCTTCTTTACGCTTGAAATCCGTTGGCATGTCGGTCTTTAGATTAATGCTGTCTCATTCTCTTCCCTCGCGCACAAGAACGGATCCTCTCCTTCTTAGTCAGAAACAAAAGCTACCAGCCCACGAATGGCAGGATATTCGGACTACGGCACAAATCGCGCAGGTGACCCAGAACTCCAACCACCTCAAAAAAAGAAAACAATCTCCGCGGGCGAGCCAAAAATCTTCCAGTTCTCCAGTTCGAACATCCACAG
>DCQY01000058.1 GCA_002323995.1 Akkermansiaceae bacterium UBA1506 | reverse complement strand
TGGCATCTGGAACGCTTCAGTGATTGCGAGGGTCGCCTCACAGCAATTTCAGAAAAGCAAGCAGTATCCTCCTCCAGCTACCTCCTCGCTAAGGACGTGAAAGTGCATCAATTCCCTGAAAACCGCGAGTCGGTTCTTGAGCAAACTACTTTGGAATGGAAGGAAAAAGATCCCGCCGCTCTCTGTGAATGGCTACTCCGCCTAGGTGAGTCAGCGCGGATTCTGAAATTATCGGATGAGATAGACCCCCGCTCCAACAACAGCCTTTTTCGAATCGTTACCCTAGCGGCCATTACCGAGAAAGATTGGAGACGATCTGAAAACCTTCTTAGTGATCCGCACCCTCAGATGAGACCTTCAATCGTTCTGGGACTTCAGGCTGCTATTGCTGAACAGCAAGGTCAAGTAGCGAAGAGTCGATCCCTTTGGCAACAGGCAATCTCTCAGGCTGAGTTAACATCAGGCCAAGCAGCACTATTGGAAGTGGCCAAGCTAGCTTCCCGCACCGGCAATGCGGATGTGAGAAACCGAGCGGTCACCGAAGCTTTGAAGCGGCCATCCGCAATTAACCTACCAGCTTCGGATGTTGCCTTCCTTTTCGAGGTTCTCGCAGAAAAAGACGAAGTCGAAGACTTGCTGACTATCAGCCGCAACCTACTCTCATCAGACCCAGAAAACCCGGTTCTGATCAACAACGTTGTCTGGCTGGAACTAGTCCTTGAGGAACAAAGGCAAGATTATACTAGGCTCCTCCTTGGCCTCGTAAAAAAATTTCCTGATATTCATTCACTTCGTAGCACACTGGCCCTTTCATTGGTGACTAACGGTAATCCTACCGAAGCTCTAGCTATATTGGATCCCACCTCTGGCGCCACTGATACAAAGCAAGAAATTTCTTCTGCCACATATATCGCAGTCGGGAGTTTGGCGTTTGCCAAAAACGGGGATCGAGATCAAGCCAAGGCGCTGAGGGAACAGATTGACTGGTCTGAAATGATGGAAGTCGAACAGCTTTTTTTTAGAAAGGCTATCGAGCGGGCCATGAATCCTGAGCCTGCTGAAGAAACTTCCGGAGCCGAAAATTAGAAAATCATCAACTCGTGGAAGCGGCCAACACAACAGATCTTTCAGACAGAGTAATCACCACGTTTGATTGGAAATCATTGCTGCCGTTATGGGTATTTCTCGCTGTCTGGTTCGGCCAATTCTTCCTAGCTCTCGCCCCTAACTGGTCGGATGGAACATACTATGACTATGGCTTTCTGGCTCCGCCCCTAGCCGCCATGTTCTTCGCTGGGCGCTGGGGTGAAATGACTAGCGGTATGGCACCAAAAGATATTATCGGTTCATTCTCCGGATCGCTACGCAGCCCCGCGGTCTGGCTAACCGGTCTCGCAGGAATCCTCTTCACCGTTTTCCTCAGGTTGATGCAAACAGTCGACTCCAGTTGGAGAGCTCCCTTGTATCTTCATTGGATCGTGGTTTGGGGGACGACCGGGATCCTCTTCGTCAAAGCTCTTGGATTAAAACGGTCTATTTCGCTAATTCCAATTGCTATCGTAACTCTGCTAAGCGTTCCGTTGCCTTCTTCTTTAGAGTTCTCACTTGTCCACGGCCTCACCGAAAAAGTGATGGAGACCTCCGTCGGTCTCAACCGGTTCATGGGTTTTCCTCTGACTATGTCAGGCGAAACTATCTTTGCTAACGGCATCCCCCTTCAAGTCAGTGAGGGGTGCAGCGGTATTCGCTCCTTCCAGAGCAGTATTTTTGCCGCATTTGTGATTGGAGAATTCCTCAGACTTCACTGGCTGTCGAGATTGGTTATGATTGGTGCAGGGGCAGCTTTTGCCTTCATTGGAAACAGCGCACGTGTTGTCTACCTCGTCCGACATGCCTTCAAACACGGAGAAGAGAATCTTCAGAAATTGCACGATATCAGTGGCTACGTCTCTTTAACCATCACACTAGCGGCAATTATCGGACTCGGTCTTCTGATTGATAAACTGCAGCCCAAGCCAAAAAGCGCCTGATACAAATTCAAGATTATGATTCCAAGCCGGCGTTAGCCGGCTTTTTTCGTGCCTTCTTCGTTCCACTGGCCCATAGAACAGCCATATAAAACGCAATCAATATTTGGATCGACGGAATCTGAAAAGGGAAATCAAACGTTGCGTGCGCCATTACGACAATCATGGCGATCAGAGCACAACTGGCAGAGAATTCCATCCGGTCCTTCTCCAACGAAAGACGCACCGAGGAAAATCCTCGAACGATCCCGCCGCCTAAAAACAAAAACCAACCTAACGCACCAAAGATGCCCCATTCGATGATTGTTTGTAGAAAATCTTGATGCGCGTGATACCAAAAAAAACGATTATTCGAATCTTCATTTTCGTAGAACGGAAACACCAAGCGAAAGGTTCCAGGGCCGGTTCCAGCAGTCGTAATACCCTTGTCAGCGATCATCCTGAGGCAAACCTCGTAGGCTTCAAGCCTTCCATTTAAGCTGGACTCTCGACTCGATTGCGCCCATCGCTGCTCTAAACTCGGGAGGGCCGGCAATACGAAAATTAAGAGGAACCCGACAAGCAGAATACTAGTCAAGGCGATTACCACCTTCGATCCTACAAAAATACTCCTCCAAAACCTCATCAGGGCAAGAATTAAGCCGAGGCCCGCCAGCACTGGGCCGGCCTTTGAAGTATTCACAAAGACGCCAATGATGGTGATGAGGAGGACCGTTGCCCAAAGCGATGGTACAACTCCCTTGCGGCCAGATTCCCGCTCTCTCAGAAAAACGATCAAGGCGGCAGGCCAGCACAAATTAAGGAAAGACGCTGCATTAGCATGATAGCGGAATGCTGCAAAAAAGAGCTTGTTCCCGTATTTTAAGGGGTCAGGCTCCACCCACAGCATCGCATCAGCACCTACAGCCTTCTGGGT
>DCQY01000062.1 GCA_002323995.1 Akkermansiaceae bacterium UBA1506 | reverse complement strand
CGATCGAACCACGGAGTCAGTCATGTTTGTTCACGGCCCGATTCATAGGGATTTGAATTTGCACAGAGGCCAGAGTCCCTCTTGGTTTTTCCCTATTCGGCCGTTAGAGTGGCATCACAGGTGCTCATTTCCGTATTTCCGCTATTACCCCACGCCGGAATCTCCTTGCCGTCCGCGCGAACCGAAGGCATAGAGTTTGCATGCCGAAGTTCTTTTTTTCCTCTATCGCCTTGCTCGTCGGACTCTCATTGTCGTCCCTCGCTGACGAGAAACCAAACGTACTCTTTATTTTTTCTGATGACCATGCGCCCCACGCTATCGGTGCTTACAATGGCTGGCTAAAGTCAGTTAACCCAACTCCTGAAATCGATAAGCTTGCCGATCAGGGTATGGTATTTGAAAACAGCTTCTGCACTAACTCGATCTGTGGTCCAAGCCGAGCCGTGATTCAGACCGGGAAACACAGCCATAAGAATGGCTTCATGAATAACGGCAACACCTTTGACTGGAATCAGCAAACCTTCCCCAAGCTGCTCCAAAAAGAAGGCTATCAGACCGCGATTTACGGCAAATCGCACCTCAAGGGTCATCCTCAGGGCTACGACGACTGGAAGGTACTTCCTGGGCAGGGTCTATACTACAATCCCGATCTCATTGTCCCTGAAGGCAATATTAGAATCGAAGGTCATTGCACTGATGTGGTCACCGACCTCGCAGTTGAGTGGCTCAAAGAAAAGCGCACCGACGACAAGCCCTTCATGCTGATGGTCCAGCACAAAGCTCCGCACCGAAATTGGATGCCTGCTGAGCGTCATCTTACCCTATACGATGACATGGAAATGCCGGAACCTGAGACGCTCTTCGACGACTACGCAACCCGTGCTCCCGGTGCGCGTCATCAAGAACTGGAAATCGATCGACACATGGACATTAATTATGATCTTTTCCTGGACCTGACTCCAGACTTCACTCAAGAAGCATCACAAAAGCGACAAGACAAATCAGCATGGAGAAACATGGCGCGCATGAGCGAAGCTCAACTCGACGCCTGGTTTGCCGCCTACAAGCCAAAGGATGAGGCTTTTCACAAGGCCAATCTTAGTGGCAAGGAACTCATTCGCTGGAAGTATCAGCGTTACGCAAAGAATTATCTCCGAAGCGTTAAAGGCGTCGATGAGAGCGTCGGCACTCTCATGGCAACCCTTAAAGAGCTAGGGCTCGATGACAATACTGTTGTTATCTATTCAAGTGACCAAGGCTTCTATATTGGAGATCACGGCTGGTATGACAAGCGCTGGATGTATGAGGAGTCTCTCAAGATGCCTCTCATCGTGAAGTGGCCCGGCATTACTGAGGCCGGCTCTCGGAATACCGATCTCGTCCAGAACCTTGACTATGCTTCTACGTTCCTTGACATGGCAGGTGCGAAAATCCCTGATGACCTTCAAGGTCAATCGCTCGTTCCGCTGCTCAAGGGCGAGGGAGACGGAAATTTCCGTGAAGCGATTTACTACCACTACTACGAGTATCCAAGTGTTCACATGGTGCCTCGCCACTACGGCATTCGGACCGATCGCTACAAACTGATCTACTACTATCAGTTCGATGAGTGGGAATTGTTCGACCTGCAGGAAGATCCAGACGAGCTCAATAATATCTACAACACCTGTAGCCCTGAGCTTGTTTCAACCATGAAAAAGAAGCTTGAGGACATTCGAGACTACTACGATGACGATAGCGACGTCGCTGCTCTTCCCATGGGGAAGCAAAAGGAGTTCTGGCCGGGCGATCGCTAATTGCGGAGCACCTCTTCTGCAGCCCAATAACCGCCCATGCCGTGAACGCCGGCTCCGGGCGGGGTCGACGCGGAACAGATGAAGATGTCCGCCGCGGGAGTGGTGTGAGGACGTATGCCTGCCACAGGTCGACTCACGATCTGTCTCCAGTCTGAAACTCCTCCGATAATATCCCCTCCGATGAAGTTGGCATTGTAGGATTGATAGTCCGCGCAATTCATGGTGTGGCGCTCGAGCACACAGTCTTTAAAGCCGGGCGCAAACCGCTCCAGTTGTCCCTCGATGGCTTCGGTCATGTCAACAGTTGACCCTTTCGGAACATGGCAGTAGGCCCAGAAGGTGTGCTTACCTTCCGGCGCACGCCCTTTGTCGCAGACGCTCTGCTGAGCGGCGAGTACAAAGGGGCGCTCGCTGTGGATCCCTTCCCACATCTCTCGCTCTGATCGAGCGATTTCGTCAATGGTCCCTCCGATATGAACCGTTCCCGCTCGACTGCAATCAGGATGGCTCCACGGCACCGCTCCGCTGAGAGCATAATCAATTTTAAAGATGCCAGCTCCGTGACGGTAGTTGCGTAATTGCTTAGAGAAATGTTGAGGCAAGCGGTCTCCCGCGATGTCAGCCAAAGCGGAAGGTGAAGTATCAAAGAGGTAAGCAGCCGCTCCGGGTAACTCACACAGGTCCGAAACCGGCCGACCGGTTTCCACTTTCCCACCGAGAGACTCAAGATGCCTGATTAACGCCTCAGTAATGCGTTGTGAGCCTCCCTTTGCAACCGGCCACCCGTAAGCATGCCCTATCAGCATCAGCATCAACCCTATCGCATTGGTAGACACGGGCCGATCGAGTGGCAGGATAGCATGAGCGGCATTCCCTGCCAGTAAAGCCCTGGCCTTTTCATTTGGGAACCAAGCTCTGGCCGCCTCAAGAGCAGATGGAAGTGCTCTGAACCCGAAACGACCCACAAGCAACGGGTTCTTGGGCGGCCGCGGCGCTGCCAGCAGGTCTTGAACAAGTTCGTTTGCCTTTGCGAGAAATGGGAGAAACAGCTTTCGATAAGCATTTTGGGAAATTGGATCAAACTGGGCCGCAGTGTCCTCAACCGAACGATACAGAAACGCCGCTTCCCCGTCATCCATGACATGAGCTAGAGGGATTTCGGGGTGAATCCATTCCAGCCCATATTGCTCCAGTGGGAGTGAACTTAGAAAGGGCGAAGCCAAGCCCATAGGATGAATGGCAGAACAGACATCATGAAGATAACCTGGCAGGGTCAACTCCGTCGTCCGCGTGCCACCGCCGGGCACATCATGTCCCTCCAAAACCAGCACAGACTGTCCCTCTTGAGCCAGTCTCACGGCAGCTGCTAGTCCATTCGGGCCAGAGCCAATCACCACAGCATCGTATTCCTTCGCCATATCCGAATAGAGCTAGCAGTAGTCTTTACACCAAAAAAAGACCGCCATCAGAACAGATTCGCTCCGGTGACGGTCTTAAAGTTGAATTCGAATCTGATTAAAGTTGACCACATTCAGCAACAATCACCTCTTTGGTGGTGCTGCCACTGCGGCTGCCGAGTTCTTCAAGCTTTTGGACAACGTCCATCCCCTCGACCACATTTCCGAAAACGGTGTGATTCCCGTCAAGCCACTCGGTTTTCACGGTGCAAATGAAAAATTGGGAACCGTTGGTGTCCGGGCCGGCGTTCGCCATGGAGAGGATACCAGGTCCCGTATGCTTCAGTTCGAAATTCTCGTCGTCAAACCGCCGACCATAGATCGATTGCCCGCCGGTTCCGTCACCATTGGTGATGTCACCGCCTTGGCACATGAAATCGGGTATCACTCGGTGGAATGGGCTCCCTTTGTAGCTCAATCCCATTTTCTCTCCCGTGCAGAGAGCACGGAAATTTTCAGCAGTTTTGGGAACCACGTCGCTGCGCAGTTCCATGACAATACGGCCAACCGGCTCGCCGTCCGCTTCCATGTCAAAAAACACGCGCGGTAGGTCAGTAGTTTCTTCACTCATAAACGTATAAAAAAGAATCTTAACTTATTGTTCATCAATCTTTTCAACTGATTTGATGACGACATTTTCGTTGGGCACATCTTTCATCGCTCGCTCCATGGTCTGACCCCCCATGCGAGCGTGCAAAACCTTTGTTCCTGTCGCCACATCGGCGATTTTGTCGACCACATCAAGGCCCTCCACGACCTCCCCAAAAACAGCGTATCCCCATCCGTCAAAGGAAGGGAAATCCAAATTGTTGTTGTCTCCGTCATTGATGAAAAACTGGGCAGTAGCACTGTGAGGATCGCTGGTCCGAGCCATCGCTATGGATCCCCGCTTGTTTTTGAGCCCGTTTTTGGCTTCGTTTTGGACCGGTGCCTTTACCTCTTTTTGTTCAATTTTGCCGTCCGAATGCAATTCGAACCCACCTCCTTGGACCATGAAACCTTCGATGACGCGATGAAAAACGGTATTCGTGTAGAAGCCTTCATCGACGTAACTAAGGAAGTTAGCGACTGTTTTTGGAGACTTCTCTTCATTGAGCTCGAGCGTGATATCTCCGAGGCTTGTGTGTAACACCACTTTAGGCCCCGCAAGAGCGGAAAAGGAAAAACCGAGCGCTACAGCACCCGCCAACAGGTTTGTTTTTGTGAACTTCATTGTCATACTAGGAAGTAGACCCACGGATCGGGCACGGAACGACAAAACATTCCGCGATAGCCGAATTGAAGTCAACCACGGAAGCCTTGTCTTTCTGCGTTACGCGATCCCACGATGAACTCTCAGTCTTCTATATTATTTTAGCCAAACTTGATACATCAGGAGGGGCTTCTGCCTTGCCCTGATTTGGGCTTCATGTATTCTACCTGCCTCTTACGAATATATCCCTCTACCCAGGAAATAAATGTCTTCACTGAAACTGCACAATGCCATGTGGCCCGGTCTCGTCGGAAAAGGCGACGAGGAAGGCCAAGAACCCCCAATCTCTCTCGAGCGGATGCTGGAACTCACCGCAGCCGCCGAGGTAGACGGTCAAAAATACGAGGGGATCGACTATTTTCTTTTCCACCCTCACACCGATCCGTATGCCAATGACGAAGAACTGAGAGGAATCGCCGATACGATTGCCGGTTATGGCTTTGACGTCGGTTCTCTCGTCGCACCGGTATGGGGTGGCACCGTTGGTGATTCCGCCATGGGCGACGACGAATCGCAGAAGAAGTTTCTCGAAGCTGTTAAAGTTGGTTGCCGTATTGCCGGTGTATTCAATGATCATGGCGTTCGCAAACGCGGTGTCATCCGCATTGATTCCGCTGAGTTCGGTGTCGAGAAGTGGCGGGAGGATCCAGCTACCAACACCAAGCGAATCGCCGCAACTTTTCGGGAGGCCGCCAAGATAGCTGCGGACCACGGTGAGCGCCTTGCTGCTGAAGGTGAAATATGCTGGGCCGGAATGCACAGCTGGAAAGACATGCTCGACCTCCTCGAAGAAGTCGGGATGCCAGAGACGCTCGGATTCCAGGCTGACCTCGCTCACACTTACCTTTACCTCCGTGGTTACAACGCTCCCGAGCATGCCCTTCTTCAGGACGGCTACACCGAGGAAGAATTCTATGCGGCCTACGAGGAAATGACGGACAAGCTTCGGCCTTGGACGATTGATTTCCACGTCGCCCAGAACGACGGTTCGGTTCACGGAGCTGGCAGCCACGACAAGACTGGCAAACACTGCCCAGCCGACGATCCTAACGGTAAACTCGACATCACTCGCTGCACCTCCTACTGGCTGAAGGACTACGCCGACCGCGGCATCGAACATATTTGCTGGGACGGCTGTATGTTCCCTAATGAGATGCTCGAGAATGGGGACACTTGGAATACAATTCTCAAGTCGATGATTGACGCGCGAGATGCTGTTTGAATCGAACGGTGAGTTTTCGCGAAACGGCTGCTCTGAACCGAGCAGCCGTTTTTATGATGTCGTCATAAAAAGACAGAAGGAAAGCTCCTAGTCCATTTTCTGAGCCTGCCGAAAAGCGGTAAGATAAAGCTTGAAGCTGCGGTGAACTTTCCTTCCCCTCACCACTTTCTTGGATATGGACTCAACTGTCTCCCCTGCAGCCTCCTAGTCTCCTGCTTTTCATCGATCCCTGCCTTTTGGATTCGTTTTATCGTTCGAATAGGACTCACGGCCTAAATCAGGCCAATTTTACCGTTTCAATTTCAAAGCTCTCTTGGTAGCTTCCCGGCCTCAATCCCAACTCCCATGAGTAACAATATCGAATCGCTTCAGAAAGAAAATCGAGTCTTCTCTCCTTTACCAGATTTCTCATCCAAAGCGCACATCAAGTCGATGGATGAATATGAGCAGCTTCACGCGCAGTCAATCGGTGACCCAGAGGCATTCTGGGCGATGCAAGCTGCCGAATTGACCTGGCAGAAGCCGTGGCATACCGTCCTTGATTGGGAGAATGCTCCTTTCGCAAAGTGGTTTGATGGCGGCAAGATCAACGCCGCGGAAAACTGCCTCGATCGCCATGTTGATGCCGGGCGCGGTGATGAGGTCGCAATATACTGGGTCGGCGAGCCCGGTGACACCCGAAACATCACGTATTCGGAACTTCTCGGTGAAACCTGCCGCTTTGCCAATGCGATGATAGCCCGCGGTATTAAGCCCGGGGATCGAATTCTTATCTACATGCCGATGGTTCCAGAAGCTGCCATCGCTATGTTGGCCTGCGCTCGTATTGGAGCTGTTCACTCCGTTGTATTCGGTGGATTCTCTGCAACTTCGATCAAAGATCGCCTCGAGGATTCCAAGGCCACTGCCATTATTACGGCTGACGGAGGCTGGCGCCGCGGCAGCGTCGTGCCGCTAAAGGCCAACGTCGATGAAGCTCTCGAAAATTACGATGCGGTTGAAACCGTATTTGTTCTCAAACGCTGCGAGAACGAAATCAAGATGACTGAGGGACGAGATGCTTGGTGGCACGAAGTCATCGCGGATGTATCTGATTATTGCCCTGCCCAAGGATTTGATGCCGAGCACCCCCTTTTTATTCTCTACACCTCAGGCTCAACCGGAAAACCTAAGGGGATTCTGCATACAACCGGTGGCTATCTCACCGCTACCGCCACGACTTTCAAATATGTTTTTGATCATCAGCCAGATGATATTTATTGGTGCACGGCCGACGTTGGATGGATCACCGGTCACAGCTATATTGTCTACGGCCCTATGGCGAATGGCGCTGCCCAGGTGATGTATGAGGGAGCACCCAATCAACCCGACTGGGATCGCTTCTGGCAGATCGTAGCTGAATATAAGGTCACCATTTTCTATACCGCACCGACAGCGATTCGCGCATTCATTAAAGCAGGCGACCATCATGTCGAGAAGCACGATCTAAGCTCTCTCCGTCTTCTTGGAACAGTCGGCGAACCGATCAACCCTGAGGCCTGGATGTGGTATCATGAGAAGATTGGCGCCGGACGCTGCCCTATCGTTGATACATGGTGGCAGACAGAGACGGGAGCAATCATGATCACCCCTCTTCCAGGCGCTACTCCACTTAAGCCCGGAACCGCGACCCGCCCCTTTCTTGGTATCGATGCAGCAATACTTGATGAAACTGGCGAAGAGTGCGGCCCAAATGAGGGAGGCAAGCTTGTTATTCGGCAGCCATGGCCCAGCATGCTACGTACGATTTACGGGGATCCAGAGCGTTTTAAAGAGACTTACTGGAACGAATATGAGGGCATTTACCTCGCCGGTGACGGGGCTAGAACCGATGACGACAATTATTTCTGGATCGTTGGACGCCTAGACGATGTCCTAAACGTTTCTGGCCACCGACTCGGAACGGCTGAGGTTGAAAGCGCGCTTGTTTCCCACGAAGTGGTCGCTGAGGCAGCAGTGGTCGGGCGCCCGCACGATATTAAGGGGCAGGCGGTTGTCGCATTTGTCACGCTTAAAGAAGGCATCGATCATGGTGATGAGTTAGCATCAGAACTTCGCCAGCACGTCGGAGCCGAAATTGGAGCCATCGCAAAGCCAGACGACATTCGCTTTACTCAAGCCCTCCCAAAAACTCGGAGTGGGAAAATTATGCGGCGCCTCCTCAAGGAAATTGTTTCCGGCGGCGAAGTTAAGGGCGATACAACCACGTTAGAGGACTTTAATGTCGTCGCCAGTTTACAGAAGGAAGATTGAATACCCTCTTGATTCAATACTTACCTCCAGCGTTGGTTGTTCCATTTAGCAATTT
>DCQY01000071.1 GCA_002323995.1 Akkermansiaceae bacterium UBA1506 | reverse complement strand
TTGTTCGGCAAGACTACCGGGGCCTAGGTGCCTATCGATGGCGGTAACGACCGTGTGATCTGATTTCGGAATCCTCGAGTTTAACCTTCGGAGCCGCCCCAGAGACGTCACGGAGGACAGCAAGTTTCAATCTACTCTTTCGCCAGAGCCAGCGAGCTTTCGCAGGACCAGCAAACATCAAAGTTGCCCGGATTCACTTCTCCACAAGAGGGACAGGCCACCTCCTCGTTAACTTTCACAGCGTTGATCCGAGAATTTTCGACGTATTCCTTCAGCACCTGCAGAGCGCGAGGGTAATCCTCGTCATGAATCACGTTGAGGGCGGGAAAGAACTCAGGAATCGGCACCTCACTAAAACCAGCCATGCAGAGGTGCTCGTTGCGTATCACCGTCGCTATTCCCTCGCTCTCAAGGATCGACTTCATGTGTCCGACAATTGTTGAGTCCGCCTCGCGAAAGAGTTCCCTCATTTATAGGTAGTCTACCAGAACGAATGGGGCCTAAGAAAGCCCTTTTCCCGAAAAGGGGCGCGCGGTTCGAGCGAGGAGAGAATCTCACCAAAATCATCTGTAAATTGGACCAATCGAGTTATTTAACCTATCTTAAGAAATCTCTCGCCCTGTGCCCATGCCACAAAAGAAACCCCAACACTCCAAATCAGGTTCCTTCGAGGTGATCTACGCGAAGTCACGTCGCAAGAAAGGTCGCAAGAAAAGTCGCAAGAAAGGTCGCTCTGGCTTTTCCCGAGCACTGTTCCGACTTGGTTCAACTCTAACTGCCTTAGGTATCACTTTGAGCGTTATTGGATCCATCTACTTCAGTATCTTAGCGAAACGCTTCGACATGGACGTAATCAAGGAGGTCCCTCAGCGCACCTTGGTCTACGATAAGCAGGGCAACCTTCTTGGCCATCTATCTGGTCATGGGGAAAACCGCCTCGTCGTTGACGCCTCGGAAGTCTCCGAACACTTCATTAATGCCTTGCTAGCCAGAGAAGACAGCCGCTTCTATGAACACAGTGGCGTCGATTACATCGGGGCAATGCGGGCAGTGGTGCTCAACCTCAAAGCCAGAGGCTTCGACCAGGGCGCTTCGACCTTGACCATGCAACTGGCTAAGAATGCCTACGGCAACAAGGACAAAACCATTCACAGAAAGCTGCTCGAGGTCGCCATCGCCATACGGATCGAACAAAACTACAGCAAGGATGAAATCCTAGGCTTCTACATGAACCGGATCTACTTTGGGTCCGGCCTTTACGGTATCGAGCGTGCTTCGCAGGGTTTCTTTATGAAACCCGCCAGCGAACTCACCCCTGGCGAAGGCGCCATGCTCGCCGGTGTCATTCGTGGTCCTAGCCTACTCAACCCATTTCGCAGTCTCGAAGCTGCTACAGACATACGCGACGAAGTAGTTGCCCGAATGGTCGCAGAGAAACTTATTAGCGAAGCCGACGCAACAAAGGCAAAAACTGAGGCTATCACTCTCCGTCCTCCTGACAAACGCCTTGCAACCGGGAGCTATAATCTCCAAACCGTCTTTGACCTGTTGAGTGATTTTCTGACACCCGAAGACATCGAGAACGGTGGACTCAAGATCCACACCACCCTCGACGCTAAACTTCAGGCCTCGGCCGAAAAGTCTTTAGACAGCCACCTCACAAAAATTGAGTCCCGCCCCGGTTTTCAACATCCGAAAAAAAGCGTTCACCAGCGCGGCAAAGCGACTCGCTATCTCCAAGGAGCCGTCGTCAGCCTCGACAACTCCAGTGGTGCGATTCTCGCCATGGTCGGTGGCCGCAGCTTTGGGGACAGTGCCTTCAATCGAGTTTATCGTGCTCGCCGGCAAGTAGGATCAACCTTTAAGCCCTTTGTTTACGCCAACGCCTTCGAAACTACCGGGCTGCTACCCGGAGCCTACGTCAACGATGACCCCATTCGTCTGAGCCACAATGGCGGCCCCGTCTGGAGCCCTCAAAACAGCGATGGAACTTTTACCGGTTTGCAGCCTTCCGCCATCGGCCTGATTCGCTCGCGCAATACGATGTCGATCCGCGTCGGACAACTTGGAGGGATTAACAATGTAAGGGAGCTCGCGAGCACTCTCAAATTCGGTGAAATACCAGACTCACCGGTAATCTATCTCGGCGCCTTTGAGACGACCCCCATGACCGTTACCAGCGCCATGTCTATCTTCGCGGCCAAGGGCGTCAACTTCACGCCATACCTCATCGAGCGGATCGAAAACAGCAACGGTGACCTTCTCTACCAAAATCAGATTCGTGCAAGTCAAGTCATCCGCGAGTCTACCGCCTGGATGACAGCCGATATCCTCGGGGAAGCAATGTCAACGGGAACCGGAGTTTCTGCTCGAAATGCCGGCTACACCGTTCCCGCCTATGGTAAAACCGGAACCACTAACGACTACCGAGATGCTTGGTTTGTTGGCTTCACCGACAAAATAACAACCGGAGTTTGGGTCGGGCTCGACCAACCCAAGACAATCATGAAAAAGGGTTACGGAAGCACACTCGCCTTGCCCGTCTGGACCGAGGTCATGAAAACAGCAGAAAACTCGGGCTACGGCGCCGAAGCCCTGCCATTGCCACCCGGCACCGAGAATACAATTCTCTGCCGAGAATGCGGACTTCTTGCCGGTAAAAAAACTTTGTATCCTTATCAGATGCCCCTGCCTCCCGACCGCCAACCTCGCGCTACTTGCCGTGGCCACGGATTAGGGGCCTTTGCTGGGAAGGAACGTCAGCCCCGACCCTATTCCATGCCGGCCGGGCTGGTCGCCCAACCAATCAATTCACACATATCAGCACACGGTGAAAGTAACTTCGGCAGTAAAGTGAGAAAATTTGGGCGCTTTCTCTTTGGTGGGAGCGAACCCTGAGTCTGCTGAGATTTGGATTTTGTATCAAGATGGGATAAAAAAGCGTACCTACCCCAGTAATTAGGTCTGGAAAAGATTAGCGACTGTGTCATTTTCGGAAACTCTCCAAAATGACCAACCCCCGTGAAAAGTTTTTTAGCCTCGTCCCCGACGGCTCTCCACACGATGTGAAGGGCGAGCGAGAGGTGATGCTACCCGGCATGTCCCTCGAGATCCACGCGACTCGCAAGATTCGTCTGGAACACTGGGACCTTAAGGGCCTCATTGACCCCTACTGGCGCCTTTACTGCCCTGTCGAGGGCAAAGCAATCGTGTGTATCGGCGACAAAGAACTTGAGCTCGTGCCCGGGAATTTGTACCTAATCCCCCCACGCACCTCGATCACCTCGCACAATCCCGAACCCTTCACGAAGTGGTATATGCACTTCATCCTTGGCCGGTCCGATCTACTTTCTGTATCGGGTATCTACACCCAGGAGATCGATGAAATCAGTCAGGGTTTCATTGACACACTTAACAATGCCAAGGGTGAACCCTGCAACTGGGAGTCCGCCAGCTTAGTCATACATGCTCTCGGCAAACTTCCTTCCTCCGCGTGGACTGACCAGAAACTCGACCCACGTGTCGAAAAAGCGATGGAGTTCCTCGAAACAAACCTTTCTCGCAAAATCAATGCGGAGGACGCCGCAAAGGCCGCCGGTGTCAGCGTGAGAAATCTCAATCACCTGTTTCGCTCCCAGCTCCGGGTAGCACCCATGGGAGTCCTCCTCAACTATCGACTCGATAAAGCCTGTCATCTACTTCGTCACTCGGATCAATCAATCGAGCAAGTCGCTGAGAATTGTGGTTTTCCCAACCGCTATTACTTCAGCCGTATGCTCAAACAACATCGGGGAATCTCCCCGGCCGCCTATCGAAAAGGACAGCTATACTGAGCGATCATCGTTCTACCCAAAATGGCTACACTGCCTACTATCGACTCCCGAGAGCAGGCCTGCCTGCGACCAACGGGACAGCCTGTGATGTTTCAGACTTGGACCGACCTCGCTTTCCTTCATTGGGAGTTTGAGGTAGATAGGATAGCCTCAACACTGCCTCCAGGACTCCACGTCGATACCCATGAAGGAAAGGCTTATGTTGGTCTCGTCCCCTTCTACATGAGGAACATTCGCCTCAAAGGCCTGCCAATGATACCGGGAACAGCCAATTTTCTTGAAATGAATGTTAGGACCTATGTCCATGACTCCAATGGCCGCCCCGGTGTCTGGTTCTATTCGCTAGACGCCACCAATTTTCTTGCCTGTATTGTAGCCCAAGCCAGATACCACCTGCCGTACTACCACGCCAAGATCTCAGCGCGGCGGGAGGCTGGCTGGATCGACTATCGTTGCCAGCCTAGACGAGGAGACAAACAATACGAATCGCGAGCGCGCTACCGGGGAATCGGCGATGACGTCTCTGGTTCACCAGGAAGCCTCGAGTACTTTCTCGCTGAGCGCTACCTGCTCTTCGCATGGCAAAAAAAACGCAAGCGCCTGTTTACCGGCAAGGTCCACCATTCCCCCTACCGCCTTGAGACCGCAGCGGTGGACGAATATCGGTCCGGTGCCATGACTTGGTGCGGATTTGACGTCGACGGACGCCCACCCGATCAGGCCCACTTCTCCAAAGGAGTCGATGTTGATATCTTCTCACTCAAACCCACAAATGATTAATCGGGCCGAGCTGATTTTCTTCCCTAACTCACCTTCGAGTTCACGGTTTCTCTGCTTTGCGAAGACGTATCTGCGTTAGTAGGCCGCAAAGTATTTACCCCTTCCGCTGCGCCAGACACTCTATGAATCAGCAACCCCATCTTTGTCTCTGTCCTCAAGCTTCACGATGCGTCTTTTGTCAGGCCCCTTACCAAGAGATCCGTTCAGATCAACACCGACAAAAACAGAACCATCAGCACCGGCACAGAGGCAAGCCGGACTCGGAAAGATGTCCGGACCCACCATTGTCACGAGGCTAAGTTCGTCCGGAACAGAATCAGCCGGCGCAAAAACACGCACGATTACGCCTAGACCATCACTTCAAGTGCCAGTTTTCACCATCAGCCATTATGCTGGCATTGATTTCGAGCAACTTCTTCTTCAACTGGTCAAACAGTTCGGGTTTATCCCCGGCAAGATCGGTTTTCTGGCCTGGATCAATTTCGAGATTATATAATTCGAAGTCCCGGTAGCCCCCCTGCTTAATCAAGGGGATCCAAGCTTCCTGGAATAGATTGCCGGTCGAAAGCTCATAGTCTGGATAGGCTACAAGGGAAAAATCGCCATCGCGCATGGCAACGATCGGTCTTGATTTATGCAAATGCCAGAACATAGGCTGGTGACGCTTAAATTCGGCCTCTTCCTGAAGCAGCAAGGGCGCCAGGTCACTTCCATCGAGATGGACCCCATGGGGACAAGCCAGTTCCAATAATCCGCAAACCGTTGGCAATAGATCAATAATGCCAGCAGGTTCATGAATCACGCTTCCGGCTTTTACTCTGCCAGGCCAGGCAAAAATTCCAGGCACACGTATTCCTCCATCCCAGTTTGTTCCCTTCTTACCCCGCAGATTACTGACACGATCATAACGGTAACTGCCGTTATCCGAAACATAAATGATAAGGGTCTCTTCCACGGGAGCCACCTCATTGAGCTTGGCAATGAGTCGTCCGATCGCTCGGTCTGTGTTGTCGATCGTCCCTGAATAAATGGCGGCGCCGTCCCTGAGATCCCCGTAGTCCAAAACAAGATCATCGGGAGCCGCAATCGGCGCATGAGGCTCATGGAACCAAACGTTGAGAAAGAATGGTGATTCGGGATCGCGATGCTCATCCAGCCAGTTAATCGCTTCGTCGACGACCAAATGGCAGGAATAGCCCTCCAGTTCTCCAACCGGTTTTCCGTTACGAATAAAGTTCCGCGGATTTCGATGGCTTGGCTCCGCATTGTTCCAAGTCGCAAACCAGTAGTCGAAACCATGATCCGCCGGGGTCGGCTTTTCTCGCTTCCCAGTTGGAAGGCCAAGATGCCATTTTCCAAGATGGGCGGTTTCGTAACCATTTTCTTTCAGCACTTCCGCTAGGGTGATCTCGCGCTCGAGCAAATGTGACTGCTGACTCTCGTCATGAATCCAGCTGTAGACGCCCGTGCGAATATGATGTCGACCCGTCAGTAACGAGGCCCGCGATGGAGAACACACGGCACAACCCGAGTAGAACTGAGTAAAACGGGCACCGCCGGTCGCCAATCGATCCAAATTAGGCGTTTTGACTGGGCCGCCGTAGCAACCAATGTCGCTCCAGCCAAGATCATCAGCCAAAATGACCACCACGTTGGGCTTTGCAGGCAGGTTAACAGTGAGCCCAAGCGCCGTCAGTAATGGAAGGATAGCAGACCGCAACATTGTGTAAGCTTAAGAAAGTTCAGAGCTTTTGTCACCAGTCAATCCAATGGTGCAATAAGGGGTTCCATCCAATTTTCGTCCTCCAAACATTGATCTTCTCATCAACTCGACTTTCCAAATAAGTGATAGGTACAAGCTTCACTGTCTTTACCATCCAATTCGGCTTCTATCCCGTTGCTCGAACGCGCCTGAACACGCGAATTCACGGCCTCCACCTCGAAGAAGGGCTGCACCGAAATCAGCCCGAAATCAAAAAATAGCCATAACCGGGTCAATGTTTAAGCGATCGAAAAGAGCAGAATTTAAGATTCCTAAAAAATCCTGTGTTTTCCTGCATTGACTTTGGAACAAATGAGGGTTTAGTGCGCGCTCCACTAGAATTCAGCTCAGCTATGGCAGTTCCAAAACGTCGCACCTCCAAAATGAAGAAGCGCCTCCGTCGTTCCGGCCAGCGCTGGCGAGCACGCAAGCTCAACGTTTGTCCCGAGTGCGGCAGCGCTACCCCCTCGCACATCGCATGCCCAAGTTGCGGCTACTACAAAGGTCGTCAGGTGATCACCGTAGACGAACTCTAATCAGCTCCGAAAACGCCTGAAACCGCCGAAAAATCACCTCTTCCCGAGGTGATTTTGTCTTTTTCAGAGTTGCATCCTGCCCCCCACTGTTCCTAGATAGGCCCTCGAATCACACGATGAGAATCGCGCTGGATGTTATGGGCGGCGACAAGTCCCCCAAAGCCACTATTGAGGGTGCCGTAGAGGCACTTGCAGATAACTCCATCGACTTCGAAAAGCTATTCTTAGTTGGTGACGAGGCCACCGTTCA
>DCQY01000094.1:603-10816 GCA_002323995.1 Akkermansiaceae bacterium UBA1506 | reverse complement strand
CGATTGCGGAGAAGGGTGTCTAAACAGCGGTCAACCGCTGCAAATATTACAGCGCAATCTGGGCATTGACGATAACTGCGAGATTTTGCAGAGTACGACGACAAATTTATTATGAGACCACTTACTCTTTCCTTTGTTGCCATGGCTTTGTTAGTGGCATCATCTGATGCCGAGGAGTCTGTTAATATATTGCTTTTTACCGCTGACGATTTGCATGCTGAGTCACTCGGTGTTTATGGGGGACGCCCCTCGGACGTGACGCCGAATCTTGATGCTTTCGCTGCGGAGGGCCTACTTTTCAATCGGGCGCACGTGAATACTGCGATCTGCGCTCCCTGCAGAGCGATTATCGCGACGGGGCGCTATGGACATCGTTCTGGCGCGATGGGGTTTATGCCGGCTAAACTTGGCGTGCCGGATCTGGTGACTACGTTTAAAGCGGCTGGCTATCATACTGGCGTTCTCGGTAAGGTCGGTCATTCCACGCCAAGAGAGGACATTCAGTGGGACTACGCTTTTGATCAGAAAGATTTGGGAGACGGTCGAAGTCCGAAGCTTTATTACGAGCGTTCGATGACTTTCCTAAAGCAAGCGAAGGAAGCGGGTAAACCGTTCTATTTTATGGTCAATTCTCACGATCCGCACCGTCCCTACTGTTACCCTGATAAATTGAGAAAAGGTGCTGAAATGCCCTCGAAAGTCTACCAATCTCGAGACGTGACGGTGCCAGGATTCCTCCCTGATCTACCAGGTTTGCGAGAGGAGTTTGCCGCCTACCTGAATTCTACCCGTCGTCTCGACGATACCTTTGGCCGTGTCATGGAAGCACTTGAGGAAACCGGTTTTGCCGATAACACCCTCGCGCTTTTCATTACCGATAACGGACTGGCAATGCCCTTTGCTAAGTGCAACGCCTGGTATCATGCAACTCGCACACCGTTGCTGGTCCGCTGGCCCGGGGTGGTGAAGCCTGGGACTCTGGATGATGAGCATTTCGTGTCGGTGGTCGATTTCTTTCCTACTTTCATGGAGGCGACGGGCGTAGAGACGCCGGCAGGTCTCGACGGGCAATCCTTTATCCCACTCCTGAAAGGCAAGAAGCAGCAGAAAGGCCGCGAGAGCGTCTTTACTACGATCGATTCCAAAGCCGGTGGTGATTACGTGCCGATGCGCGCGTTGCAGAATGGTAAGTATGGTTACATCTACAATCCTTTTGCCAACGATGAGTTCTGGTATCGCAACAACAACGAAGGACTGGCAATGAAGGCGATGAACGAAGCCGCCGAGAAGG
Organism: Akkermansiaceae bacterium UBA1506; assembly: GCA_002323995.1. Lineage (GTDB taxonomy): Bacteria > Verrucomicrobiota > Verrucomicrobiia > Verrucomicrobiales > DEV007 > Arctic95D-9. Next base: position 9,525 of record DCQY01000094.1, on the reverse strand, counting down.
ATGAGGTGATCAGGGCCCGTGTAGACCTGTTCCGTTACCGCCTACCGGAAGAGTTTTATGATCTCGAGAAAGATCCCGACTGTCTTCATAACCTGATCGACAATCCTGAATACAAGGAGTTCATCGCCGAAATGCAGGCGCAGCTTGTTGCCGAGATGGAGCGGACCGACGATCCCATGCTGGAAGCCTATCAGAACAAAGAGGATCGTGCCAAAGTCGATGCGGTGCTCGAAGCGACCTATGGCAAGCGGAGAAAGGCCAGGGCGAAGAAGGGCTTTGATCCGAGGGGCTAGGGCCTAAAGCTGAGTAAATTTTTGAAAAACGGTAAAAAAGTTGTGAATATTGCGCTACTTTTGTGCAGAAATGCGCTAATTGCGGACCTCTAAGCAGGTTCGACTGTCTTTACATGATCGAAAGTCACATCAGCAAGAGATGCAGCACTTTGTTGCTGTGTTTGCTTGTCGTGGGCTCGTCGTCTGGAGCTGATGTGTTTACCGACGTCCTCAAACCGGCATTCGAGGCCAAGTGCATCCAGTGTCACGGGCAGGACGGCAAGGTAAAAGGCAAGGTCAACCTGCTGGAGATTGAGAGCCTCGAAGACCTGATGGCGGATACTGAGTTGCTATCGGATATCGCCGCGGTGATCGACTACGAGGAGATGCCGCCGGAGGACGAGCCTCAATTTACCGATTTAAAGCGTAGCGACGTGGTCGCAAAACTGGACGGCCTGATTGCCGCTGCGATGGATGAGGAAAAGGTCTACGCGCACGCGCCGATCCGTCGCATGAACCGCTTTCAGTACAACAATGCGGTCATCGATCTCTTCGGCCTCGATTGCAATGTTTTCACACTGCCTGAGCGCATGATGCGGGTGCATCAGGATTCCTTCAAACCGGAAACTGGTGTGATGGCCGATCACGTTCAGGTGGGGAACCGTCCGCTCGGTAAATCCCAGATGATTGAGCCTCGTCTCGTTGGTGTGGCGGCGTTCCCCCAGGACTTGCGAGCCGAGCACGGGTATGATGTGCAAGCCGATCACTTGTCGTTGTCGCCCCTCCTGATGGAGCAGTTTCTCAAATTGAGTCAGTCGATTACCGGGAGCCGTGATTTCAACCCTAAGCATGTCGGTGCGTGGGCCGAACTTTTTGCGGAGCCAACCGGCGATTATGATGGTGGTGCCGAAGTGCGAGCCCGTCTCAAGCCGTTCCTGAGCCGTGCCTTTCGTGCTCCGGCAGAGAAAGCGGTGATCGAACGCTACGCCTCCTATGCCGAACTTCAACTGGATCAGGGGGTCGCGTTCACTGATGTGATGAAATCGTTAGCCGCAGCGGCATTGGCGTCGCCGAAGTTCCTCTATCTCTACGATGAAGGTGCCGAGAGTGGGAAAGTGGAATCACTTGGTGACTTCGAATTGGCCTCACGCCTTTCCTTTTTCTTCTGGGGCAGTATTCCTGATCGGGAGTTGCTCGACCTTGCTGCTGCAGGAGACTTAAATAAGCCAGCGACACTGGATTCGCAGGTCGATCGTATGTTGAAGGACCGAAAGGTCAAACGTTTCTGCGACAGTTTCCCCATGCAGTGGCTGCAGTTGGATCGCATTATTTCTGCGATTCCGGATCCGAAGAAGTATTCTGATTTCTACTTCAGCAAGTATCGGAAGAGCATGCACATGGCGATGGAGCCTTTGTTGATCTTTGAAACGGTCTTGATCGAGGACCTGCCAGTGATCCAGTTGATCGACTCGGACTTTACTTACCGGTCGACTCTGCTGCAGAAGTCCTATGGGGAAAATTGGCCCGAAGAGGTTGAGCTACCGAGGGGCAAAAATGGCAAGCCGATTGGTGGGGGCCAAGTTGGTCTTCTCCATTTCAATCGCATGCCGGTGACTGATCGCCGTTATGGGGGTGTCATCACTAATGCCGCTGTCATGACGATGACCTCCGGGCCGGAGCGGACCCAACCGATCACGCGGGGTGCCTGGATGGCGTCCGTCATCTTCAATAACCCGCCGCCGCCCCCGCCCGCCGACGTACCTCCCCTTGATGAAGGCGAGAAACCGGGAGAAGAACATCTAACCCTTCGCGAGAGACTCGCCGCTCACCGCGAGCGTTCTGATTGCAAGGGATGTCACGAGAAGATTGATCCACTTGGCTTCGCTCTTGAGAACTACGGACCAATTGGTGTCTGGAGGGATGCCTACGAAAACGGTCGGGAGGTCGATATGGCAGGTAGACTCTTTCGCAAGCATGATTTTAATAGCGTGGTCGGCTTCAAGGACGCTATCCTCGTGGAGAAAGATCGCTTCACGCGCGGCTTCGCAGGTCACCTGCTTTCTTTTGCGTTGGCTCGCGAATTGGGCGCCGCTGATCAATTGGCCCTCGATACTATCGCCGAAGCCACCGCTGAAAATGATTACCGCATGCAAACGCTGCTGAAGCAGATTGTTTTGAGCGAACCTTTCCGCAGCAAGTCCAACCCAAAGAATAATCTTTCCCTCGCCGAATCAGACTGAAGATTCGTAACTAAAAAAAATTTATTACTCAGACTAAATTCGTGTCGCTCCTACTTTTTTGCTATGTTTGGAGCGCGTTGATTGAATTTATTATCTTCGCTTTTCTTCATGAACACCTCTCGCCGAAACTTTCTTCGAGGCCTCAGTGGCGCGGCGCTTTCGCTTCCGTTTCTTGAAAGCGCCGGTATGGCTACATCGACAAAAGCGGCTGCCAAGCGGATGGCCCATTTCTACGTTCCTATCGGTGTGGTGCGTCGCGGCTTCTTTCCCGGTGAAGCGGATTCTATCATCCCGAAAGGTAATCTTGGCGGTTTGATGAAGTCCCTCGGGGAGCAGGACCCTAAGTTAAGTGTTAGGCCACTCGATCGTCTCACGCCAACAATGGAGCCACTTGAGAGAATGAAAGACAAGGTGACGCTCATCACAGGGATGGACCGTACCTTTCAGCAGGGCACCGATGTTCACGCACAGTGCGCGTCGTGTTACCTCAGTAGCGCGGTTGCCTACGAAATTAAAGGCAGTGCTTGGCCACTCAATCGTACGCTCGATCATCTTGTTGCCGATCAGGTTGGTGGCGAGACACCTTTCCGCACCCTTGAATTTAGTTGCAACCCTCACAGCGACAACAAGGAATCGATCTACTTCGACAATATTTCCTGGTATGGAACGGGGCATCTTGCGCCGTCGATACGAGACCCTCGCAAAATGTATGATCGTCTTTTTAGTACTAAGGAAGCAAAGGTGTATCGCGACATCACCGATCTTGTCCTCGAGGATGCCAACGCGCTAAAACGGAAGCTGAGCTATGACGACGGTCAGAAGTTCACCGAATATTACGATTCCATTCGTACTATCGAATCGCAGATGGATCGCCTCGAGAAGATGCGAGCTGAGCTGGCCAACGTGAAGTTTGAAGCACCGACTGATGCCTACCTTCCGCGTGGCGAATTCATTCGCCTGATGGGGGATCTAATGATCGTAGCCCTTCAGGCCGGTCTGACGAATGTGACCACTTTCATGGTGGGTCCGGAGCGCTGGGACACGCCTTACATGTTTGATGGTCTCTTCGACAAACCGAAGAGCCATCACCAAATGTCTCACAATCAAACTAAGATGATTGATGACTTGTTGCGGGTGGATAAATTTCACCTTGAGCAATACGCTTACCTTCTCAATCGAATGGATTCGATCGAGGAGTCGGACGGAACCACTCTACTCGACAATACGCTTTTCACTTATGGTTCTGGTCTTGGGGATGGTTCGACCCACCAGTACAACGATCTGCCCATCATCGTGGGCGGCGGTGGGCAACAGACCAAGTCAGGCTTCCACATTAATCTACCCGAAGGAACCCCACTCGCGAATCTTTGGTTAACCCAAGCTGAGATGGTCGGGGCGAAGATGGATCGTTTTGCCGACAGCACAGGCAAAGTGACGCAGTTGATGGCGTAATAATTGTTCGTCCTAGCGGGATGTTTGCCCATTCCCTCGGAACGTCAGGACCAAGTTGGTTCTGGGTGAGCATGGTGACATTTTATTTCGCAGATTTTTGACGCCTTTGCGGGCCATCAGGAGCTTGCCCATCCAGCCTCCCGAATGTAGGAAAGATTTCGATTAATGAAAAAACTCACCTTCTTTTTCACTGTGGTGTTCGGCGCACTTTCTGTCGGCGCTGACAATCGTCCCAATATTGTTTGGATCATTCCTGATGATATGTCCGCTAACTTCGGATGCTATGGAGAAACGGCCATCGAAACGCCCCATGTGGATGCGCTGGCAGCTGGAGGACTCAAGTTTATCAATGCTTACGTGACGGCTCCGGTCTGCTCGACCTGTCGTTCGGCTTTTATTACAGGCATGTATCAGACCAGTATTGGGGCGCATCACCACCGCAGTGGCCGGGGCGAGGAAAAGATCCATCTGCCCGAGCACATTAAGCTCATACCGAAACTATTTCAGGAAGCAGGCTACCACACTTCAATCTCGGGATGGCCGGGGGCAAAGAGCAAGTTCGGCAAGACCGACTATAACTTTGAATGGAATAAGGAAGTCTACAACAGTTCACTGTGGCAAGACCGCGAAAAAGGACAGCCCTTTTTTCATCAAGTGCAGACGCCGGGTGGTAAACTGCGAGGTAAAGACGAAGATGGGTGGGAGAAGATTCAGGCGCGTGCCGAACAGACTCTGGGGAGTCGCACCCCGGATTCAGTCGTTGAACTGCCGCCCTACTATCCGAACCATCCCAATATCGTTCGCGATTGGGCCGCCTATCTCGACTCCGCGCGAATGACCGACCACATGGTCGGCGAGGTGGTGTCAAAGCTGGAAGAGGAGGGACTCCTCGAAAATACGCTCATTATTTTCATGACTGATCACGGGATCAGTCATGCCCGAGGGAAACAGTTTATGTACGACGAGGGCCTGCACGTGCCTCTGGTTATTGCCGGTCCGGGTGTCGAAGCTGGAACGGTTCGCGACGATGTTGTGGAGCACATTGATATTGCGGCCCTCTCCCTTGGTGCCGCAGGCATCGAAGTGCCAGATTGGATGCAGGCCCGCGACATTCTGGCAAAGAACTATGAGCCCCGCGAGGCAGCTTTTGCTGCTCGTGATCGTTGTGACGAAACTGTTGATCACATGCGTGCAGTGAGGACGCAGGACTTCAAATATATTCGAAACTTCCTGCCGAACCGACCTTACTTGCAGCCCTGCGCCTACAAAGACGCGAAAGACATTCTCATCACCATGCGTCAGGCCTACAAAGATGAGGTTTTAAATAAAACTCAGCGGCTTTTATTTCGTGAGACACGGCCGGCAGAAGAGCTCTACGACGTGAATGCTGACCCGTTTGAGATCAACAACCTTGTCGATGATCCAGCATATGCTGATGAGTTGTCGAAGATGCGTGAGCGCCTCGAGAATTGGATGGTTGAGACTGATGATAAAGGCCGCATGCCTGAATCTGACGAGATGTTTCAGAGCGATATGGATGTCTACGTGGGGGGGCTAAGAGCGAAGAATCGCGATCCTGAACACCTTCAAAAGATCATTGATAATATTGATTTAATGAAGCAATGGGCCGAAGAGGGAAAGTGACCTTTGTTTATCCTGAAGCTAATAGTTGGTGAAGGGCGGGGCGTTCCGTAACAACGCCACGAGGGTGTGGACGCTTTCGTTTTCTCGTGAACGCTGCACCGACTCAAACCGTTTCGTTTGATTATCGGGGGTAATTTAGAGCTTCAGTATTTGCGACTTAAGTAATTGGCCTACCATTCAAACCATTGGACCTGTCACGATCCTTCGCTAGACTCGAGGAATGAGAAACGACTGGACTGATACGACCGTGATTGTCACCGGAGGAGGCGGAGGAATGGGCCAAGCTGCGGCGAAGCAGTTTGCTGATGCAGGAGCTAACACCTTTGTTATTGGTCGCACGGTGGAGTCTCTGGAAAAGACAGCCGCACTTTCTGAAAGAATCGTTTCGGTTGCCTGCGATGTGACTAACACCGGCAGCATAGCCGATGCGATGAAAGTGATCGGTACGCCGGACCTGCTGATCCATACAGCTGGGATTAATACGGCTGACCGTTTTGTGGTTCATGAAGATCCGTCTAAAATTGCCGGAGAGGAGACGTGGAAATCCGTCATGGAAATCAATGTTCTCGGTGTGGTCAATATGATCAATGCGGTAGCCGGACCGATGGCAAAAAACGGAGGTGGCAAGATCGTGGTAGTGACTTCGACGGCTGGCCATGGCTTTGACTCTTTCGCTGGGGTTCCTTACACGGCGAGCAAGTGGGCGGTGCACGGTATGCTCTTCACAGCACGCGCTCAGCTAATCGCTTCTAATATCGTCCTCTCTGAGTATGCTCCGGGAGAGGCGAATACCCCACTAGTAGCCAAGCGACCGGTAGCACCTGAACGCGAGCATTGTGATGCAATGATTCAATCAGAGGATTGCGGGGATGCGCTCTTTTTCATCGCGAACCAGCCTCATAGCGTGAGTATGATCCAATTACCTAAGTATCAACCGTTCGGTGGTATGCCACCTCAGATATCGTTACCTTGGCTGGACGGTCTGGATATTGGGCCTAAGTAGTGGATGGGCCTCTTAAGCGGAACGACAGTTAGCGATTCCGCTTTGAGTGGTTAATGAGGACAGGCTGGTTTTAAAAAAGTATGAAAGCTGAAGTCGTTTCCAAAACGCTCTCTAAGTGGGGAGAAGGCCCCCTCTGGTTTGACGGGCGCGTTTACTACGTTGATATCGAAGGACACCAGATCCGTAGTTACGACCCCAGTAGCGGCGAGGAATGGGCCTGGGAAGTCGGCGAGCGGGTAGGCTTTGCAATCCCTCGTGAAGGCGGAGGATTCATCATGGGTGGCGACAACGGACTCGCGTTTTTCGATCCTGAGACCGGAGAAAAGACTGCTATCGTCGATCCTGAGCCAGACAAGAAACCGGACAACCGTTTCAACGATGGTAAGTGCGATCCCATGGGGCGTCTCTGGGCAGGAACGATCAGCACGGTGAAGAATAAAGGCGCCGCCGCCCTCTATCGACTCGATACGGAGTTGGAACTGACCAAGCAATTCCCCAACGTAACGAATTCCAATGGCCTTTGCTGGACAAAGAATGGCGAGATTTTCTACTACATCGACACACCCAGCAAGACAGTACGGGCCTTCGATTACGATCCCAAAAGTGGAAGCATTTCGAATGAGCGCGTCGCGATCGATACGGTTGATCTTGAGGGCTCTCCTGACGGTATGACCATCGATGAAAATGACCACGTCTGGATCGCTTTCTGTCGTGGTGGTTGCGTTCGTTGCTTCAATCCAGCGACAGGGGAGATTCTTGAAACTGTTGAACTGCCGATTTCGGGGAGTACTTCCTGTGCTTTTGGCGGGCAGGAATTCGAAACACTCTACATTACGACGGGTAGTTTCGGGAACCCAGAGGAGCCCGCAGCAGGGCACCTTTTTGCGGTGAGGCCTGGAGTAAGAGGGCTTCCGACTGTTACTTTCGCCGGATAGGGGCCCAGTGGTTTCACTCACTTATCCCTGAAAGAACAAGCCATTGAGGGATTCGCGCCATCAATAGCTACGGGCAACATTTCACAGTGTGTGCGACCTGAAAGCCACCAATACGACCGACCCCTCGAGGTCGGCTCAAGTAGACACTCCTCAGCCCAAATGAATCTCTATTTTGGGCCGAGGAATAACTGTTTTGATTATCACTGGTCTCACCAACCAGTAACGCTGTTTGGCACGTGGTCGTTGCTTCCCGCCAGCGAGCAGGTAAGGTAGACAGTTCCGACAGGAGGAACGTTGCCGGCTGCTGAGTAGGTCCCCTGACTCGGGCACTCTGGGGCGGTCTCGATGAGTTTGCCATTGCCGACAAGATCAGTAAGAGCCAGCGTATCCCCTTCAGATTTCTCGTAGAGGTTCTGGTAGGCGCGAACCGCTTTCTGAACGTTTGACATGTTTAGGATGCACTTCGCCCGATTGGATCCCTCTTTGTAGGCAGATACTCCGATGAAAAGCACGCTGATGAGGCCGAGTAGCACGGCAATGACCAGAGTGATCTCAATCAGGGTAAGCCCTGCTTGCTTGTTAGTTTTAGTCAGTTTCATTATTTCCTATTATCTATTTTATTTGTTGGGAGGAAAATTTTTGACTCAAGATTTAAGAAAAAATTCGCCCTTACAGTTTAAGCCGCTAATGCGCCACGCATGGGGTCTAGGGGGTTCTGTTTTCTTAAATTGATAAGGAGGTAAGAAATTACTTTTTATTAAAGAACTGTTTTGGATGCTCTGTTTATTGTTGATCTTTTCCTTCTCACCACCCCCAAATTCTGTGACCGCTCTCTGCCTCAGTTCAATGAGGTTCAGGCTGGCACGGCCCCAGATTCGTCGTTTCTGTTTGTTTGAAATTTTTTCCGGGACGGTGATTAGAGGGGAGGTGAGAAGCCCGTCCGCTGACTAATTATAGCAGCCTGCGGACAAGGAACAAGATCAACGTTAATGAAGTCAAAGTAGGAACAGTTAAACGAACTGGTGGCTACGATGATTCCATAAATCGGAAGAAAAGTCAATAATAACCATAAATATCATAACATAAACTGATGATTTTGCCCTAAAGGTTACCCCAATTAGGGGGTAATTTAAGTCTTTTTCCTGAATTTAAAGTTTTTCCGACGCGGTGAAGTTTTACTTCAGTCGTTGCTTGAAGATTCTTGCTCCGAAGTATTTGAGGGGAAAAACCTTTTATTTTGCCACTTTTCCCAAGCCTCTTGATCACGGGGTTGAAGGGATCGACGGCCTCGCCGTAAAATTAGGGAATGAGCCAAGTCCGCAGTAGAGCGGAATCAAAATGCGCTTGTTCGCTCACTAGTCAGCTGCGCTCCCATC
>DCQY01000094.1:0-282 GCA_002323995.1 Akkermansiaceae bacterium UBA1506 | reverse complement strand
AGGAATCAGCAGCTTCCTAGGAAAAAAAGCCAATCACTGGCTGCAAGTTTGGAACTCTTGCTCGTGTAAGATTTAACCCCGGCCTTTTTCTACCGCCTTTCAATAATCATTAACTAAAAAGGATTTGATCGAAGGTGTCGTATTTTGCGTAAAAGGGTTTGTTAGTGTACAGTGGAGTTTATTAAGCTGACAATAATATCATGGAACCCTTACAGTTTGGTATTTCGGTCTCCTCTTTTATTCTTTGCCTGGCTCTTTTCTCCAGTGAACCGGCACAGAGCG
>DCQY01000011.1 GCA_002323995.1 Akkermansiaceae bacterium UBA1506 | reverse complement strand
TGGAATCACAACTCAGGTAACTTGATGTTTGGTCCGGATGGATTTCTCTACATTTGTATCGGAGATGGGGGGCTCAAGAACGGGGTCCACCTCCTTTCGCAGAAACTGACTCGGTGGAACGGCAAAGTTCTCCGAATCGATGTCGACAGCCGAAGCGACGGGTTGGAATATGGCATTCCCGAGGGAAATCCATTTGTTGATGATTCCCTCGCTTGCCCCGAAATTTGGGCTTACGGACTTCGCAACCCATGGGGAGGCGCGTTCGATCCCGAAACAGGACTCTTCTATCTCGCTGATGTGGGACAAAATCTTTGGGAAGAAATCAATATCATAGAGGGTGGAGGCAACTACGGCTGGGACTACCGTGAGGGAGCTCAGCGTTTTGCCACCCGGGATGCCTTCATGGAGTGGCTTGGCAAGAAGCCTACGGAACCGAAGGGCCTCGAATTAATTGATCCTATACACGGATATTCGAGGGCGGATGGCCTATCTATAACAGGAGGGTTCGTCTATCGAGGTGATGGTATCCCAGATCTAGATGGGCACTTTATTTACGGTGATTGGAAGTTTGGGAATATTTGGGCACTCAACTATGACGCCGAGAAAAAGGAGGTGACCGCGAACTATCACCTTGATAAGCCGGAGGATCTCAAGAATCCCACGGTTCAACCGACCGGTTTTTATCCCGATGCTGACGGTGAGCCGCTCGTCCTTGACTGGCGAGGAGCGATTTTCCGGATCGTTGCGACCAACTGAGTTTAGTTTGGAGAGCCTTAAGGAGCTGAGATACTACTCTTTTGGGGCTCTTGGTTGGCCGAAGTTCTTCGTTTCATAAGCAGGTAGAGAACCGCAGCGAAAGCAATCAGGGCGCCGAAGAATTCACGGGTTAATTCTACCCGCGGATCTTCCGCTGTCATACTGACTTGGGTCATTGAAAAATTCTCTTCACCAAAGAGATTTTGGAATAGGCCGGGACCCGTGATCACCATTTCGACGACGCAAGATGTAAGAGCTACGATGAGAATTGTAGCGGAGATTGTGCGAAAGACGGACACGACAAACAAGATTGCGATGAGGAGATAGAAACTGAACCAGAGCAAGGCATCTAAGCTGGAGGGCTCGTGATAGATCGCAGGATCGATATCGTTTATTTGCACCCAGGCGAAAGTTCCGAATAGCACTGTCGCTATGAAGTGGCCAGTGGTAGAAATTAGTGTGAGCTTCATCGGATTGGCGGGATTCTGAAAAAAGTTCCCGTCGCAACGATGTCCGATATTTTGGTGAACTCAAGGAGTGCTGCGCTGGATCGCAATTTTTGCTTGTCAAAAGGCTTAATCTGGGCAAGTTAGCGCTCCTTCGAGCCTAACGGCTAGAGAGGCCCACGGCAAAAGCACCCGTAGCTCAACTGGATAGAGCGCTTGACTACGGATCAGGAGGTTTGGGGTTCGAATCCCTACGGGTGTGCCACCGGGCTATGGTGGTTGTTTGGCAAAGGAAAGCTTCAATCGAATACGGCTTTCGGCTCATGATCGGGGTGTAGCGCAGCTTGGTAGCGCGCTTCGTTCGGGACGAAGAGGTCGCAGGTTCAAATCCTGTCACCCCGACCACTTTTCATGGGGGCAGTATGATGGGGGCTATTTAGGAGTCGCCGGATTTCAACCCGATGAAATAATGGCTCTCAAGGTTGAACAGCTTGCGGCGCCTTAGATCTTTTGGTCAAATGGCTCCGCAAAAGTGGAAAACTTATGCAACCAACGGCGTTGAACCTGAAGATTGATCATCGTTATAAAATTAAAAATCACTATGAAACTTTCCCCTTTAAATCCGGTTGCATCGGGCATGGATCGGTCATGGCTATGTCTTACCCTTTTTGCCGCCTTCATCTTACCCATATCAGGTAAAGAAGACGGTTCCAAAAACTGGGCTCATTGGCGCGGACATGGCGGAAATTCAATTTCGATGACGGCTCAACCCCCAACCGAGTGGAGCGATACGAAGAATGTGAAGTGGAAGGTCGAGATTCCTGGCAAGGGATCGGGGTCGCCCGTGATCTGGGGCGATCAGGTTTTCGTGGTTTCTGCAGTCAGTGATGGAAATGCTTCTGCATCAAGATTTGGATTTGGTAGATCCGAGCAGAAGCTGAGCTTCCAGTTGTTTTGCTTTGATCGGGAAACGGGTAATTTAAAATGGGAGCGGACGGCCGTTGAAGAAGTACCCCACGAAGGCACCCATGAGACCAATGGCTATGCTTCGGCCTCACCATGCACCGATGGGGAGCGGGTTTATGCTCACTTTGGTTCACGTGGATTATTCTGTTATGACATGGATGGGAGACTGTTGTGGAGCCGTGCTGACTTTGGTGAAATGACGACCCGGGCCGGGTTTGGCGAAGGTAGCTCACCGACACTTGCTGGCAATGCAATCCTAGTGCCATGGGATCATGAGGGACCATCGGCTTTGTATGCACTCGACAAGAAAAGTGGCGGGACACTCTGGAAGGCCGTCCGTGACGAACCGACTTGCTGGGCGACTCCGCTGGTGGTGTCATCAGATGGCGGTGATCAGGTAATCATGAATGGTCAAAGTAAGGCGCGGGCATATGATTTGCAGACGGGGAAAGAATTGTGGAGTTGTGGAGGGCAGACACAACGTCCGGTAGCTTCTCCTGTCCATTTTGATGGGATAACGATGATAGGCAGTGGCTTTCGAGGGTCTTTTCTTGGAGCTTTTAAACTCGATGGCAGGGGAGACATCGAGGGTAGAGAACAAGTTGTCTGGACCACACCAGATGACACTCCAGACATTGCCTCGCCAATGCTATCAGATGGGCGCCTCTACTTTCACAAAGGAAAGACCGGGATTCTGACCTGTCTGGATGCCGTCACTGGCAAGGTCCTCTTTGGACCAGAGAGAATACCGGGACTGTCGTTAACTTATGCCTCACCGGTAGCTGCTGGGGGGCATATTTATCTCACCGGGCGCCGCGGCAATATTACGGTGATTAAAGATGCTCCAACGCTTGAGATTATTGCAACGAATTCACTGGGCGAGGGGGTCGACGCAACACCTGCTCCTGTCGGCCACGAGTTGTTTGTTCGGGGGGAGCGACATCTCTTCTGCCTTTCCGAGTGAAGCCTTTTATCGCCTCAGAGGCGCTGGAGCTGCCATTAAAGGCTAGGTAACTTCTCTCGATCGCTTCCAGTAATCTTCAATAACTTAACTGCTTCGTATCAGGGCGACTCGGTTTCATTGCTGCTCCGTTGTCCGATTTTAGCGGCGAGACTGCCGCTAGTCCGTATCACAACAACAAGGCCGGGGGCTGCATCGGCTTCGGGATAAGGGCGTGTGATTGTGTAGACGTCGCAGAGTTTGATATCTAGATTTTCGGCAGATGCTGTGATGCCTTCGGGTAGATCAGCAGAATTGATCACCTTGTTTATTTCCTTGGCCATCTCTTCTTTGTAATCGTCTAGATCAACTCTCATCTCTCTTTCAATCGCCTTGATCAGAAGTTCTTCGAGTAACCAAGTGGCCACGGAGGTAAGTTTGCTCTTGGTTTCAAGCGTGAAATCGACATCGGAGAATCTGAGAGTTTGTTTCTCGAAATCGATGACTGGTCGGGCTTCCAGCCAGATATCGCCGGCGATTCCGCGAGCCGGACCGCTTTGGGTGGCATTGATTGAGAGTTTTAGGTTGAGCATGCCACCTTGGCCGACCTCTGCCTCGAGTCCTTCAACCTTGACGCTACTGCCCGCACCTATCTTTAGTTCAAAACTTTCTTTGGTGAGGACTTCATTCAGCTCAGTGATACTGACAATCACAGGGAGCTTAAGATCCGTGGCAAGAGGTCCAGGATGTGCTATCAAGTCTGGTAATGGTTGTGGCTGCGGCGCGTCAGGTTCACGATTGGTTAGGAAAGCGTCAGTCTTGATTGCGACTGTAACGGAGATTTGCTCCGGTTCCGTGTAATCAACGGGAGAGAGCTGAACTTCTTGTGGCGTTACACTGATCCACAGACTTGGGTCGTCGTGAACCTTTTCGCTGAGATAAGCTCGCTGCCAGAAGAATTCGACCTGACTTCTTAGATCGATGCTCTGACGCAGGGCGGGGGCTAGCTTTTGGGCCTCCTTTTGGATGTATTGGCCGACACTTCCTCCCAAAATACTGCTAATGTCGAGCTTGCCAAGGCCACCAAGACTAACAGAGGCCTGGCTAAGATTTAGGGTAGGAGTGAGGTTGGAAATGATACTCCAGTCACTTGCGATGGCAGGGGAAAGGCTTCCCCCTGCCGAGCCGGCCAACTCCGCTGTCGTGTTGAGCGGGACCTGAACGATCTTGGCATCGAGCATACCTTGAAGCTGAGCAGTTCCCTCGATTGGTGCCGCGAACGTGAGGTGGGTTCCGCTATTTTCGAAAGCGATAGGACCGCGAGCTACCTTCCAGGAGTAAGCTCCGCCCTTAAGATTTTTGTGAATTTCCATTTTCTCGCTGCTCTCAAATCGTGGCGGGACGTTTTCATTGGCAAGATCAGCTAGCATCGCGAGGTCGATTCCGATGGAAACGGCGATTAGCGAGGTCTCAGGGCGAGGACTGTCGACCTCTCCAAGAGATGTGCCGGTCGGGGCCGAAACGTAGATTAGACGAGGGCCAAGGATTCTGGTGGTGACTGGAACAGCCACAACCAGAGTGACCAGAACCGCGGCCAAAATGATGAGTAACTTTTTCATAGGAGAGGAAAGTCTCAATCATTCATAGCGGTTGATGATCTTGTGGTCGAGAGTGAATGACTGTTGCCAATCGTCGGCTAGAGTGATTGCATGAGAGCAATGAACGGAGAATCTGTTTCGGAGTCGCGAGCAATTTTCGGAGGCTCTTTCGATCCGGTGCACTTGGGGCACCTTAGAATGGCAACCGCTGCGATGGAAGTGGTGTCTCTCGAAGAAATTGTTTTTATGCCGTGCTTCGTATCTCCCTTTAAAGAGAGCACTATGGCTTCTGCGGGGCAAAGACACCATATGCTCAATCTTGCTATTAAAGATGAGGCTCTGAACCACGTTTCTGTTTCCGACCTCGAAATTCGCAGGGAGGGCCCCAGTTATTCATGGCAGACGGCGAAATATTTAATTGAGCAGGAACCTCGCGTAAAATGGCACTGGATCATCGGAAGCGATCAGTGGGATTCGATCGAGAAATGGGCGAATCCCGCGTTTCTTCGTGATCAACTTCACTTTCTCGTATTGAAGCGCCAGGGACAGAATGTTCAGGAGAGGGAAGGTTGGGAATTTACTGCAGTACCTTTTAATCATCCGGCTTCCTCGACTGAAATTCGTGCTGATTTTTCTTCTCACCTTGAATGGGTGACACCAACGGTCGCGTCTTTTTGCGAGGAATCAGGCCTTTACGGCGCTTAATAAGCATTCCGATTTTCCTCGCGTCGGGCGTGACTGCAATTCAACCTTGCCCTGTATGAATGAGCGCAGTCATCTGTGTGAATCCCACGAAGAGGAAGTTGCCAATGCCGTCAGTCACGGCATTGGAGCAATCCTGAGTGCAGTTGCTTTGGGTGGCATGATCTTGCTAGCCTTACCGTTGTCGGTTTGGCATCTAATTGGCGTATCTGTTTTCGGTTTGAGTCTTGTGATGCTCTATCTTTGTTCGGCAGTCTATCACTCAGTCACACGGCACCCTTACAAGCGACTGTTCCAAATTCTCGACCATTCGCTCATCTTTGTGCTGATTGCCGGCAGCTATACGCCCTGGCTGTTGGTTAATCTGAGGGGACCCTGGGGTTGGTCTCTATTCGGGGTGGTTTGGGCGCTTGCTCTTTCGGGAGTGGTCTTGAAGACCATCTTGCTCCCTAGATTTGAAAAGTTCGGAACGATGATTTATGTGGCGATGGGGTGGCTGATTTGTGTCGCTATTCAACCTCTCATTGAAAACGTAAGTCTTTCAGGTCTTCTCTGGCTGATCGCTGGAGGTCTTTGCTACACTGGTGGTGTGGCGTTCTTCCTGATGAGGAAGATGAGGTTTGCACACTTCATCTGGCACCTATTTGTGATGGGAGGAAGTCTGTGCCATGTGGTGGCCGTGATCCTCGGAGTACTTAAGCCAAGGTGATCAGGCTCGTCCCTAGTAATCCAGAAGGGGGTCTGGTGTAACTGCGGGCTCTGGGTATTCGAACGTTTTACCTTCGAAATTGCGAATAACAACGCGTTCGCTGTTGCGCTGCACAATATAGTCCGGATTGATAGGGACCTTTCCGCCCCCGCCGGGAGCATCGATCACGTATTGCGGCACGCTGTAGCCAGTGGTGTGTCCGCGGAGGCTTTCCATGATTTTAAGGCCTTGCGCGACGGGCACTTGCAGGTGGGATGAACCCTGAATTAAATCAAGTTGATAGAGGTAATAGGGGCGAACTCGACACATAAGCATCTTATGCACGAGGACTTTCATGACGTCAGCGTCGTCGTTAACTCCTCTTAGCAAGACCGATTGATTGCCAAGCGGCACGCCATGGTTAGCAAGACGCTCCAAGCCTTCCTTAACTTCAAGGGTGAGTTCTCTCGGGTGATTAATGTGAACGCTCATGAAGAGCGGGTGATACTTTTGCAGCATCTGACAAAGATCATCGGTTACGCGCTGAGGCATGAAAATCGGGATGCGAGACCCGATACGAATAAATTCAATGTGCTCGATACTCCGGAGTCTTGACAAGAATTTCTCAAGTCTTGAATCTGACAATAAAAGCGGGTCGCCTCCTGAAAGAAGGACGTCACGAATTTCAGTGTGTTTCTCAAGATAGTCGAATGCTGCCTCGAAATCGGTTCTTAGAGTTTGATCCCCGGCTCCGCTGACAACGCGGCTTCGCGTGCAGTAACGGCAGTAGGAGGCGCAGGCGGCTGTTACGAGAAATAAAACTCTGTCAGGATAGCGATGGACCAAACCGGGTACTGGCATGTGTGAGTCCTCTCCGCACGGATCGGACATTTCGTAAGGGGAGACAATGGTTTCATCGATCCTTGGAATTAATTGACGCCTAATGGGGCAGTTGGGATCGTCCCGATCAATCAGGTTGAAAAAGTGCGGAGTGATTGACATGGACAGTTTCGTCCCAGAGAGAATCACTCCGTTCCTTTCGTCCTCGTGGAGGTTAAGATATTTTTCGAGTTGAGAGAGCGATTTAATTCGATTTCTCAACTGCCACTTATAGCTGTTCCATTCTTCCTCTGTAATCCCCTCGCCGGACCAGTAGCCCGGGCGATGAGAAAGAAACGATTTGTCCAGATCTAGCTGAGAATCGTGGTGCATGAATAGTTGGAGGTGAGAATGGATGCGTTGTCTGCGTGAGTTAGAAGACTCCCATCAAAACTCGCTTACTACGCTGCAGAAGATAAATAGAAGAGTAAATTAGTCAATTCCGTCACTTTTTTACCTCTTGCATGAAAAAAGTTAAGGCAATTCTCAAAATCAGCTGTTACAAACCTACTAGTTGTTTGTATTTATAGTGACAGCGTGCCGGCTTGAAAGGCGTTAAATACTAGAATGTTGCAGTGCCGTGACTCCTTACCTTAAGATTCTAAAAAACTTCTCAAAACCTCATTGGTTTGAAATCATCGAGTTGATCAAGTGTTCGCAAGGAATGTCGGTAGGCGAGCTTTCGAAATCGTTGAACATGAGCTACATGGGAGTCAAAAAGCACTGTATTTCCATGCAAAAGCTCGGCTATCTCGATACCTGGCGCCAGCCCAAAGAAGTGGGCCGTCCTGAGAAGCTCTATCGTATTACGTCAAAGCTCGATCCGTTTTTCCCTTCGATTGAAGACGGGGTGACGCTGTCTCTGCTTCAAGCTGCGGGACAGTTGGATCCCAATGCCGCTGAGAAACTACTCTTTGCGTTCTTCCGCGATCAGACTGAAAAACTTGCCAAGCTGGTAACGGGAGATTCGGTGCAAGAGAGGGCTGAGCGTCTCGCTGATGCCCGCCTCAAGATGGGCTACTTCTCCCAATGTACTTATTCTGAGTCAGAGGGGCTTCGCATCGAGGAATTTCATAACCCTCTCAGTTCTCTCTTTTCCAAATACCCAACGATGGAACGGATTGAGGTGCAAATGTTCGAGCGACTACTTGGAGCAAGAGTAGCTAGGTCGGAAGCCTCTTCCGCGGGGTTAACTCGATACCGGTTTGACTTATCTCCGCGCTAGTGTCCGTTTCCTCAACCTCTAAAAGTAAGTCGATATGAGCAAATACGAGGATGAGAATGTATTGGTGATTTCCCGTCAGCTATTCGACCAACTGGGAGCCTTCGAAGGCATTTCACTTGAGCCCGGGAAATATCTCCCATCTATGCTTGATCCGGCCAATAACCGTTTTTTGCAGCGGGACCTTGCCGAAGATGACCCGTCTCACAAACAAATCATCCCTTACGCTATTTTTCGATTCGAAAATAAATTTCTTCATTACGTCCGTGGTGGGGGGTCAGGCGAAAAGCGGCTCGCTTCCAAAGGTTCTATTGGAATCGGCGGACATATTAACGATGTCGATTTTGCGGCTTCATCACTTGATAAAGATACCTACACCAACGGTGTCGAACGTGAGATCGATGAGGAACTGAATCTTACGGGTGGCTATACCCAAGAAATTCTAGGTCTGATCAATGATGACAGCAACGAGGTGGGCCAGGTCCATCTTGGCGTTGTTCACTTGTTTACCCTCGAGTCAGATCAGGTCACGTCAGGTGAAGACAATATCGTAGATCTTCAGTTTCTTACTTTGGAAGAACTTGAAGCGAAACACGATGAGTTGGAGACTTGGTCACAAATTTGTGTGGAGGGGTTGCGTCAGCTTTGGCGCGACAAATGAAGGAAACGGTTGATTCCTAACCCTAAGCCCACGCCGTAGCAGAGGCCCCACGAGAGACGGGCGGTATGCCTAATCTTTGTTGGTTCCCAGTCGAGCGACATGGCAGCGGGGCCTCGCCCCTGAATTGCTGCGTAAAGAAAGTCTCCCGCGTAGTAACCAACGCTATGCCATAAAAATAGTGTGGCGGTAGCCGTGGTGATCGGTACTCGGTAGCCCATTATGCCGCGGTAGACCAGTGCAAATCCCGCCAACCCGATGCTGGAACCGATGATTTCTCCAAATGTGGTAGGGAGAGAAAACCAGCTCACTGACCAGAAAAATGCATAGACCAAAAACGCCAGTGAAAAAGACAGACAAAAGCGAATGTGCCTGCCACCGGTATCCCCTGAATCAGGCAGCAACGCTGGACCTCCAAGACCGAGAAAGGCAAGGGCGCAGCCTGCGTACATGGCAGGTTCCGAACTGAAGAGTGAACTTCCGAATGCCCAGACTGCGTAGCCAAGCAAGGCGACCAATGTAAACAAAGCGATGGATAGGATTGAACGGAATTTCATATCGAGAGATTGTCGAATTATCAAAAGAGCCTGTCTGCGGCCAGATCTGCTGGGATGTTTTGCGACTTTGGGATCACAAACGTTTGTCGGCATATAAATTTCTGCGCGTTACTTCTGGAACCCGGGTAAAAGTAAATAATGTGAACAGAAGATACGATCAATATCCAAAAGACCAAGCCGTGGCGTGATTCTGAAATGACAATATGAAGGGTGGTCCCGCCTACCAATTTATTGATTTTTGTTCGTTTTTTCTAGAGCGCATTCAGGTTGGGCGTGCATCTTTAAAAGGATGCGTTCGAACATTGTATTTAGCCTTTTTTTCTCGCTTATCTGGACTGGAAGTATGATGGCAGGCCTCGCAGCTGAAAGCTCAATCGTGGTAGATGTTGAAACTGGTATTGTGTTGCTTTCCGACAATCCCGACGAAAAAAGACAGGTCGCGAGTTTAACCAAGGTAGCCACTATTCTCGTCACTTTAAAGTGGTTGGATGAGAATAAGGCCACCGATGAGGTCGAAATTGTGGTAAGTGCTGAGGCTGTCTCGGGAGGTGTTAATCCCCTCAAATTTGAGGAAGGAGACTGCCTCAGTCTCCGGTCGGCTATGCTGGCAGCGATGATGGCTTCGGATAATACTTCAGCATATGCAATCGCTGAATTTGTTGGTAGTCGCCTTCGCAAAGAAGCAAGTGAAAGCGGGGCCGTAAGTCGATTCGTCGCCAAAATGAATCACGAGGCTGCGGCACTGCGGTTGAGTGATACTCGCTTCGTGAATCCTCATGGACTGGATGAGGGATCTGACCTTGGGGAGTCGACCGCTGCTGATATGGCCATGTTAGCTATCGAGGCGATTAAACACCCCCAATTTCTGGCTCTTTGCAGAGAGTCAGAGGCGACGATTAAGGTCACGAGAAGAGGAAGGGGGCGAAATATGACAATTAAGAACACAAATCAGTTGGTCGGTTCCAGAGGAATTGATGGGGTCAAAACCGGCACAACGAGACGATCCGGCCCCTGCCTAATGGCGACAGCCGTCTCGGAGGTTTCCGGATCAGGGCGTCTTGTTAGTGTGGTTTTAAATGCTGAAGATCGGTTTCGTGAAACGGTCTTGTTGCTGAATCGAGGTTGGGAAGTTTACCGAAAGTCGAGAGAAGAAGGGGCTCCTGAGACAAACCGAAGCTTGCTAATCGCCCCAAATTAGGTCTCTGTTCGCAACATGAGGATTGGTTTGTTGAATGGCGGGGGTGATTGCCCTGGATTGAATGCAGTGACCCATGGGGTCGTGGGAGCCGCTTCTCAAAAAGGCTGGGAAGTTTATGGCTTTAAACAAGGATATGAGGGCCTGCTTTCTCCCGGAGACTATAAGGTATTAAAGGTAGAAAAAACTGAAGGTATCCTGAAGTTGGGAGGTACCATCCTAGGCTCCAGTAACAAGGGAAACTTCACTTCGAAGGTAGGGGAGGGAGGCATCCGCGAAATTCCAAAGCAACTGATGGATGAAGCGATTGAAACGCTCAACCAATTGGCAATTGAGGCTCTAATCTGCGTGGGTGGGGATGGATCACTTTCGACAGCCCAGCAGTTTTTTGAAGCTGGCTTTCCCGTGGTGGGTGTTCCCAAGACGATTGATAACGATCTTGCGGCAACAGCGATGACATTTGGCTTTGATTCGGCCTGCCACTCTGTTGTGGATGCTCTAGACCGACTTCAAACAACAGCCGAGAGCCACAAGCGCGTCATGGTCCTTGAAGTGATGGGGCGCCACGCAGGCTGGATCGCCCTATATGGGGGCATAGGCGGTGGCGCCTGTTCGATTTTGATTCCCGAAATCCCCTTCGAACTCGAGAAAGTGGCCGAAACGATTCGCCAGCGAGATGAGGATGGTTTTTTCCATTCTCTCGTAGTAGTCGCGGAGGGGGCTGCCCCGGTTGGGGGGACTCAGCGGTATGAGCAAACCAATGAAGATGGGGAATCACGTCTGGGCGGAATGGGGGACGTAGTGGCAGAACAACTCGCGGTATTGACCGGCAAGGAGACACGTTGCACTACCTTGGGGCACTTGCAGCGTGGCGGTAGCCCAACTTCACTCGACCGCGTTCTCGGAACTCGATTCGGCGTAAAAGCCGTGAAACTGATAGAAGAAAAGCGATTTGGACGTATGGTCAGCTACCAGCAGTATCACGTTGGATCGGTTCCCATTGAGGAAGCGGTCAGGGAACTCAACCTCGTCGATCCGGAAGGCGAAGTGGTTGAGTCGGCGAAGGCTGTCGGAATCTGCTTTGGTAATTGATTGCTCGCTCGTAATTCATTTTAGATAAAAAAGTGTCGGTGATCACTTGCGACTTTTCTTTCGAGGAAACCAGATAACTAAAAACGTATGAATGCCCTCTTAGAACTACTACAGAAAGATGCCCGACTTTCGACTTCCCAAATGGCTGAGCGCCTCGGGAGAACGGAAGCAGATGTCACCGATATGCTGGATTCTTTAGTGAAGGATGGAGCCATTCTTGGATTTCATGCAGTGATTGATCAGGAAAAAATTGGGGATCATCATGTCTCTGCTTTGATTGAAGTGAAGCTTACACCGGAACGTGATGGCGGCTTTGATCACATGGCCCGGCGGATTGCAAAGTTTGGCCAGGTGACGAGTTGCTACCTTATGAGTGGGGGCTATGACCTTGCCGTAATCGTGGAGGGAGAAGACCTTCGTGAAGTTGCTCGATTCGTCAGCGAAAAACTCAGTACTCTTGATGGGGTCATTTCCACGGCGACTCACTTTCAGCTCAAAGTTTACAAGCAGAGTGGTTTTGAGGCTTCAGACCTCCATGAGGATGAGCGTCTTCCAGTGACCCCATAAACTGTTTCTAGCATACCAACTGTTTCGATGAAGCCTCTTGAAGAGCGTATTGCAACTCAGGTGAATAACCTGCCGCGATCGGGCATCCGGGATTTCTTTGAGCTTGTCCTCGGAAGAGACGACGTCATTTCTTTGGGTGTCGGTGAACCCGACTTTTCGGCTCCATGGCATATCCGAGAGGCAGCGATCTATTCACTGGAGAAAGGGCATACCAGCTATACTTCAAATCTTGGCTTACTTTCTCTTCGCGAAGAAATTTCGGAATACGTCGATCAGCAGTTTGGAGTTAATTACGATCCGAAAACAGAGATTCTCATTACTGTTGGTGTATCTGAAGCTCTGGATCTCGCCTGCCGTGCCCTGCTCAATCCCGGTGATGAGGTGATTTATCACGAGCCCTGTTACGTCAGCTACAGTCCGAGTATCGCCATGGCATATGGCGTCGCAGTCCCCGTGGAAACGAAAGTGGAAGACGAGTTCGTGCTTAAAGCTGAGGACGTAGCCGCGAAGATCACAGATCGCACCCGACTTCTGCTCTTAAATTTCCCTACGAATCCGACTGGAGCAGTGGAACCGCTTGATGAATTGAAAAAAATCGCCCAATTGGCGATTGAGCATGATCTCATTGTCATCAGTGACGAGATCTATTCTGAGTTGCTCTACGGCGAGGATTCAGGCATGAAAATTGGTCACCACACCTCGATTGCCAGCCTGCCGGGCATGAAGGAACGCACTATTCTGCTGCACGGTTTTTCGAAGGCATTTGCCATGACAGGGTTTCGACTTGGTTATTCCTGCGCACCTCAAGTCCTCACCGAGGCGATGATGAAGATCCACCAGTATTCCATGCTTTGTGCTCCCATCATGAGCCAGAACGCGGCGCTGGAAGCTCTTAAAAATGGTGCTGCCGAAGTGGAGAAAATGCGAAAGGCCTATGCCCGCCGCCGCAATCTTATGTTGAAACGGCTCAGAGAGATGGGTGTTCCCTGTTTTGCCCCGGGTGGAGCTTTCTACCTTTTTCCTGACATTCGGAAGTTTGGTCTCAGCAGCAAGGAGTTTGCCCTGCGACTTCTTGAAGAGGAGAGTGTGGCGGTCGTGCCCGGAGACGCCTTCGGTGCAGCTGGTCAAGGTTGTGTTCGCGCCTGTTATGCGACGGGATATGATCAACTCGAAATTGCGCTCGATCGGATTGAAGCTTTCGTGGGCCGTCTCCAATCCTGACCTCTTCCAAACGATGACCTACCTTACGAAAGCTGTTATCCTCGCTGCTGGACGTGGCACCCGCATGGGCAACCTCACCGACGATATTCCCAAGCCAATGATGAGGGTTAAAGGGATGCCGATCCTTGAGAGAATTCTGCGTGGTCTTGTTGCCAATGGTATCAGCGAAGTCATGATCGTTGTTGGTTACCGTAAGGAGACCATTATTGACCACTTTGGTGATGGGGAGGGTTTTGGTTGCCGGGTTTCCTACGTCGAGCAGGTGATTCAAGACGGGACTGGTAAGGTTGTCGAACTGGCCAAAGATTTCGCCGCTGACGACCCGTTTCTGCTGAGCTACGGAGATATTTTGGTGCCGGAGGAGAGTTACGCACCACTCGTTAATATTGCTGGTTTCGACGGAAAACTCACTGTTAAGATCAACGAAGATGTCCGAAAAGGTGGTGCTGTTTTTATTGAAGACGGTCTCGTAACTGACTTGATCGAAAAGGGTGGTGAGGATGCGCCGACCAGCCCCTACTACAACGCCGGGATCTACGTTTTTTCTCCGACCATTTTTGATTACACCGCAAAACTTGAACTGTCGCCGCGTGGAGAGTATGAACTGACTGACGCTATCAAGGCACAGGTTGACGATGGATTAAAACTCGAAGCGGTTGAACTATCTGGTGACTGGGCTGACGTCCGTGATCCGGATGTTCTCGAAGAGCTTAACTCTTGAGTTTCCCCTTGGCTTAACGGGATTTCCGCTTGCCTAGGCGGTTTTTTGCCCCTTAATTGGCGCCCCCGCAGGAAAGCGGGTCTTTTTACTATGGGTAAGCAGCACAACAAAGTCGAGAAGCGTCGCCGCCGCGCCAATTATGTGAAGCGCAAGAAGGAGGCAGTGAAAGCCAAGATCGCGCTGAGCAAGAAGTCCGCGTCTAAGAAGGCTCCTGCGAAAAAAGTCGCCGTTGCAGCTGACGCTGAAGAGGAGGTAAAAGCCGCTGCGACCAAGAAGGCTGCGACC
>DCQY01000137.1 GCA_002323995.1 Akkermansiaceae bacterium UBA1506 | reverse complement strand
CCTGGGACAGCGTACCAATTTGAGTGAAACACATCCCGACAAGGTGAAAGAACTTCAGGCGCTGTTAAAGGAGACACAAGAGCGCGGATTTTCCGCACCGCGATTGATGAAGTGATTTGCCCTCAGCTCAACCCTGTTATGGTCGTCACGTCGACTCGCAAAGGCTGAATTCGAAGAGACTACGAGATTATCCTCCTCGCACTTGTGCTGTCGCTTTTCACGGCAACTCTTCTTTCTGCCGAAGGTCCGCCCAGCCACTTTCGGTTCGCATAAGGTCCGTGCAGCAGGGACTGATTTCACATCTCGGGATTCATGGACTCTTCATGGCGAACAATTTCGGCAAACGGACGAACCCGTTGGAGGATGGATTCAGAATTTCACAAGCACGGTGGAACCGCTCCCAGACAATCGCTGGCGTATCTGGACGGGTGTATCTGATATGAAGACGGGTTTCAAAAACAACTACTAGGAAATTGCTTTTTCAACCCCAACGTCCGGACACCTCGCATCGAGCCAGCTTGGAGGGGATGCAGCCTCTTCTTAATGTCTTCATCAAAAGGACGGAAAAAATACTCCCTCGCCAAGGCAATAATTCCGAAGGTGTATTCCATGTACTCGATATCCTCTTCCGGAAGATGGCATTCGAGCGCCAACCCGCGCATCCGCTTGATCTTCACCATCGCCGCGCGTCGCCTCGGGATTGAGGGGATGAAAGTCAGCGGCGGCCGATCACCTGGGCGCCTCCCACTGCGAATCATCGGCAAAGGTGATTCGGGTCACGTTAGCGTTCGCATTTACGGCTCCTTCCGGCGGGCCATCACCACCACTGAGAACAATGGTTTTTCCGGACGATAAAATCGGGTCCTCACCTCCGTAACCGTAGCTCGTTTTGTCGACGACTTTGCCGGTTTCATCCAGATACTCGATCTGGTAGGAGATTCTCTTGATGTGGTTTTTGCCGTAATTGTGCAGGGCGGTTACCGGCTCGGATCGATCGCCTTCACCGATGATGCCGATGACCATGGCAGCTGCCAGATCTTCTCCCGACCGGGCCGGTGGTGTTTCCGGCGCGGGGGGCCAGGTGCTGTCATCGTCGTAGGTGATTTCGGCAATACGTGCGTCGATGGACGTGGTGTCTTCTTCCATAAAAAAACTGGTCACGTCGATGTTGTGAGATTTCCCTTTTTTCAAATTGCTGCCGCTCTGGGTGTGAGGCACGCTTTTCCCCACCGAGCCATCTGCAGTTAGGTAAAGCGTGTCCAAGATGAACCCGGTGACTTCCTTATCCCCTTCGTTGGTGAACTCGATCTTGGACTTCCGGTCGTCACCTTTACCTGTGATCGGGGCGACTTTCAGCAAAGCCGGTGGCGTCAGTTTCGCGAGCGAGTTACTATCGGATCTGCCGCCTACTCCGGCGGCCTGTTCCTTGATGAAGGCCTGGTCGGCCTCACTTAGGCGGGCGATATCGATCTTGAAGGTGCGGTCGCTGGACTTGATGGTTACCTGACCGCCGTCCGATTCGACGAAATCACCTTCCAAGGTTCGACCGGTCTTCGCTTCGGTCCAGGTACGAGCGGTGAGAGTGGTCACAGATGCCAGGAAGAGAGCGACGGTGGCAAAGAACAGAGCGGCTTTCGGTTTTATGGATCGAGCTTGGAGGCTGGGGAATGTCACTGCCGGGGAATGTGTTTTCAATTTCATTTCGCGGAGAATCGATCAGAATGACGCGCAACTCGATTACAAATTTGACATCATTTTGTAAGGTTGTTGTCGGAGTCCAGGTTGTTACCCCTGCTAAGGAATTGCTTTCTAATCCTGAAGTGGCCAAGCCGTCAGCCCGGAGGGTTAGATGGGGCGCAAATGAACTGAACAAGAAGTAATTCCTGAGGAAAGCGCTCTCCGACAACGCCACGACCATTACTGAGATTAACGTAGATGGCAGCGCAAGACTCTCGACGACGCGAATGGGAGTAGGTGAGAGCTATGACTCTCCAGAGAGCAACGCGATAATTTCCTCGACTTTGTCCTTCCCGTAGCTGTGGCCTTCCAGTGTCGTCACGACTTCACCCGCAGGGTTCTTTGCAATGATGCCGTGAACATTGAGGTCTGATTCCTCAATCTCTTTCTGGGAATCACCCTCCCCCACCTTCACCGTTTCAATTTCGATCGTATCGGCGTGCTCTGCTTTGAGGCCATCAACTATGGCCGTCACTTTATCACACATGGGTCATCCTTTGAGAAAGTAGTAGGACAGCTTCGCTTTCTTCTCATCTGCGCTAGCGAAGCTGAAGGTCACGAGCATGGCGAGGACCGGAATAAATACTTTCCAAAAGTTCATCTCTTTGACAGTTCGGCCGAGCCGCGAAGATGCAATTGGCGTGATTATGCTTTTTCAAAATTCACAAAGCCATCCGACCTTTGCTACTACAATGGATTGGTGGGTGAAACGTCAGGATTGGCTGACTTTTTATTCGGTTTACGATCATTTTTTGCTGGAGGCCAGACACAAAAGTCCAGCGACTCTTTTTCGAGAGACTGTGCGGTTGGAGGTTTCTGATCCAAGACTGCCCCAAGCGAAAATCAACCTATCGAAAACACCGGGAACTCCTCGGGTGGCAGCGGTTCAGCGTCGAAGAGCACGGAATAAAATCGATATCTCGATTTGAGTAGAGACCATCCAACCGAGTGAACTAGGAAGACGGCAAGAAGGTATCGACTAACCTCACCTCAATCGCATCGAGGTAAAAGTTAGAGACGGGTTTGTCAGGATTGAGATGAAAGACCCCCAGTGAGATAACCACACTGCGACTCCCCTCAGGAATCTCGAGCGAGGCACTCACTTCGTGCCAGTCGCTCATCTCGTCTGCTGGCGGAAGGTAGTTTCGAACCACTTGTTGGAGCACTCTGTCACCGACTTCTCTCTCCATTATCCATGCCTCCCTCACGTCCCTGGGCGCTTCACTGAAGGCAGTCAGTGCGACGCGAAACTTTGGCTTCTGCCCAGTGAACGGATCGGAAAAGGACACCCTCACCTGCAAGCTCTGCACATGTCCCGGGGCCAGCTCCGGGTAGTCATCGAGATCGACCACGTAGCGCACCGACTCAGCTCGGTTGCCGGGATTGGGGCTCAGTTGCCCGACCCGACTTCCCTGAACCGCAGAGACACCGCCTTCGGGGGCCACCGATACCAAGGGCCCAAACCACTGATTGGCTCGATTAGGAAGCATCGGCTTTAGCTTCAGATCAGGATCCTCGAAGCTCTCGGTGACGACCTCCTCGCTCGTCCGTGTAATGCCCCCGGCCTGCGGAATCGTTGCCCACACCACCGAAGCACTAAAGAGCCCGATCAGGAGACCCGCTGCGGCTCCGGGATTAATCCACCGGAAACGCAGGGTTGGCGGACCAGACGACCCGGCTTCTTTCTTCACCGGCTGCTCGAGGGAACGCTCCCGGATGTGGCTATCCATGCGGGTAGCGGTAAGAAAGGTCTTACGCAGCTGCTCATCTTCCTTGAGCCAGGCATCCAACTGTTCGACTTCGGCCTCGTCGGCCATGCCTGTCAGGTAGCGATCGATGAGTTCTTCTTTTTCTGGTGAATTATCCATGGGCTTGTTCCCGAGTTTTCATTTCGCGCTTAACGCACTCTCGCAAGGACGCCCGCAAGCGTCCGATCAATTTATAAAGACTGTTGGCGGTTCGATTGGTGGCTTCGGCCAGTTCCTTGACCCCGCCGTCCCGCATGCTGGCGGCAAAGACGAGCTCCCGTTGTTCGTCGCCCATTTTCATGAGGCAACCATTGAGCACCGCTCGCTCCTGTTTGAGGTCATCCCCCGTCGTGGACATCGCCTCATCGGCGAGCAACTCGAGCGTTTCTTCGCTAAATACGAGCCGGTCCCGCGCCGCATTGCGACGCGCTCTCAGGGCCTCATAACGCACGATGACCCGCGCCCAGGTGAAAAAATCCTCCTCCTTTTCCAGCTGATGCAGCTTCTTCCACATCACCACGCTGGCTTCTTGGAGCACATCATCCACCGCCGGCCAGTTCGGCAGCATCCCTCGGGCAAAGACGCGCAGATCCCGCTCGTGTCGCACGAACAGGCGCATGAAGTCGGATTGGTCTATCGGGTCTTGAGACATCGGCGTCACCTATAGACTTCCGCTTTCCGCCCGACCTGCCAAAGTTTTTTGGAAAAACCTTTTGCCGATGCATAGGAAGCACATGAGAAATCGCGATGATGTTGGGTTTTGATCCCGCGAGTTTGGAATCCAATTCTGCGGAAGCGGCCGCAGCGTTGGCACTGAGGGCTGCCGTAATCAGCAGAATAGGTATTAATCGTTTTTTTGGTGGTCGGATTTCAGAGGGCCGTGCGCCACGAAAAATTAAACCCATTTTTCGAGGAGTTTATCTAAGAGTTTAGAGCATTCCGAGGAAACTGTCCCCCCTCGAAAAAAGAACCGGATCTTGTCCAATTCCAAGCCATTTCGTGGACCCGTAGGAAGAAGAAAAGTGTGACCGCTGAGCATTCTTGCGGAATATTCTCATGTCGAGCCTCAGAGTTACCCAATAAAATGAGAGTAATTGTTTTGATTCTGAGCCTGATCGCCACCGGGAACTGGATTATCCGAGCCAATTAAAAAGCATGAAGACCAGCAAAAACGCCCCTAGCTCATTAAAAAAACGAGGCACTCTGCTAGCTGGTAGCCTCTTCCTTTTTTTCCTCCTTGGAGAGGAGGTCTGCGGACAGCTATCAACCCCGGTGAAGCGCCCTAACATTCTATTAATTATTGCGGATGACATGAACTGGGATTCACCCAGTTGCTTTGGCGGGGCGGCCGATGATATCACGCCGAACATCGACAAGCTCGCGTCGGAAGGGATACGTTTTTTTCATGCCTACGCGAACATTTCCATCTGCACCCCGTCGCGCAGCGTGATGCTCACCGGTTTGTATCCACACAACAACGGCGCCGAGGGGTTTCAGCGGATTCACCCGGGCACGCCCACTCTTCCCTCCATATTACAGGAGGCTGGCTATCTCTGCGGCACCGTGGGCAAACCCTTGAGCCAGGAAGAGCTCTTTCGCTGGTCGACGGCCTACCGCTGGCCGGGCGCTGGAGACGAAAACCAATGGGGCCGCGACCCCGCCATCTACCGCTCCTTTTCCAGGCAGTTCTTCTCAATGGCGAAAACTGCCCACCAGCCGTTCTTCCTGATGGCCAGCTCACACGATCCGCATCGTCCTTTTGGAAAGGGCGAGGCAAAGCAAGCGCCGCAGGAACGTGCCGATTCGTCGCGGACCTTCCGCGCCGAGGAAGTGAAACTGCCGGGACTGCTCCCTGATCTCCCGGGAGTTCGCGAGGAATTTGCCAGCTATTGCACTTCTGTCCGGCGATTGGACGACATGGTTGGCGCGGTGCTTGAAGAGCTTGACGAGGCCGAGCTTGTCGATGAGACGATCGTCCTGTTTCTCTCCGATCACGGCATGCCGTTCGCGGGGGCCAAGTTCAACTGTTATCCTGAAAGTGTGCGTTCACCCATGGTCATCCGCTGGCCGGGCACCGTGGAACCAGGCGCCCTCGATGAGAGACACATGGTGTCGATGATCGACCTCATGCCAACCCTCCTCGACGCCGTCGGCCTCGATTCGCCGACCACGGATGGACGCTCATTTCTGCCTCTGCTCCGGGGCGAAAACCAGAGCCGTCGCGACGCCATCTTCGCACAGTTCCATCACATTCACGGCAGCGACGCGTTGCCGATGCGATCGGTCATCACGCGCGAGGCTGTCTACGTTTTCAATCCGTGGTCGAACGGCAAACGCCGCTTTGCCCGCCTGTCGGGTTCTGCCTCCTCCGCGATGAAAAACCAAGCAGAGAAGGATCCGGCGATGGCCGCGCGGATCCGCCATCTGGAACTGCGCTCCGTCGAAGAGTTCTTCGATCTCAGCCAAGATTCAAGCTGCCTGACCAATCGGATCGCTAGTGAAGATTCCCAAAAACAGATTGAAGCGCTCCGCTCGAGGCTCCGCTCATGGATGGCCAAGACCAGCGACCCCGCTCTCAGCGCCTTCGACCAGCGTGATCACCCCGAGGCACTCGAAGATTTCGTCGAAAGCTACCAAGCAACCGCTCAGCAGCAGAAGGAGGAACTGCGGGACTACGAGAAGCGCAAGGGCTATCGGTTTTAACCGGAGGCATCCACTCCCCCCGCATGAAGCGGATTGCCGAAGGCTCGACAAATCGCTTTAATGGAGGTTCTCTCCCGAACCGATCAGACTCAAATGAACGCACTACGAAAACTCGCCATCTTTTTTGTCGCCCCGATTGGATTTTGGGGCGGTGCCCACGCCGGGGAGACGCTCTACAACGGTATCGTGCTCCCGGACCAGTGGCCACCCGCCTACGACCGGCATCCAAAGCAGAGCCAGATGCTGGTCCCGTATCTGGAGAACCCCCCGGCGGTCATTCCCATCGACGTCGGTCGACAACTCCTGGTTGATGACTTCCTGATCGAATCGACGACCCTACAACGAACCTTCCACACGGCGGAATATCATCCTGCCAACCCGGTCATCCGACCCGACAAACCATGGGAGTTCGGCAGCGGAGGATGGTTTGCTGCTCCATTTAGTGGCGGCGCCTGGTATGATTCCTCGGACCAGCTGTTCAAGATGTGGTATACCGGAGGCTACCTGCACTGGAGTTGTCTGGCCACGAGCAAGGACGGTATCGCATGGGACAAGCCGGCATTCGACATTAAGAACGGGACCAATGTCGTGATCCGCCCGATCGACCCTAAGGCCACGCGGAGCGTGGACACCACCTCAGTGTGGCTCGACCACGACGCCAAGAATCCATCCGAGCGGTTCAAGTATTTCGGCACGGAGAGCGGTCATACCGACCGCTGGGCGATGGTCTATCGCACCAGCCCGGACGGCATCCACTGGACCGATGCGTTGACCAAGGAGCGGATCCACGGCGACCGGACTACCGTCTTCTACAATCCGTTCCGCAAGGTCTGGGTGCTCAGCGAGAGGATTTCCTGGGGTGGTCGTGCACGCCGCTACAGCGAGCACGCCGACCCGAAGAAGCTCATAGACGAAGGCGTGCTCAGGGACCCGAAGAAGGGCGTCAACTGGATCGCTGGCGAGATGATCGATCCAAGGAATCCAGTCGAGGAACTCGGACGCAAACCCGAGCTCTACAACCTCGACGCAGCACCCTACGAGAGTCTCATGATCGGTGCCTTCACCATCTGGACGGGCCCCAGCAACGACGAATGCGGGAAGCAGAGTCTTCAAAAGCGCAACGACATCCTGCTCGGTTTCAGTCGCGATGGATTTCACTGGGACCGCCCCGACCGGCGCCACTTCATCTCCTCTACCTGGGACAAGAAAAACTGGCGTTACGGAAATGTGCAGTCGGTAGCCACGGGCTGTCTCGTCGTGGGCGACAAACTCTATTTCTACTTCTCCGGCCGTTCCAAGCCGGGTTTGGGAATGTATGACACCGAGACGAAGAAAACCGAAGGCTGGGACAAGGACGCCGCCACAGGTCTGGCGATCCTCCGCCGCGATGGCTTTGCCTCGATGGACGCCGGGAAGAGAGGCGGCACCCTGACCACCCGTCCGCTCAGCTTCAAGGGGAGCCATCTCTTTGTGAACCTCGACAGTACCGAAGGGGAGTTGAGGGCCGAGGTCCTCGACGAAGAGGGCAAAGTGATTGCGCCTTTCACCAAGGAGAACTGCGAGCCAGTTGTCGGTGACCAAACCCATGCAGCGGTCCGGTGGCAAGACGACCTCTCCAAAGTATCCGGCCAACCGGTGCGGTTCCGCTTTCATCTGAAGAACGGCGATCTCTATGCATTTTGGGTCAGCCCCACCGCATCTGGAGCGAGCAACGGCTACGTCTCCGGCGGCGGCCCCGGGTTCGCGGGACCCACCGATACCGTAGGCAGGCCGCAGTGAGATCAATGACTCGGACGAAGTCCTAGTGTCTCAAACTGTTGAGCGGTGAGTGAGGCACATCGACATTGGTGGCGGAACGGATAGGCTGCGGGGCCTGGGGAGGGGTGACAGTCGCCGGCGGAAACTGCCGAGGCAGAAGCGGATAGCCAAGATCGTGGGCTACAAGATAACTAGGAAAAGTCTACCAGCAGTCCGGCCGTTGCAAGCGAAGAGGCTGTAAGAAATTGGCGTCGGTTCGTGGCGGAGGGAAGGCAGTCTCTCTAACTCATCATAGGGAGTCACTGTGAAGAAATTTTCGGCCAGTAGGAATCCCGCGGTAGGGGAGATTACGCGGGACTATGCCAACAATCTACGCCCGTCAGAATCCTCAAAGACTTTCGCTCCATGGAAGATAATCCCCACTTTTGGTTTTCCTACCTTCGCGGCAACCATCTGCAACCAAAGGAAATTAGCATAAGGCTAGGTGCGTTTCCCCAGAGGCTGTGGATAATTCCCTTGATCAACTTGATTGCGTTAAGGAAAAAGTCCGCGAGTTTTTTTGACGAGGGCGACATTTTTGACTCCGGTTGCGAGTGCTCCGAGGCGGGTTCCACATTTGTGGCGGTCGCAGAAGCTAAGAAGGTTTTCGAAAGCTTTTTCGAGTTTGATCTCGAGCTTGGTGAGCACTTCGGTCTTGGTCCAGTGGAATCGCTGAAGGTTTTGAACCCACTCGAAGTAACTCACAGTAACACCGCCAGCGTTGCAGAGGATGTCGGGGATAAGAAAGATGTCCCCGCGCTTTTCAATAATAGCGTCGGCTGGCTGGGTGGTGGGTCCATTTGCGGCTTCGGCGAGAATTTTACAGCGGAGATTGGGTGCGTTGCTCTCGGTGATCACGCGCTCAAGCGCAGCAGGAACCAAAACGTCGCATTCACGCAGAAGCATCTCATCGGGGTCGATTGGTTCGGCACTTTCGAATCCGACCACGCCACCAGTTTGAGCAACGTGTGCGCTAAGTTTTTCAGCATCGAGCCCGACTTCATTCCAGATCGCTCCAGTAATGTCGGAAATACCCAGCACTTTTATGCCGTAGGCTGACATGGTTTTCACAACATATGAACCGACATTGCCGTAACCTTGCACAATGGCGGTTGCCCCCTGAACAGGGAGGCCAAGCTTATTTAGGGCTCGGGCAGCAAGAAAAGAAACGCCGTGGCCAGTGGCCTGGGCTCGGCCTTCGCTACCTTGCAGCTCGATTGGCTTGCCAGTGACGATTTCAGGAACAAAACGGCCTGAGTGGGTTGAATAGGTATCGAGAATCCACGCCATATGCTGGGCGGTAGTGCCAACATCCGGTGCCATAACATCGATTTCTGGTCCGATGAAGGGAGTGATTTCCTGGGCAAATCGCCTAGTCAATCTCTCCTGTTCGGTCATGCTAAGTTTTTTTGGATCACATGTGATGCCGCCCTTTCCGCCGCCGTAGGGAAGGCCCATCAGAGAGCATTTCCAGTTCATCCACATTGCGAGAGCAGCGACTTCCCCCACGTTGACATTGGGATGAAATCTCAGTCCGCCCTTTACGGGGCCACGAGAAAGGTGGTGTTGCACGCGATAGCCAAAAAAAACCTCGGTGCGGCCATCATCCATGTGGACTGGCAGGCTGAATGTGAGGGTTCGTTTGGGCCACTTGCAGCGTTCCCGGACTGAGTGGTCGAGGTTGAGGAAATCAGCGACACGGTCAAATTGGCCCGCGGCCATTCCAAAAACTGGATCGTTGAGAAGTTGTTCCTTCATATTATTAGTAGTCTAAACTGGGCCTACATAATTCAAAAATGAATTTCACGGATTCGATGTTGTGACGGTGACAAGAACGAGCTTCAAGCGATCCACTCGGAATTATCGTCAAAGTGTTCATCACTAGGATCGAAGGTAGGGACTGGGATATTGATAATCTTTGCACCCCATCCAACCCACCGGACCGACGGCTACTACGTCACGCCTTCTGGCAAAACGGGCATTGGCTATGAATACGATGAGAAGTTCGCAGTGAGCCGGAAACGGTTGGCGTGACTAACACAGCCTAGCAACGCGTAATTACCATGTCCGCACAAAGTCGGCCATCAACCGGGACATTATAACGTTACCTCGAAAACACGGCAAAGGCTTGCGATGTCTTTGTAACCTAGTCATAAGTTTACCTGATGAGAGGTGCCTTGACTATCATCTCTGCTTTTTTTCTCACAATCAGTGGGACGGCTGCAGACAGCCATCCAGCCCACGCGGTATTGGAGCAAAACTGCATCGAGTGTCACAACTCCCACGATAAGAAGGGCGGTGTGGCGCTAGACCAGGGTCCGCTTAAGCTTGATGACTTGGAGCTGATTATCGATGTCGTGTCTGGCGACAATCCTGAGATGCCGCCCAAGCGTGATCCGTTATCGCTGGCAGATCTTTTGGTGCTAGAAAAGTGGGTCCGAGGCGGCGCTACGATTCCGGACGGCACCGTACTTACCGACAAAAGGTTGGCGGATCGAAAGTGGTGGTCACTCCAACCAATGATCAGTCCCTCAATTCCAGCCGCAGGCCAGGATTGGGCGCGGAACGAGATCGACCGCTTCGTTTTCGCCAAATGGCAGGAAAAGGGCCTGACACCGTCGCCGGAAGCCGATTCGCGAACACTCATTCGCCGCCTGACCTACGACCTGACCGGCCTTCCTCCGACTCGGGAAGAAATTGAAGCCTTTCTTTTTCAATCCGAGCAAAACGCAGATACTGCCTACGCGAAATTGGTGGAGCGCCTTCTCGCATCTCCGCGCTACGGTGAGCAGTGGGCGCGGCACTGGCTCGATGTAGCCCGCTATGGCGAAAGCCATGGATACGACAAGGACAAGGCTCGCTTCAACGCTTGGCCCTACCGTGACTATGTGATCCGCAGCTTCAACGCAGACAAGCCTTGGAGTCGTTTCGTGCAGGAACAGATCGCAGGCGACGTGCTTTGGCCGGAAGATCCCGATGGCGTGATCGCACTCGGTTTTGTCGCTGCGGGGCCGTGGGATTTCATTGCGCACACCGAAGTTGGCGAAGGAAAACTAGATGGCCGAATCGCCAAGCACATGGATCGAGACGACATGGTCAGCGCCGTTTTCAACGCGTTCATGAGCACGACGGTGCAGTGCGCGCAATGCCACAATCACAAGTTCGATCCGGTATCAATGGAAGATTATTATCGACTGCATGCGGTATTCGCAGGCGTTGATCGAGCCGATCGCACTTACGATCTGGATCCTGATACTGCGCAAAAACGCATCAATCTTGAGACTGACATTGGGAGAATCGAGCAAGAAATTCGGAAGCTTGAAAAAAAGACGGAAGACGAAGGAGGCACGGAATTGAAGCAGTCTCGCGCGCGTGTTGCTGCGCTTAAAACGGCAAACTTAGCAGATTTGAAAATCGTTCCAGAACACGGCTACCACAGCGCGATTGTAAAAAGCCCGGACGAGGAAAAATGGGTTCAGGTTGAGTTGGCCGAAGAGGCTGACATCACGATCATTCGCCTAATCGGAACCTATGATAATTTCGGAAACATTGGCGCAGGATTCGGGTTTCCAGTGCGGTTCAAAATAGAAATTGCGGACGACGAAGAGTTCGAGACGAATGTGAGAATTGTCGGCGATTTTACCAAGCGTGATTTCACGAATCCGGGCGTGAGGCCGGTCGATGTAACAGTGGAAGCCAGCCATCGTTCCATGCAATTCGTCCGTATCACCGCAACCAAGCTCCCCCACCACAACAATCACATGTTTGCCCTAGCCGAATTGGAGTTGCTAGATGCGCATGGAAACAATCTCGCCGCTGGCGTGAAGGTCACGGCGAAAGATTCCATAGAAGCGCCGAATCGTTGGCGGCGCGAAAATCTCGTCGATAGCAAATTCACGACCGGAGGCGATCCTAAGGCGATCGCCGAACTGGCCAAAGCGCACGAAGACCTGACGAACATCCTGAACAAGATTGAACTTCCCGAACGCGTCACGGAAATCGAAGAGCTGAAAAAGAAGAAGGCGGGCAAGGAAAAGAAACTCAAAGGACTGCCTACCGGCAAAATGGTCTATGCCTTGGCGGCCGATTTTAATCCGCGGAACAACTTCAAACCAACCGAAGGAAAAATGCGAGCGGTTCATCTGCTTCATCGCGGGGATTTGACGACACCAGGTGCTCGCATGAATCCAGGCGCACCTCCGCTTTGGGATGGAGTCGCACCGGAGTTTGCACTCAATTCAATCAACGAGGGCGATCGTCGCGCCGCGCTCGCGCACTACCTAACACACGCAGAAAATCCGCTCCTCTGGCGATCGGCGGCAAATAGAATCTGGCTCGGCCATTTTGGCAGGGGGATCGTCGATTCGCCGAACGACTTCGGCCGCATGGGCATGACACCGACGCATCCCAAATTGCTCGATTGGCTAGCCACGAGGTTCCGCGAAACCGAGTCGGTTAAAGATCTGCATCGATTGATCGTGACGAGCTCGACCTATCGCCAAAGCTCAGTAGCCGATCCAGACAAAGCCGCCATCGACGCGAGCAACGCGTTTTACTGGCGAGCGAATCGCCGCAAACTTCGAGCCGAAGAAATGCGCGATTCGATCTTAAGTGTGGCCGGCGCGCTTGATTTGAAAATGGGTGGGCCCAGTTTTCAGGACTTTAAATTCAAGAACGATCACACACCGAAATATTGGTATCACCTTCACGACCCGACCGATCCGGAGACGCATCGTCGCACGATTTATCGCTTTATCGCGCGCAGCCAGACGCAGCCATTTCTGACAACATTAGACTGTGCTGACCCGTCACAAATGGTTGCGAAGCGCGATGAAACAACGACCGCGCTGCAGGCTTTAGCGTTGATGAACAATCCGTTTATCAAAACAATGAGTGCGAAGTTCGCCGAGCAGGCCGGAACGATTGATGAAGCTGTTTGGATCGCTCTGGGCCGTGCGCCAGAGGATGCTGAAAAGGACGTTCTTAAAAATTACATCGAGAAACACGGGATGCCGGCAACAGCGAGGCTCCTGTTTAATCTCAACGAGTTTTCATATGTCGATTAAACACCCAACGCGGCGCCAATTCGGGACAACTCTCGCAAGCTCATTTGGCGGACTAGCCCTGACGGACTTGCTCGCAAGTGATGGTGCCCTGTCGGGAACGCATCATCCGGCTCGGGCCAAGCGCGTGATCCAACTCTTCATGGCCGGCGCCGCGAGTCATGTCGATCTTTTCGACTACAAACCGCAGTTGGAAAAGGAGCAAGGGCAACAATGGGATCCGGGAGAGCAAGTCGAGTTGTTCCAGAGTTCCCCTGGCGTCAGCCAGCAAAGCTACTGGGAATTCCAGCGTTACGGCGATTCCGGAAAGCATCTTAGCGAGCCAGTTTCACCACTTGGTAAGCACGTAGATGACATCGCGTTCGTCCATAATGTTGTTGGTCAGACAGGCGTTCACAGTCAAGGGACACTGCTACAGACAACCGGCTTTAACCGGCCTGGATTTCCGAGCGCCGGCTCGTGGGTGAGTTACGCGTTGGGCTCGGAGAACGAGAACCTGCCCAGCTTCGTGGTTTTACCGGATCATCGCGGGTTTGCTTCGAATGGTGTGAAGAATTGGTCCTCGATGTTTCTCCCGGCACAGCATCAGGGCACGGTAATTCGACTTGGCGACGAGACGCCGATCAACGATCTTTATCGGCCAGACAGCATCACTAAAGCTGCCGAAAGCGATGCCTTGGGCGTGTTACGCGCGTTGAATCAACAGCACGCGGCTGCTCGAGAAGGAGACAGCCGCTTGACTGCTCGAATCCGCAGCTACGAGCTAGCGGCACAAATGCAGCTGAGCGCGACGGAGGCGTTGGATGTCTCAAAAGAGCCGCAATACATCAAAGACCTCTACGGCCTAGCTCCAGAGGGCCCGGGCGTTGATGATACCAAAATCAATCACAAAGCCGAAGCGGAGTTCTTCGGCCGAAAATGTCTGGCGGCGCGACGCTTGCTCGAACGCGGCGTTCGTTTCGTCCAAATTTTCAGTGGTAACGAAAACGGCTTTCCGCGCCGCAACTGGGATTCCCACGACGACGTAAAACGCGATCATGGGCCGCTCTCAAACGGCATGGCGGTTGGTGCTGCGGGCCTTATAGAAGATTTGAAGCAGCGCGGCATGCTCGAAGACACGCTGATCCTGTGGACGACCGAATTCGGCCGCATGCCCTGCGCGCAGCGAAACACAGGCCGAGATCATAATCCCTTTGTATTCACCAACTGGCTCTGCGGGGGCGGGGTCAAAGGCGGAACATTTGGTGAAAGCGATCACTGGGGCTACAAGCCGCTTGACCCAAATAACGCCACGCAGGTATATGATGTTTACGCAACAATTTTGCATTTGTTAGGTATCGATCACGAAAGACTCACGGTGCGCCACAACTCTATCGACCGTCGACTAACGGATGTTCACGGTCATGTGATCCAAGACATGCTGGCCTAAAAACTATCCCGGCCATTTGAGCTTGTTGCCATGACGACATCCCCAGTTTCTTCGAATTCACAGAAGTGAGAAGCCAGTCAAGCGGGTCATTTCTTTGGATAAGAAGGTTGGTGTCGAATTTGACTTGGATGACCCCTCTCCTGCACCAATCGGGTCGAGGCACTGAATTCAATGGATAAATAAAGTAAAATCTTATCAGTAAAAGATTTTAATTTTCGCTGGCGAATTGGAGGGTTGTCTTTAACGGTAGCGACTCGCACTAGCGTCTGATGCTACGCTCTCCGCCCGCATTAATCATGCCTAACAGTATTCCGAAATTAAATTTATTCGCCCGTGCGATGCGGGCTTGGGACGAGACACTTCCCTATAATGCGGTGCATTCTATTCAAATAAATCGGGAACTGGATCCCGAACGAATTCCGATGATCGTCAGTCGCGCTATCGAACAGCATAGCGGACTGAGCTATCTTCCAGACAAGATCACGATCGAACATATCTCGCCAACCGGAGACATTGAAGAAGATCTGCGCTCTGCCAACGAATCTCAGCTAAACCAGCGCTTCGACCGGAATCATTCAGAACCATTTATCCGTTTTTTCATACTCCCGATTGATGAGGAGAATTTTATTCTTGGGCTCTGTTACTACCACCTCATCGCGAGCGCAGACAGTATCTGTTGGCTTCTTGAATCAATTGTAGCCGACTATTGCGAAACCGCGATTCCACATCTGGACACTCGGCCGGAAAAACGACAATCGTCATACCGCTGGCTACTACTCAAGCAAGCGAAGTTTTTCTTTCTCTGGTTGGCGGGGGCCAGCGAATTCTCGAAAAAAGTTCGCGCCTACTCACGTCTACCTCGCCGCCATCGAGAGGGAGCCAAAAGTCGCGTCGCCACCCTGTCACTTTCGGCCACCCAAAGAGCATGGATCCGGGATCAGACCAAACAAACTGGCGCCACGTTTAACGATGTCGTGATGGGCCTGGCTCTGCACAGCTTGGCCAAACATGGACCTGAGCAGGCCTCGCATTCTAGACGCAACGATCTTGCCGTTAGTTCGATCGTCAATATCCGCCAGCACTTTGGCCCTCAAAAGGCAGGAACCTTTGGACTGTTTTTGGCGGTTTTCTCCGTTTCACTTCCTTTGAAGACAATTGATTCGCTCGGCGAGACTTTTCAGCGAATCCACAAACAAACCGATAGAATCAAAAAGGATCGCCTCTATCTCCGAAACCTCTTTTACGTAAGCTTTGGGACTTTCTGGCGGAAGTTTCTTTCAAAAGAACAGCAAGAGAACCTGAATCTAAAGAGTTTCCCATTGGCGGCGAGTATCACCAATTTTTTCGTCGATCGATTCCAAAATCACTTGTTCGATTTGCCGGTCAGTAACTACTGGCGATCAGTTTCATCAAGCCCAGCAACCCCCTTGGTCATTTCGGCGACAACTTTCAAGGACTGCATGCATTTAAATTTTATCTACAACGATGCGATCTACGAATCGGAAGAGGTCGCCAGTATCGCCGACGGAATAGCCAAGGCAATGGATTCCCTTTAGAAATTTAGGAGCAACAGTGTTCAACGCTTGATCTCACCGGCACTTTCTTTATTCTCCCTCGAAACCCGCCGAGCCCAATACCTTCGGCACATACCGCTTATGTCGAGTATTTGGACGTTACCGTTGTGGACCGCCTGCCTGTATTGGGGAGGCGTTGCTGTGAATGCTGCCATGATAAAAAGGCGAACAGGTAATTCCCCTTCCCTACGACCCCGCCAAGCGCTGGACTATTGGCTCTGGCTTGCATGGGCTTCAATTATCGGGCTTTGGTCGACATCGCCATGGATCACAATGTCCGAAAATGCTTTGTATTCGTCCTTTGCTTCTTCACTTGTCGGATATCTGCTCATTACAACTGGCTTTCTTGGAACATGGTGGTGCTATATAACTCTAGGAAACGCCTGGGCCATCTCAGTCAACGAATCGACGACCAATCAATTGATTGAAAGCGGCCCTTATCGGCACGTCCGGCATCCAATTTACGCCCTTCAATGGTTGATCATATTTGGAAGTTTTCTTGCTTGCCCCTCAATCGCTCTCCTCATTTCACTGGCTATTTTGACGGTGGCGATGTACAAGAAAGCCACCTTTGAAGAACACGCCCTCACCGCCATTTTCAATGAAGACTACCGAAGCTACATGTCGAGGACAGGGCGGTTTCTCCCTTCTTTGAGAAACTCCCGTCTTTTGGCTTCACCGCATCAGCAATGATGCCGAGACGCAAGGGTATTTGGGAGTCGTTCCCTTACGGTTGGAAACGATGCCCGTGAATGCCAACGATAAATCCAACAACCAATCGACAAACTCGACAATGATGAAAAAAGAAGACCAAAGCGAGCTGTCAAGGCGGGGGTTCTTGCACGACATGAGTGCCACTGGAGCATTTATTGGAATGAGCAGCTTTGCTGCAGCAGATGATAAGCCTCCAACTGATGCTGATGGCGAAGTGATTCCGGGCTTCGAAAAGGGTGAGGAAGATCCAAATGCATCCAAGGGGTGGCAATCGGTATCGGATCTCAGAGTTAAGGTGGGGATTGCGGGCTACGGCCAGTGCAAGTTTGGCGCGTCCTTCTTCTATCAGAATCATCCAAATGTCGAAGTGATCGGAGCCACCGATCTAGATCCGAGCCGCTGCGCCGCGTTAGCCAAAGCGGTGGGTGCCAAAAAGACCTATACGTCCTGCGAAGAGATGATTAAGGACAAGGAAATTGATGCGGTCTATATCGCAACTGATGCGCCGAGCCACGGCCGCCTCGCTATCATGGCGCTGGAGCATGGCAAGCACGTCTGCTCAGCAGTACCCGCAGTCTTTGGGTTGGAGTCGCTGGAGGAGGCGGAGAAACTGATTAACGCGGTAAAGACGAGCGGCATGAAGTACATGATGAACGAGACATCGTGCTTCCACGCAGCTCTTTATGCCTGGCGACAGCGCTACAAGGCGGGTGCCTTTGGAAAGATTATTTATTCTGAAGGTGAGTACTTTCACTACTTTGCTAAGCCGCTCGGAGGCTACAATCCTAAGACCGGCAAAGTGGACACCAATGGATGGCGTAAAGGTTTGCCACCGCAGTGGTATCCGACCCATTCGAACGCCTATCACATCGGCATAACCGACGGGAGTTTCACCGAGGTGTCCTGCATGGGCATGCCCAGTGAAGTCCCGCACCTAAAACCGGAGAATAATGACTACCAGAATTCCTTCGGCTCCGAGATCGCCCTGTTCCGTACAAACGATGGCGGGATGTCACGCATGGGTGTCACTTGGGACATCCCGACTCATGCCGGTGAGCGGGGCCGGA
This sequence comes from Akkermansiaceae bacterium UBA1506, assembly GCA_002323995.1. Taxonomy (GTDB): domain Bacteria; phylum Verrucomicrobiota; class Verrucomicrobiia; order Verrucomicrobiales; family DEV007; genus Arctic95D-9. The sequence continues at coordinate 9,960 of DCQY01000137.1, read as the reverse complement.
TTTATGGCCAGAAAGCTGGCGACGCCGGAATAGACGGAGCACGACCGCCGCTGCCCCCGGGAATGAGGGCTGGCGGCCACGGGGGATCGCATGGGCACCTCACCTGCGAATTCATCGATTCGATCCTGCGCGACCGAAAACCATGGATCAACGTCGCCACGGCCTTAAATATGACTATCCCGGGTTTTATCGCCCACCAGTCCGCCCTGAAAGGGGGCGAGTTGCTGAAGATCCCACAGTATCAATTATAGGGGCTACCGTAGACACTTGATTCTGCGCGGGCGATTCCGGCGAACAGCGACAATGAGTCCTTACGTTGCGACAAGGACCTAGCCCCAGTCTCTGTTCTTTTTCATGGCCGCTCGCTCCGGTTCTGATTTATCATAGCGCAGTCCTCTGTCTAATTCCCAAACTCATGAAGCTCTTTCCGATCTACCTTCTCCTAATCATCGCGGCTTCCCTTAATGCCTCGGATTCGATTCATCCAGCGAAGATCCATTTCAAACGCCAGGCGGCGCAACGAATGGTGTTCGATTCCGAACAGATAATCCCGCTGAGTTCGATCAATCCAGCGAAGGTTCGGGATTTTGATCTTATGCATCCAGAATTGTGGTTCGGTGAGGACAAGGCTCATCAAACAGCATGGGAAGTCAAAGAAGGAAAACTAATTGGGAGTTCCGAGAAAACGGCGACGCGCACGATTCGTTGGGCAGGCGGTTTTAATCCATTCGCGACTTATGACCTCTCCATCAACAAGTGTGAAGGAAGCGGCAGCACCGGGATTGCATTTCGGGATTCCACCAGCGGCGACCTCATCATTACTCAGCTTCATTTTGGAGACGGGAAGCCGAATCATATCAGCTTGAGATTTGAACTCGACGGCGAAGAAGTCATCGAGAAAAAGTGGTCTTTCCCAAAAAGTGTCGGAGGCGAGGATTTTGTACTTCGCGCTCAGATGGCAGTCGTTGGAGTGAACATCCTCGTCGAATCATCCGGCCACTCGACTCTGATTGGATTCGCGGATTTCTCCGATCATATCGATATTCGCGACACGAAGCACATGCGACAATACGATTTTGGGATTTCGGCGGAATTGGAGCCCAACTCACGTGTCACCATTGACCGGGCAGCAGGTGCGCTTACTCCAGGAACAGGGCAAGCGGACATCCGTGCGATTACCGATCCCGAGGGCAGGCCGCTGTTTGATGAAGGACGCCTCTGGTTTACGATGACGGTGCGGGGCCGTGCTCTTCCCAATCCGATGCAGGCAGTGTTCTCTCTTAATCCGTCCGTATTCGATATCAAGTTTGAAGGAATCATCGCTTTCGATCTCGGCGATGGAAAACTGCGCAATGAACACGCCTCTCACATTTTTCGGGACACAGAAACCGGCGAGTGGCGGGGGTGGACAACCGGCTTCAGCGCCTATGGAGGCGATGGCGGAGAAGAAGCAAAAACGATTCTTGCCGTTTCATCGAAGCGGGACCCCCGTCGTGGGTTTTCGATCATGAAAGCAAAACCCGTCGGGATCAAAGGCGCCCATGAAGACGCCCACTGCATCTACGATAAGGAGGTTAAAAAGTGGCGCATGCTACTCTGCGAAAAGCAGGAAAAATTTCGCGCCGCAATGTGGGAAAGTGCCCACTGGGATCGAGGCTATGAAAGAATCGCTGGTCCTGTCCCAATGGATAGCACCGGCACAATGATCCAGAAATTCGGCGACACCCACTATGCCCTATATGGCAGCTCCGACCGGACTGTCTACATCGCGACCTATCCCAACCTCGAACCAGCAGGCGAACTCGACATCTATCTCCCCCCATGGAACGAAGGAAATGGCACACGCATCTGGCCAAACGTTATTCCACTCCCTGAAGGCTATCCTTCACCTTTTCTCGCCCTAATGATGGACCGCGTTAATTTTCCGGGGATGCCGAAGCCCAATTGGACTTACGGAGCATTATACTTGTATCACGGCTGGCCACAAAGTGAGTGAAAGCGATGAGGTCTCTTACGTAGATGATTCAAGTTTCCAACTAGGCGACCCACCTCGAATACGAGACGACAGCCACCACCTTCGAAACCTTCACAAATCATTATCTGGCACACTCTACAAAAAATGAAGAACAAGTCCCTTAGACCTTTTTCTCATGAACAGGTGAATGAAAAGTCACGACATCCTGACCAATAAAAGAGAAGCTCCTAAAATCTGACATGCACAACTTCGCCTTTCTTCACCTGAACCAGGTAAAACAAACTGGGCTTTTTTTCCTTGGGATCGTTCTGTCTGCGCTACCTGCAATAGCTTGTGCCGACACGGCTCGACCCAACATCATTTTCATTCTCGCCGATGACCTCGGGACCGGTGATGTAAAATGCTTTTACCCAGCATCAAAAGTTACCACTCCAAATATTGACCGCCTCGCCAGTGAGGGCATGCGCTTCACCCAGGCCTACGCGCCCGGGGCCACTTGTTCTCCCTCCCGTTACGCTCTCATCTCAGGTGCCTTCCCTTGCCGCGGTCCTCTACGAAGTCAGACCGCCAGTTCCTACAGTCCGCTGACCATCAGCGTCGATGCCCTCACTCTGCCGAAGTTCCTGAAAAACCAGGGCTACCGGACCGCTCATATTGGCAAGTGGCATCTCGGCTTTGGCAAAAACGGCATCACCAACTGGGCTGGAGAAATTAAGCCAGGTGCTCTCGAAATCGGTTTCGACTATCACTTCGCACTCCCCAGTAATCACAACGATAACTTCAAGACCTACGTCGAGAACCACCGCTTACTTTGGCTGAAGGAAAGCATCACCGATCTTCCCGAGAAGCCGACCATCGATCAGCTAACGCAAGTTCGCTACGACGATGAAGTGGAATCCACCCTCACAAGCAAGGGCATCGATTTCATCCGAGAGAACCGCGAAGGTCCCTTCTTTCTCTACCTGGCCCTTACCGCCACCCATACCCACATCACCCCGCACAAAAAATTTCGCGGCACAAGTGAGCTTGGACAACTCGGGGACTACATTAATGAGCTCGACTTTCACGTCGGCGAAATCATGGGCACTCTTGAAAATCTCGGCATCGGAGAGGACACCATCGTCTTCTTCTCAAGCGACAACGGCGGCGCACCGAACGATCACGACACTGCCGGAAAGAATCTGAGTTTGAGAGACTCTTCCCAACAAGTCGCAGAGAAATCCAAAACCGCTAAGACCACCGCTTCGAAGAAGCTTGGCCACCAAACCAATGGCGATCTCCGAGGGAGTAAAGGTTCCAATTATGAGGGAGGCCACCGAGTACCCTATATCGTTCGCTGGCCCAATCAAATCGCCGCTGGTAGTGAATCCGATCAGATTATTACCCTCGCGGACACGCTGGCAACAGTGTCGGGATTTCTCGAATCACCCTTTCCAAAAGCCGACGGCCCCGACTCCTTTGACTTGAGCCCGGTCATGCTAGGGAAAACAGCGAAAGGCCCGAAGCGTCCCGGCATCATTCTTCAAACCAGTCGAGGTGCTCTGGCTTTTCGACAAGGCGACTGGAAACTCCGCTTTCCCAAAAAGACTACTTGGAAAGGTCTCAAGGCCACCCTACCAACACAAGGACCTGAACTCTACAATCTCTCTGAGGATCCTGGTGAACAGAATAACCTTTCCAGCCGCGAACCGGAGCGAGTCGGTGCCATGAGCGCCAGATTGTTGGACCTGCTAAATCGAGGGCGAAGCCATTAATCGCAGGGTTCTTCAGTTTTTAGGACAAATAAATGGTTACCCTCCATTACCCCGTCCGCTCAGAAGAGACAGAAGGATAAGTTGAGAAAGGAATTAAAATCAGCGATACCGCACAAAATTTTGGGGCAGATCGATTACTTAATCTGGTCGATTCCAAATTCTATCACTCCCCCCGAATAATCCGCCTGCCTTGATGCAAGCGTCCATAGGCGTCGGTCGCCTCCACCTCAATAAGGTGATTATTGCCAATCTTGAGCTTTGGAAGCGTACCTTTCCAGAGATGTCCAGAAGGGATGGGGGCGTTCAGAGGGCGCGCATCCGGGTCAGCTTTCATTTCGCGATCTCTCGTCTCGACGTAGTGGGGGTCTGGCTCGAGAACTTTTTCCAAATCGATCCACCTGCTTGAGCCAACTTTCATCCGCACTTTCGACTTTTCGGACCCGTTGAAAACATTGACGTAAACGAAATTAGACTCGGAATCAGTCGCCTGAACCACATCAGGGGCGTGAATACTCAGTTGGTAGGCTGCCGGTTGACGGGCCGCTTTAAAATCAAGTGTGTGATTAGTTCCATCAAAGGTCATGATTGAATACCCGTTTGGCGCGCCATCACGCATCGTGGCATGGGGGATGCCGAGCTCGTCTTTTTTTCCTTTCCACCAAGATCCTGACACAGTGACGTTTACAATATGATGGTGAGGTTCAGCGCCTTCCCATCCATCCTCCTTAGTAATGTATTGGTGCGCGTGCCAATGAGTGTGACCGGAGATACTAAGGGTGTAGGGACGCCTTTCGATAAGACGATACAAATCCGATCGGTTTTCCATCGTCGTCAGTGGAATATGCATCATTAGCATGATCAGTTTTTCCTCCGGAACAAGAGCAAGATCATTCTCGATAAAGGTGAGTTGCTCTTCACTTAGACCACCAGCGTAGGTCTTTTTCCCTTTAGAATTGGTTCGACCCCATTCGACATCATCGAGCACGAGAAAGTGCACCGCACCGTAGTCGAAGCTGTAGTAGTTCGGACCGAAATGCTTGTGAAAGGTCTCATCCGAATCGACATCCGTGGGAGAGTCAAAATTGATGTCGTGATTCCCGACCACGTTATACCAGGGGATGCCAATAAGCGCCACGTTGGCATTAGACGGGGTGAAAAGATCGAGTTGGTCAAAAAGAATGTCGCCCAGAGTCACTCCGAATTTGGCATCAGTTCCGATCAGTTCAGCGATAACATCGTGGGCGATGTAGTCGATCTGATCGATGTTGGATGGCTGTGGGTCGCCGAAAAAAATGGCCTTAAACGTGTCTGGTTCCTCGGATTTATGAAGGGGGAAATCGATCGAGGTCGGAAGCGGCCCGGTCGGCTCAACGCCGGCATAGCGAAAGTTTTTCGGGGAACCAGCTGGCTTATGAATGTAGTAGAACTGCGGGATTTGATATTCGTTGACCGGTGTCTTCCATCCTCTTGGCTTGATAACAAAAAAGATGGTGTCTTCATCATGCGGCAACCTCCACCTTCCATCCGCATCCGTAACGACCACCTCCCGCTGGTTCGATACAGCAACTTTCGGAATTCCCTCTTCACCTTGGTCACGAACGCCATTTTCGTTTTTATCGTGAAAAACAAAGCCGGTTGCTTCGCCGGCTAAAGCGATTCCTGAAGATAGAAAGAGTAAAATAATGAGACGCAACATACAAGGAGTGTCCGCCACGGAAAGTGCTTCAGGCAAGTCCGAAGACTCACAGATTTGCGGTGGGCAAACCGTTAGTGAGTAGAGATGAGTATTATGATTAAAAGGATTAGGGAAGAAATCTCGAATATCTCAGAGTTTCCTTTCAGTCTAAAGTGCCATGCGAGGTATCTTCTATCATTCCGCGACCCGCTGCCGAGCGCATCCAGCAATCTCTCCCTCTTTAATCAGTGCCTATCCCGTGCCTCCTCGAGTCAAGAACAGCTCGACAGTCTTCGCCTTAGAACAAATCCCTTGAAATTTGGGGCACCCGTCAATATGTGGAAGGATGTCGCTATTTAAGGGAAAAAAGGGAATCGTGACCGGAGTGGTCAACGAATATTCATTTGCCTACCATATTTTGAAGAGCCTCCAAGACCAAGAGGCCGAAGTTGGCCTTGCTTACCTGCCCGGAAAGGCCGTCGAGCGGCGAATTAAAAAGATCTCCGAACGTGACGGTATCTCCTTCACCTGCCCAATGGATGCGCAAAGCGACGAGTCCATCGAGGCAGCTTTCGCCGCCATTAAATCGGACTTCGGGGATATCGACTTTTTCGTTCACTCGATTGCCTTTGCGAAGTCAGATGATCTTGAAGGCACCTTTGTCGACACCACTCGGGAAGGATTTGCGTTGGCTCTGGATGTCAGCGCCTACAGCCTGATTCCCATGGCGAGAGAAGCCGCGAAGATCATGCCGAACGGCGGATCAATCATCACCCTTAGCTACCTCGGAAGCGAGCGTGTCATCCCGAACTACAATGTCATGGGCGTAGCCAAAGCAGCGCTCGAGGCTTCCGTACGCTACCTCGCCTACGATCTGGGCCCGAGTAATATTCGAGTCAACGCGATCTCTGCCGGACCTCAAAAAACGCTCGCCGCCTCAGCCGTCGGAGATATCGACAAAATGATCGACTACACCGGCAGGGTCGCTCCCATGAAGCGAAACATCGAAGGAAGTGACGTCGGTGGTAGTTCCGTTTATTTGCTGAGCGATCTATCCAACGGCGTCACGGGTGAAGTGCACTACGTCGACAACGGCTATTCGACAATGGGAGCCCCGCCGATGAGTACCTTTGACTGATGAGGTAATGTAAGCGCCCGTATTCGTCATTGAAGCAACTCTCCGGCCCATCCCTTCATCGGGATTTAAGCCAAAAAAGATCCTATAAGTGAAGCAGCTGTGAGGGTAGGAATCCTAATCAAGAATGCGCTACGGCCCCTCCAACCCAAAGGCATGCGCCGCGGCGAAATAGTACGTTCGGCAGAGCAACTCTCCATCAATAAGGTATAACCGTTAGGAATTATTCACCGAGTTTCAAAAGGTGCTTGAATCCGCCAGTCGGAGAAATAGGGAATCAATGGCAAGCTTACAGCTATGACCTTAAGAAACCTTTTCCAATCCTGTTTCGCTTCTCTTCTCATTCTTGGATTCTTCGCTCCAGTTCAGGGTCAGAACCAAAAGCCCAACGTGCTTTTTTTGATCTGCGATGATCTGAACTGCGACATGGGATTGTATGGGCACCCTCAGGTAAAGACCCCGAACATTGATCGTCTCGCAGGGCGGGGGGTCCGGTTTGACAATGCCCATTGTCAATATGCCCTTTGCGGTCCGAGTCGCGCCTCTTTCATGACGGGCCTTTATCCGGACCAGACCTTGATTCGCAGCAACTCAATCTATATTCGGGAAACGCTTCCGAGAGTGACGACGATTCCGATGCTCTTTCGAAATCATGGCTACTTCGCGACCCGAATCGGTAAGATTTATCACTACAATGTTCCAAAGCATATCGGAACCAGTGGGCATGATGATCCATACTCATGGAACCTAACGATCAACCCTCGCGGAAGAGATGTAACAGAAGAGCCGCTTATCAAAACGCTGAAACCACAACAGTTCGGCGGTACGCTTAGCTGGCTTGCGGCGGACGGGACGGATGAAGAGCAAACCGACGGCATCGCTGCGACTGAAGCTGTTAAACAGCTAAAAGAGAGTGCTGAGGATGGAGTTCCTTTCTATCTGGCAGTGGGCCTCTTCCGGCCCCATACCCCTTTCGTAGCTCCCAAGAAATACTTCGAAATGTATCCTCTCGAATCCATTGTGGTTCCAGAGGTGCCGGACGAGTACAAATCAAGTCTTCCGGCACCGGCTTGGAATTCGATTCGCAGGAAGAAAGATCAGATCAATCTACCAGACGAAACGGCTCGAGAGGTTATTCAGTCATACTATGCATCAATTACCTTTGCCGATGCCCAGGCGGGGCGGATTCTTGATGCATTGGATGAAACCGGTTTGACCGAAAATACGATTGTCGTTTTCACTTCTGATCACGGCTACCACATGGGGGAGCATGGTCACTGGCAGAAGACGACACTCTTTGAGAACAGCACCCGGGTTCCTTGCGTTATTGCAGGTCCGGGGGTGAAGGCAAAGGGCGAGGCTTCCGATGCCGCGGTAGAAATGGTTGATTTCTTTCCAACTCTAGCTGGTTTGGCAGGGTTAGAAGCACCCGATTATGTATCCGGAAAAAGTCTAGTCCCGATTCTAGAAGACTCCTCGAAGTCAGTACGGGAGTATGCCTTTTCTCAATACTCCAATGGATACAGCATCCGAGGCTCCCGATATCGCTACACTGAGTGGGGTGAGAAGGGAGATCAAGGGGCCGAACTGTATGATCGAAAGAGCGATCCGGAAGAGTTAAAGAACCTGGCCGAGTCAAACGACCACGTCTCAATACGGAAGGAACTGGCTTCAAAGTTACACCTGCGGATTCGGGAGGCACAAGTCAACCCAGAAGGCCTCGAGCGATTCGAGCCTTCGCGACGGCCCGGGATATCTCCGAGGGAGTTTGCTCCCAAGTAAATCAGTGAAAGATTCGAAATTGCAGGATTAATAACTCGGTTCTTTCTTTGAAGTTGGGGGGGTGCTTCTTTAGTTAAAGAGACGGAGCGCCACGCGAAATTTACTTGATAATGAAAAGCAAAGGTTCCCTTCGGATAAACCCTAGCCACCCTGCAACCGGACTCCCGTTTTTTTGTGAACTGGACTACTTTCACTGAGAAACTATTTCCTCGCCAATTTAGGTCAGACCGTCACTCCTCCTAAATCTGACCCGACCTCATGAAATCTCTCAACGCGCTCGCCGGCCTTTTTCTGCTACTTACTGCGCCGATAAGTTCTGCTGTTGAGAGACCTAATATTATTTTCGTTCTCTTCGACGACATGGGTTACGGCGAGCCAACCTGTTATCGTCCCGACAGCCTCTTCAAGACACCAAACATCGACCGTATGGCCAAGGAAGGCATGCGCTTCACCGACGGGCACGCCTCCGCCGCCAGTTGCACGCCTTCCCGCTATGGTTTTATGACTGGTCGCTACCCGCACCGGATTGGCCAATACGGAGTGCTGAATACCTTCTCCCCGCCCTTGATTCCTGAGTCTCGTCTCACCATCGCCTCGTTCCTGAAGAACAATGGTTACAACACCGCCTGCATCGGCAAGTGGCACCTCGGCATGGAATGGGGTAAGCCCAAGCAGAAAGGCAAGGCCAAGGTAAAACACGAGCTGAAAATCGGCGACAAGATGACCGGGGGTCCCAACGCGATCGGCTTCGACTACTTCTACGGCTTCACCCACGCCCGCAACATCCAAACCATCATCGAGCAGGACACTGTCGTCCAATACGTGGAGCCGGTCGAAAACCAGCCGATCATGATTGCGAAAACCGTCGAGTATCTCAAAGAGCGTGCCGCCACACCTGATGAACCGTTCTTTCTCTACTTCCCCATGTGCCCGCCTCACTCACCAGTGGTTCCGGCGCCAGAGTACCTTGGCAAAGGTGGAGACGCCAGCAAAGGTAACTACGCGGATTGGGTTCACCAAGGCGATGCCATGTTGGGGGAAATCCTCGACACGCTCGCGGCCACTGGCCTGGCCGAGAACACGCTCGTCATTGCCTCAGCCGACAATGGCGCCGCTGGAAAAGAATATGCGCCCCTGCGAGAGCACAAGGCCAGCATTTACGAAGGCGGACACCGCGAACCCTTTCTTGCCGTTTGGCCTGGTAAAATCGAAGCCGGTTCGACCAGCATCCAAACTGTCTCGATCACTGACATCTTCGCAACCTGCGCAGACATCGTTGGCGCCACGCTCCCTGACAATGCTGCCGAAGACAGCGTCAGCTTTCTCAAGTGCCTCACCGGTGAGCAGGAAAGTCCTTTCCGCGAAGCGAGCGTTCAACAGAGCGGGCGTAAAGCCTTTGCGATTCGCCAGGGCCAGTGGAAACTCATCATCCACGGAGACAATCGCCGGGAACTCTTTGACCTCGCCAGCGACATCGGTGAAACCACGAACGTGATTCAGGAGCACCCCGAACTCGCCAACACGATGGCAACGCTTCTTCAGAGCTACCTCGATAGGGGCCGATCAACCCCGGGCGAGCCCCAGCCAATCGAGCACACGATCAACTTAGACGAGGTGCGCTATAACAAGACGAAGAAGT
>DCQY01000035.1:11942-23496 GCA_002323995.1 Akkermansiaceae bacterium UBA1506 | reverse complement strand
CCGGAGCCGAGGTAGTGATAGGGTCGATCGTTACCCACGGTTTGCCATAAAGCCTTCTGTTCATCCGTTCCTTTCCAGTACTGCTTTTCATAAAGCTTCTGGGCCTCAATATCGTAGAATTCTGCGGTTAATACGAACGCAACATTACCTTCAAACTCCCGAGGCTTTGCGGCATTCTTCTGAGCTTGCTGGAAATCGCCCCGAGAGGGTATGCCACCAGTACTTAACTCACCGATCACAAATGGTAGATTGGGCGACCCAAGGTCTCTTCTGATGTCCTTGATAAAATCGATCAGAAGAATGGTGTATTCCTCATACTGACTCGCTTTCATTCTAGAATTCACTTTATCGTTGAATCCCTGATGCCAGACAAAACCGGCGAGTTCAAATGGGGCTCCCTTCAGTTCTGGGAATTGTTTATGGTAGGCGGCGAGTGACTCATCAATGTGACGCAGCAATTCGCGATAATAATGGCCGTGGCGCGCCTTAATGTCCTCAACTGTGGTTTCGGGCATTTTACGCTGAGCTTTGGCCAGCATTTCCTCAATGACCTCTTGCTGGGGAAATCCGGCACTTGGAGGACGAAAGTCTACCCCGATACTTTTACCACCCCAAGCGACTTTTATTATCAAGACGGGACCTTCCAAAGCTTCTCCCACGGTATGGCCAAATCCGAATTCTGGTCCGATTGAGTTTTCTCCCTTAGTGCCGTAACCAACTGTAAGCGGACCATGCTTTTCCCCCATTGCCTTTGAAGGGTAGGTGATCCATACGTCATCACGAACCGCCCATTCGTTGCCATTCCTTAGCACCTCATAGGAATCAACAATCAAAGGGTCTTTTTTATAGGTAACGAGATGCTCAGGCAGTCCTTTGCCCTCCATATTCGATTGCCCGGCAAGGATAAAAACCTTGATTGGCTCATTGGATAAGCCAGCACGAACAACGTTGGTCACTAGCGATGCTGCTACCAATAGTTGGAAAACCCCAATTCGAGAAGTGTTCAACGCGGTCATTGAGGGTATACCAACACGAACGTTTCCAATCTGCAAGAAGAAGACATCCGTGAGGCCGCCTTATCGGAATCGCTCTAATAACTCCACGGCGAATACCTTCTACCCAAGAGTCGATCAGGAATAAATTTCTGATCCTTTTTTGGCAAATTCCTTCGACTTCTCTTCCATTCCTTTCTCGATAGCCTCTTCACTTGTAAGGCCCTCCTTTGCTGCATATTCCCGCACCTCTTCGGATATCTTCATGGAACAGAATGTCGGACCACACATGGAACAAAAATGCGCCGTCTTTGCACCATCTTGGGGCAGGGTTTCATCGTGAAAGGATCGAGCTTTGGCCGGGTCGAGAGATAGATTAAACTGATCTTCCCAGCGGAACTCAAAGCGAGCCTTGCTGAGGGCGTTATCGCGAAGTTGGGCGGCAGGGTGACCTTTTGCGAGATCAGCGGCATGGGCGGCAATCTTGTAGGTCACAACGCCATCTCTGACATCTTCCCGGTTGGGAAGGCCAAGATGCTCCTTCGGGGTCACGTAGCAGAGCATTGCGCAACCATACCATCCGATCATGGCAGCCCCGATTCCCGAAGTGATGTGATCGTATCCGGGCGCAATATCCGTCGTCAGAGGCCCAAGGGTATAGAAGGGGGCTTCATGACACCACTCAATCTGCTTCTCCATATTCTCCTGAATCATATGCATCGGGACATGCCCGGGACCTTCGTTCATGACTTGGACGCCTTTTTCCCAGGCAGTAGTCGTCAATTCACCCTGAACCTCCAATTCCCCAAACTGAGCCGCGTCATTGGCATCAGCAATGGAACCCGGTCGGAGGCCGTCGCCGATCGAAAAGCTAACGTCGTAGGCCGCCATAATGTCGCAAATATCCGACCAGTGGCTGTAGAGAAAGTTCTCCCGATGGTGGGACAAGCACCACTTCGCCATAATCGAACCTCCGCGACTAACAATTCCAGTCGTGCGCGTTGCCGTTTGAGGAATGAAACGAAGCAGCACACCCGCGTGAATTGTGAAATAGTCTACGCCTTGTTCCGCTTGTTCGATAAGGGTATCCCGAAAGACTTCCCAGCATAGGTCTTCGACCCTTCCATTGACCTTTTCGAGAGCTTGATAAATTGGAACCGTACCGATCGGGACAGGGGAATTGCGAATAATCCACTCACGTGTGGCATGAATGTTCTTTCCAGTTGAGAGGTCCATGACGGTATCCGCTCCCCAAAGAGTCGACCATTGCAACTTCTCGACCTCCTCGTCTATGGTAGAAGCAACTGCCGAGTTGCCGATATTGGCGTTAATCTTCACCAGAAAATTGCGCCCGATGATCATGGGCTCGCTCTCAGGGTGGTTCACATTTGCCGGGATGATTGCGCGGCCTCGGGCCACTTCGTCACGAACAAATTCCGGTGAAATGTAATCGGGAATAGCCGCACCGAAGGAATTTCCGGGGTGCTGAAAATTCATCAGATTGCGCGGCCCATTGTTCTCAGTAGCGGCCTTAAAGGCCGATTCCCGACCAAGATTTTCGCGAATCGCGATATATTCCATTTCAGGAGTGATGATGCCTTGCTTGGCATAATGCATTTGGGTAACTGGTTCTCCTCTCGAAGAGCGGAGCGGTTTACGCTTTAGGCCTGGATACTCCTTTAGTCTGTTCCGAGCTCTCTTTTTTTCGTTGTAGCGAGCGGCATGTTCTTCGGAAAGGTAACCATTGTCTTCAGGCTTAGTGTTGCGACCATCGTATTCCTCTACATCGCCGCGCCCAACGATCCAATCCCGCCGAAGTGCGGGAAGCCCGTTTTCAACATTCCCCTGATAGGCCAGGTCACCCCAAGGGCCGCTTGTATCATAAACGCGCACGGGCTCATTAACTTCAAGACGACCGCTAGGTTGTTCGGTGGTAGCCAATTCGATTTGCCGCATGGGGACTTTTAGATCCTTGTGAATTTTACCTTCGACATAAATTCGCTCACTGTTCGGGAAAACATCCGCGACAGTTTTGGGCTCGGAGGGTGCTGATGGCTCGTTTGGACTGATCATGGCGATATCGGGTATTGAAAAAGGCTACGAATAAAATGACGCCCCCGTGTATGCGGAAGTTGGAGAAATCCGGAAGGGTCTGCGAAATTTAGGGAAATACAGTTCATTGGTGACTCCCTGCGGCAGAATTACCTGCTTCAGGTTCGAAGGGTCTTGCCAAAAAAGGCAATCTCAGCGTCAGGCGCACCCCTGTCAGAGAATACTTTTCTAGACTAGCGAATGGCCGCCCATCGTCAAGACGTTCCCTCTAACGCGGCTGTGAAAGATTCGAAATCGAGCAGTTTTCGGTGTTGCTGATAATTGAGAAATGTCTGAATGTTAATGGGGCAGCACTGACCGTCCTATAGCTTGTCTAAATGAGGCTTCTTGATCGATATATCGCAAAGCAGGTCTTCGTCTCCGCGATTTTCTCGGTGACCGTGATCCTTGTCATCCTAATCCTCGGTAACGTTTTCAAGGAGATCCTTCGCGAACTGGATAAACGCCCTGACCTGAGCCTGGGGTTTGTCTTTAGATTTATCGCTTTGGTCATTCCTATTTCGTTGAGCCTTGCTATTCCGTTTTCGTTCCTAATGTCCATCCTGCTTACATTTGGAAGGCTGTCAGCTGATAGCGAATTTGTCGCCATGAGGATGTCAGGGCTGAGCATTTGGCGGATTTGTCTGCCGATCGGCGTATTAGCGCTTTTCTTCACAGCTATTTGCGGATGGTTCAATCTTTCGATCACGCCAGCAGCAAAAACCGAAATGGAGGGTATGAAGGCTTCCGTGATCAATATGGTCAAGCGTGAACCCCTTCTTATCTTTCCCGACCAATCAGTCATGGATGATATAGATGGTCACTTGGTTTACACCAGAAAAAGCGAGGGAGCCCTTCATGCCTTCCAGATGGTTAAGCTAAAGAATGGCCTCCCTGAGGCTCTTGTCGTAGCAAGAAAAGCTGAAGTATCCGTTGATCTGGAAGAGGAGGTTCCCGAACTCGTCTTCGATTTCACTGACTTCAACATGATGGCGAAGGGTCAGGAAGAAAATTTTATGGGAACTTCGCAACCCATCTTTTTCAAGAGTGGGCAGATCGGGCTTAAACTTCCCGAAAACACGAACGAAGATGTTAGAGACCAACCAGACAACCTTAGCCTTCGGCGCTTGAGCCAGAAAATTGGAGATAAAGGAATCGAGCCCGAAAAGCGCGCTGCGTATCGCACTGAGCTTAGTACGAGATTCGCCTTTTCGGTTTCCTGCCTAATGTTCGGTCTGATTGGCGTACCGCTCGGCATAACGGCACAACGCCGCGAGAGTACGGTGGGATTTGTCATCGCCCTCACCATTGCGATTACCTACTACGTTCTGCTTATCACGGCTGAGATGTATAATACTAATGAAGCCGTGTTACCACATCTGTTAGTCTGGGTTCCGAATTTGTTGTGCTTCGGCCTTGGCTTATTTCTTTTCTGGCGTTTAAGCCGGAAATAAAGAGTGGGTTCACTAAAGTTGACGGAAGATCAGTTCTTTTGGCAGATGTTGCAGAAGTGTCTCTTCCACTAGGCTAACCAACTCATTTTCGGTTTCCTCTGGGTAAGTTAATTGACCTTCCCGCGGCACCATCTCATCGAGCGCAAACAGAGGATCGAATGGATAGAGGCTAACAATCCGGCTATACATCGACTTGGGGAAGCGCATGGGCCCTAAAGTGACAGAATGTATTAACTCTCCATCGACTCTCGAGAAAATCTCTCCGATCATGTCAGGATACAATGAACGAAATCCAGGCCATGGGATAAGGGGATCAAGTCGTAAACCTATTTTCCACCCTTGTCGGGTAAGTGATTCAATGCGTTCGAGGCGTTTAGCGAACGATGGGGCACTGTGCTCAACCTCGGCGGCGATAGTCGCGGGCGTCATGGTGAACGCCACCACTATATTGGGAACCGGTTCCTGACGCGAAAGAACGCTGGCGTTGACGCTCTTTGTGCGGAGTTCGAGCCACTTATCGGGTCGAGCCGAAAAGAAGGGGACAAACCTCTCTGCAAACCCTGTGATTCCTTCCATCGCCAATGAATCGCAGTCATATCCGGAAAAGAAACAATCTGGCTTTCCCGGATCAGGCTGATGGGTGTCTATTGCTTGTTCGAAGTCTTCGAAGTTCACGAAGTAGACATAACTGGCTGAACGATACATTCCCTGTAGGAAGCAATAGCGGCAATCATAGAGGCAGTTCAGCATGTGGCTAAAATAGTAGTTACGAGATGCCCCGATTGAATAGCCCTCTGGAGTGGGCAGAACCAGTTTCCCGTATTTCTCGGCCAAAATAAGGCTCGGGTTCCGCTTCTGGAGGCGGAAATTTTGGGAAGAACGGTTGAATACCTCGCCGAAGCGTTCGCACTCGATTATTTCGGCACGATGAAAGCGCTTCATTAATTCTACCGCCCGAGGATGCTTTTTAATAGCTTTCTCTATGTAAATCACCTCCATAGCGACGACATCACGTAGAAAGACCGACTAAAGCTTGATAAAGCCAAATAATAAAAGTGGTGAAACCGATCCAAGCCAGAAGATTTAGAATCAAGACGACCACTACTGATCCAAAAACGATTAGAAATGGCTCCCATCCACCCGAAGCCTCCTTGCCTTCCTCACTATCTAGATAAGCATTGAGAAGTTCGTAATTCCGTGTGTTTGACTTAAACCAAGCTGAGAAAAGGTCACCAATGAGCGGGATCGTCCCGACAGTAGCGTTCAGTAGCATGTTGCCACTCATCTTAAGCAGTGTTTTCACAGGAAGCCCTTTTCTTCCCGCTTCGCCTATAATCGTCGCTCCGATAGCAGTGGCTACTGTTTCTCCGCCGTAGGGTAGAAGTCCTAAGATTGGATCAAGCCCAAAGGAAAGGTTGGTTCCCGGCACCTGAATGCACTCATCTAGAACCCAGGAGATTTTCCTCGAGAGACCGGCGCGATTGGCTTTCTCTGCCACTCCTCTGTAACCCTTGGTAAGATCAGAACTTAGCTGCGGCAGTGATTCAATTTGTTCATGCTCTGACATTACTTCGGTCAGTGGGCTTGGAGCATCAACTGCAGTGCCTAGCAGTAACCGTTTGGTGCCAGAGCGATCGATGAGGAGTTACTGATCACGACAGAGCCGTGGTCTTAATATCCATTAGCATCTGGGCATTGGAAGGATAGCGCTCCATGCAGCGCAACACCCACTCCATCGCATCAATTTGTTTATAACCGCCGAGTCCTCGGCGAATCACGTAAATTTTCTCCAGCACGTGAGGAGGTAACAACAATTCCTCACGGCGAGTGCCCGACTTATGGATGTCCACGGCAGGGTAGACGTAATTTTGTGCGATCTGGCGATCTAATACCAGCTCCATATTGCCGGTCCCTTTGAACTCCTGAAAGATAGCCTCATCGGCCTTACTGTTAGTCTGGATAAGGGCTGTTGCCACGATAGTAAGTGAACCAGCTTCACGTGTGTTTCTCGCCGCTGCAAAGATACGACGCGGCACTTCAAGAGCTCCAACCACGAGACCGCCGCTGGCTGTCCCTCGTTTTCCCCCGCGCATTTGCGAATTGAATGCACGAGCAAGTCGAGTAATCGAATCCATCAGGATAAAGACGTGCTCGCCTGCCTCAACTAATCTTTTCGCTCGTTCAATTGCAAGAAGAGCAATTCGGGTGTGGTCCTTTCCATCACTGTCATTTGAACTTGAAAAGACTTCGATATCAGGGAACGAACGCTGAAAATCTGTTACCTCCTCAGGCCGCTCATCAACGAGCAAGACCATCAGATGAATCTCCTCATCATAATTCTCAATTATTCCTTCAGCAATATGATGGAGCAGGGTAGTTTTACCTGTTCTTGGAGGCGCAACAATTAAACCGCGCTGCCCACGGCCAATGGGAGCTATTAGGTCAATCACCCGGGTAGTTGTTCTTGTGGCAGCAGTTTCGAGAGTGAGTTTTTTGTCAGGGTTTATGGCGGTGAGTTCCTCGAAGTAGGGGAGGTTTTGATAATCGGTAGGCGGGTGTCCGTTGATTTCTAGCAACTCGATTAGCTGCGGACCTCGCAGGCCCTGCTTGGATAAGCATTTAACCATTAACCCATCACGAAGGCCATAGATGCGAACGACCTCCGGAGTAATGAAGACGTCTTTTGGGGATTGCTGGAAATTTCGGACCTTCTCGCGAAGGAAGCCGAATCCTTTTGGAGAAATTTCAACAATACCTTCAGATTCAATCGCTGGAGCGGCCTCCAAAGCAGCGGCCTCGCGAGCTCTCTCTTTCTCTTTCCGTTCTAGATAGCGCTGCTTTCGGGTTTTGCGGGGCTTCTCATCTTCGCCTTCTGAAGTCTCTGGGTTTTCGGCGCTAGCTGATTCCGTGTCCTGGCCTCTTTCATCCTGTTTATCGCCAATTTCGCTACGATCACCTCTCCGATTTCTCGAACGTCGTCTGCGATCTCCTGCCCGTTTGCGTTTGGGGCGAGATTCTCCACGTTTTTCCGTATCGTCTGGGAAAGCTTCTTCTTGTATGTTCTTCTCGTCTCTTGGCTGGCGGTCGTCCTGCTTGGGTTGGCTCTCTGACGATTCGTCATAATCTTTAATTGACGGGGACTCATCTGCCATACTCGCCTCAGCCTTCTTTTTTGGCTCCTGTGAGTCCTCTACGGCGGCATTGGAATCCTCATCGTTATCAGTATGAGATTCTGGGTTAACTTGAGCTCCCTCGGTGGATTCGGACTGACTCATGGATTTTTACGGAAAAAAGGGGGGGCGGCAATTTTCGCCTTTTTGGTGGCGGGGGATGTCACGAAAAGGCTTTTGGACCTTTGGCAAATTTGTGTTTGTGCTACCTGACAGTTAAGATGACTGAGCTAAGCGGGTAAATTAGAGTCGGTTAGGAACTCTAGATGTGGAAATGCCCCTTAATTGGATAAAGCCCGCGACTGAATTTGAGGTTCGCAATCCTCTGACGGGTTCTTAGCCTTGAAAAGCTCAGGGACATTTGATTTTGCCTCGCAATTCTCAGCTTAGCAAGTGATTTTTTATCGGATCCAAGTGAGCATCACGTGAAAGCCAATACTTGCCGGAATTCTGAAGGCAATATCTCCCCAAATGGTAAACGAACAGAATGGGAGTGCGAAGACATTAACCGCGGCATGCGGGAAAATGCCCGGATTGTAAATAGTAAAAACTTATTATAAACCAATAAGGAACAACGATTTATTCGTTTTCCTCAATGAACTTAATGACTGACTGACGCATCACCCGAGCCACATCACCATGGACAGTGGCAAAAGGCGGGACAAACCAAGGATAAGCACCAATTACGTCGTGGATCACCCGTATTTGACCGCCGCATTGGGTGCCAGAACCGATTCCGATCGTGGGTATTTCCACGGAATTGGTGATTTTTGCTGCTATTTCTGCAACCACACTCTCAAGCACGATCGCTATGACTCCCGCTTGCTCAAGGGCTACCGCCGCTCGGATCAAGTTGTTGGCCTCTTCTTCGCTTTTCCCTTTCTTCTTGTAGCCACCCTCTTCTTTAACTCGTTGCGGAAGCATTCCGATATGAGCGCACGCGGCGATTCCGGCCTCACGTAGCCTCTCGAGCTTCGATATCTGGCCAAATCCGCCTTCCAACTTCACCGCATCAGCTCCTGCATCCATTAGTCTGAGTGAGCTCTTTAAAGCCATTTCTGGCGTTTCGTAGGTGCCAAAAGGCAGGTCAGCGACTAGAACGGCCCGCTGAACACCCCGCCTTACCATTTCGGTATGGTAGACCATATGATCCAGGGTAACCGAGGTAGTATCCTCAAACCCTGCGACAACCATACCCAAGGAGTCACCGACTAAGATGAGGTCCACTCCGGCTTCATCGCAGATACGGGCGGCCGGGTAGTCATAGGCCGTGATCGCTGTCACAGGCCGCTTGAGGCGTTTACTTAGTGATTCTGAGGTAGGGTAGGGCATGCACAGGGAACCAGAGGGAACAGATTTAAGCAACCTAAACTATCCACGGCCTCGCTGATTGACGAAAGGTAAAAATAATTTATAAAATTATTGATAATTTATAATAATTATAATAAATTTTATTTCGCGGACTTTCTTTTAGGAAATCCGGTCTGGTTTGGTCGAACCCGTGCCACTTGAAACACAGGCACGGCAGCACCGAACTCAAGGGCAATTAAACACGCACAGAAACACGCACAGACAAAATGATTATTAAAGCGCAATACGCTACATTACAGCCATGGTTATCCACCTCGGTATCAGAGAACCTGCCGCACTTTCACCCGCACGTCTCCATGCAACAGCGCTATGACGAGTCTAAAAAGCCCAGACGAGGGCCCGTAAACCGTCGTAGGATTCGCCCGCTTAGCATCCCAGGCCGAGTAGTTACACCTGACCAGCCCACCGAGTACCAGACTTCCTGACTGCGCTCTTAAGGCAGTTCAATGTTCTCGGACGGCATTTCCGGCAAAGAAATCCGAAAATCAGTCCTTGGGCGGTGGGGATCGAGGTTCTTGGCCTCTCTTTTCACGGCTCTTTTCTGCTTGTGTCCCGCTTTCCGCTTCCCGCTATAAGAAGCGTTATCTCTCCCTTTACGGAGCTGAGGTTAGAAAACTCCGCAAAGACCTCACTGGCGCAGCCTCGGTGAAAGGTTTCAAACTTCTTAGTCAATTCTCTGGCTACGCAAATCTCGCGCGTTGGAGCGCATTGATTCAAGGCGTGAAGTGATTTCACGATACGGTGAGGAGACTCGAAAAAAATAGAAGTCTCTTTTCTCTGAACCGCGCCCTCAAGCTCTCTTGCCCGTTTGCCGCTTTTGACCGGAAGAAATCCTCCAAAATAGAACGAATCGGACGGCAGCCCAGAACCCGCAATCGCCGATATAACGGCCGAAGGGCCGGGAATCACTTCAACTAAAACACCTTGCTCAATGCAGGCATTGACTAAACGATACCCAGGATCTGAAATTGTCGGCATCCCGGCGTCTGAAAGGTAGGCGATGATTTCGCCAGAAGCAGCACGCTCCGCCAGCCAAGAGGCTCTCTTTACTTCATTGTGGTCATGAAGCGCTATCATTTCCTTATCACTGATCTCGAGATGCTTGAGTAGCCTCGCCGAATGACGAGTATCTTCACAAGCGATCACACTTGCTGAACGCAGGCACTCTACGGCGCGAAACGTTATATCTCCGAGGTTGCCAATAGGGGAGCCTATTAGCTGAACGCGCCCAGTCGAGCTATTCGTCATGGAAAGATCCGCGGTTCTGTTTACCAACCATTCGCAAGGATTCCCACCATCTTAGTTGCGGCATCCTGAGCAGCTATAGAAAGCGCATTTCTTTCGCCGACCTGAAAATTGGGGTCAACGAATTGAATCGTTGTGCCGACAACCTGACCTTGAGAGGCGTATGCTGGCCTCTCCTCAATCCCACGATCACCGAAACTATCCTGTTCGGCTTGTTCGGGAAGGGCAGGGCGAATTACCTCGCCAGTTACGGGATCTTCAAGGTGAAAACTGACATAAAGAAGCATCCGAAGCTCCTGCGATTCCAAAGTATCGGTCCTTGCTGCCCGCAGTTGGGTTTTTCGAATTTGGGTGATTTGCCCAACCAAAATCGCATTGGCATTTCCACGATTACTGATTCGATAAGTTCCGTCAGCTTGCAGTTCTCTAACGACTGCATTCGTGACTAGGCTGGAAAGTCGAGGTTCAAGTGTTTCGTTTCGAAAAGTGGGTACGTGGAGATTATCGATACCCGAGTAGGCCGAGGGCTTGGCATCGCCTAGTTCATACCCAGCGCAACCGGAAAGCAAAAGCGCCGCAGCAGCAAGTAGAGACGTTATGGGCAAGCGATTCATCTGAACTGGACACGTCGAACTCGATTATATTTAAGGATCAGAAGTCGACGCGCTGCAGGGTGATTGATGGGAAAAACGGAGACTTTTGGAGTAGTCTGTTCAGGAAATGTAGCCGATAACCCGCGGGGCGTCTAATCATTCTGAAATCAGGAATCAGCCTCCACAGCGGGAAGTGGCAAAACATCATCTTCAGAAGTTCTCATTTCAACAGAATCCCTTTTGAGAGGGTTGCTTCCGAAGAAACTGGCCCTTTTTTCCACGGAAACCGGAGCGTTGTCTAGTTCGTTAAGTCGTTCCTGAGCTTTGGCTGCCCATGGGGTATTGGGATTCTTTACTACCTCTCTGTAGTAAACGCGCGCAGATTCAGGTTTGCTACTTTTTTCATAAAATTGACCCGTATTGAATAGTTTCTCCATTGAACGGGCCTCGATTTCTTCCAAGCCGGCGCGAATCTCAGGGGAGCGCTCGTCTTCGGGGTTTGAGTTCACGAAATCAATGCCAGCCTCTACTTGAGCTCGATCCTCAACTGGGCTGTTGGAGTTCTCGGCGTTCACGCCGCGAATCTGAAAGATTTTGTATTGGGCCTCACTAGCGAGATTAGATGAGGGGTATGTGTT